>CAKPIG010000003.1 GCA_934162255.1 uncultured Clostridia bacterium | reverse complement strand
ATTACAACAATACTTATTATAATTATTACTTTTTTATTTTTCATATAATCTTTTTCTCCTCTACAACTTACTATTTTTCTAACTAATTATTAAATTGTAATTTGTATTAATAATTTCTTTTCTAGTCCTTTTCCTCTTTTACTATTTTTATATTAATCATTTAATTTTAATTTTTTTCCTATATATTGTGTTGCAATTCTATTTTCTGGATTTACATCGAATATATATAGAACTAATAAAAAGATCCATTCCAAAGGTTTCATTAATATATATGTAATATCTGCTTGAAATGCAGTGTTTATATGTTTAGATAGTGGATAGCCATATTTATCATATATATATCTTATAAAATGATGAAATCTAGGTATTTTCTCTTGTATTAAATCTTCAAACGCATTTGCAACACATAATTGTCTATTAACTACAATTTTTTCTCCTCTTCTAATTCTCATTCTTATAGGTTTGACAATATTCTTATGTCCTCTCAAAGAAACAGTACACAAATAATGTCCGTCATAAGTGATTGATGGTGGAGAAATTTTTGTTGATAAAGTCCAATCACTTGTTTCTAGGAATGCTTTTATTGCTTCATTTGGTCTTTGACCAAACAACACTAATATACATACAAGAACAACTATAAGTGGTATTGAAAAAATAATTGCAATTATAGGCCAATTATCTATGTTATAAAGTAATTTACTACATTTATTTAAAAACTTGTTGTTATATTCTTTTGATTTTATATTTTGTTCTTTATATTTTTTCATAATTTCTATTTCAGCTCTTATACTACATAAAATATAGTTAATAGGAAATATTATTAAATATGGTATTCCGAAAATTGCTAACTCTAGAATATTTTTGCTTAATTGTATTATAAAAATTATCATATATATTGAACATATAAAAATTCCTGACATTGCCCCTACAATTACTAACGGTGGTAGCTTTAATTTTTTTATTCTTATTAAACCATAAGATATAATTCCTAATAAAAATATTGCTAAAACTGTTGGATAGCTCCAAGAGGCTATAGGGCTATGAACATCTATTTCTCCTCCACCTAGTCTTAATGCTACATTATAATCTTCAAATCCACAAATAAAATACAGTAATATAGTTAAAATAATACCTAATGAAAATGTCAAAATATCAATTAAATTTTCCTTTATCTTCTTTTTCTTAAATAGATTTATTATGTTTAGTAGTGTTAAAATCAATGGGACTATTAAACATATAAATGCAATTACTACATATAATATTGCCATCTTCTATCCCTTTCTTTCTATTAATCACTAGAAGCTCCTGCTCCTATAATCTCTCCATTTATAGCATCAGCATAGATATATAAACTTGTTAATGGATCATTTTTATCAAATAACCTTATTTTCCACATTATTTTTCCTTCGTATTCTTCGTTCTGCCACTCTGCTCTCCAATGATAAAGTCTACTAATGTCATCTAGTCCTAAAATTAACTCTCCTGAAATTGAGTTATCTATGCTTTCTCCACGATAAAATTCAGATTTCCAACTTTGATATTGATATTTGGTTTTTTTAGTTTCTTTTTCTGCTATATCAGTTGCTGTTTCTATCGATAGTATTTCTGTTTTTTTATTATTTATATTTGCATAACATTTACCATTTTGAACATAATATTCAACACCATTTTCTTTATTATTTGTAGAAAATGTACTTACATTTGTCTTATCTGAATCTATGTTAAAATATATACATTTTGAATTAACTACTTTACTTATTATATAAATATTAACGTTATATTCATCAAGATAATTTCCTAATTTATATTTTATATTTCCAATATTTTTCTTTATATCTTTGATTTCATATCTTGATACTGTTACAATAACAGTTTGTTTATTAAAATCTACTTTAGGCATTTCTTCATTTGTTTTAAAATTCAATTTATTTAATATAGAATTATACTCATCTTCACTATATTCTATAACCTTTTGATATACTCCTGTTACTTTTGTTTGTGATAAGTTTAAATTAGTTTCGACCTTTGATAGCTTATTTTCTGAATTTAAATTATATTCTGTATCAAAATCATATTTCGTTGAAATATCTTTTGCTACGGTATCAATTTTTTTTACTAGTTTATCTTTGTCAGGTAGAGAAGTTTGTATTACTTGACCACTATCTGAAAAGCGTTTTATAATACCTATTTCTTTTTCGTTTAGCATAAATACATAATTTTTGCTTTTGCTATTATAATCAAATTCTATAAAACTACCTTTATTCTGCATTTGACTTATTTCATCTTCTAAATATACTTTCCCTTCAATAGTGTTTGTGATCCTATTATATAATTCAGAATATATTTGGGTATATGCACTTGTACCTGAATTTATAATTATGTATTCGTTATTGATGTTTTTATATATTATTCTATCTGGAGTAGGAAGTATAGTATTTTCATCAACTAGACCTACTTTATTTTTTTCTAGTTTTTCATTTGATATTTCAATTTTAAATATCAAAAATATAATACTAAATACTGCTATTAATACTAAAATATATAATATCACTCTTATATTATTTTTATTTTGTACTTCCATTACTCCCTACCCTTTCTAAAACTTATTTTACTCTTACATTTAAAAAGTTACTCTCTAAACTTCTATAATTTGGTACGGCAACGCATACTGCTGGATATTTGAATTCTTCTGAAACATCAAGCCATCCACCTATAGATACATTCAAATACGATTTTCCGTTTTCACTTTCAATATCTTTTATATCTATTGTATTGTCTGCATTTACTCTAACAACTATTATAGCATAAATATACTTAAAATCAAACCATGTTAATTTTGGAGCATTGTAATTGTTCATCAGTTTTAAATATTCACTATAGTCAGTAATAGCTATACTATAAAAATCATTTCCTAAATCGTTCCAGTTTGAAAAATCAATTTCTGGCATATTTTTCGTTATTGTAAAATTCTTTGAAATCATATCTTTCCAATCTGGTGGTATTAACTTTATGAAACTATTAGAAGATTTTTCAGCATTTCTATAGTTTTCATCTTTATATTGAAATGATGGCAAATTTTCAATATAAAAATCTTTTTCTGCAAGTTGCATTTCCTCACTCATATCTTTTTCATTATCTCTTAAATTTCTTGTAACATATATATTCTCTTTTTCTAAATCTCTTGAAATTTTAATTGATATACATGTTTCATTTTCATCAAAATTTACTCCATCTTCATAATGAATCAAACTAATATATAAGCCTTTGTCATCTGTATCAATTTTATCAATCGTCAATCCTACCATACTTGTATTTTCAATAGCAGTAATAACCATGAAGTTATCTTCAAAATCTTCTTTATTCATATTTAAAATGTTATCCCATCTTGATTTAACTTCGCTGTATTCTTCATAAT
The DNA here is from genome assembly GCA_934162255.1 of uncultured Clostridia bacterium. Lineage (GTDB taxonomy): Bacteria > Bacillota > Clostridia > TANB77 > CAG-508 > CAG-269. The sequence goes on along the minus strand of CAKPIG010000003.1, from coordinate 155,477 downwards.
TATTAATTTTTTTATAGTATATGTTATCTTTATATGTCATATCTTGTGTAAAATCATAATCATCATAAGTACTTTCACTTGTCTTTTTAAAAGATGGCTTAAATGTTTTATATTCATATTTTTTTGATGTTTCTTTAATATTTTGAGTAGAATTTTGTTCTTCATCTATTATTTTAGAATTAGTATTTTGTGTAAAAAACAATAATATTCCAACTATTATTATAATTATAGATATAATTGCTATTAGTGATTTATTCTTTTTAAATTTTTCTGATAATTTTACCATTTTTATCCTTCTTTCCATATTTTTGCTATCATCTGTAACACATAATAATTTTGCAGTATATTTTTCCTCTTGATATATTTTCAAAGAATTTATTAGCGTCATACCATATTCTTTTTTCTCTTCATTTTTTAATTTATCTAATACCATTTCATCAGTTGCTAGTTCAATGTCTTGTCTTATTTTCTTGAAAAATAGCCATACAAAAGGATTAAACCAATGTATTATTGTTATTAGAAGCAAAATGTAGTTAAATATTAGATCTTTTCTCTTATAATGAGATAACTCATGCATTATAATATATTTTTTTGTTGTATAATCTTGTAATAAAAATTCTTTTGTTATTAAAATTTTAGGTTTAAATATTCCTATTATAGATGGTGTTTGCTTAAAATCTTGCAATATAACTTCGACTTTGGACTTTACACCTATCACATTCTTACATTCTTCAATTAAACTGTCTAATATTTTGTCATTAAATACTTTAACCTTTATATTCTTCTTTATATTATTATTTCCTGATATTAGTAATAGAAAATTTAAAGCAATTCCTGTAACCCATAAAATAGGAATTATTATATTTAATATTAAATTTTTAAGGTTGATATTATCTCTTTCATTATTTTTCCTTTCTGTTAAAACTTCTGTTACTGCTTTCTCTTGTTCTTCATATTCTTTTTCTAATTCTGTACTTTTATTTAACTTACTATTGCTTGATATATTTTGTATCGGCTCTATTAAACCAGATATACTTATTATTTTTGTATTTACATGATTATTTTTTAAGTCAAATTTAACTGGTACTATTAAAGACAACATTAACAATAACCATATAAAGCATTTCCATTTAGGAGAAATCCTTTTATCTGAAATTTTTCTTATAATTAAAATGAATAATCCTACAAATATTCCTATAATGCTCATATATAATATTTTATAAAACATAGGACTTATAAAATTCAAAACAAAATTTAACATACTATTTCTTCCTTTCCCTAATCTTCGTCTTGTTCCAAAACATCTATAAGTCTTTTTAACTCATCTTTTGACACCTTTTTATTTTCAACAAAATTTAATAATAATCTTTCTGTACTTCCATTAAAAAATTTCTTTAAAAAACTATTACTTTCTTTTGATAAAAACTTTTTTTCATTTATTTTTGGAATATAAACTACTTCTTTTGTATTAACTTTTCTTGATTCTATTGTACCTTTTTGAACTAATCTATGTATTAGTGTTTTTATTGTATTTTTATTCTTTCCTTCATTATTACTTAATTCTTCGATTATTGTCATTAAATTGCATTGTTTCTTTTTCCATAGTACTTGCATAATTTCTAATTCAGCATCTGTTATATTATATTTTTCTTGCATATATATCACTCCTTTATAAGATTACAAAAGTAATCTTATAAAGAGTTTACACCTGTAATCTTATTTTGTCAATAAATTTTCACTAAAAAAGATTAGTTAAAAACTAATCCCTAATAAATTGTAATTTCGTAGTTACTTTATATATTTTCATTATCTTTCCAAAACTTACAAATTGTATTTGCTAGTTCTCTTGGATTATCAATATTTACTTCGTGTCCTGCATTTTCAATAATCTTAAATTTACTATTTTGTATTACCTTATTTAACTGTTTTGCACTTTTCATATTTATATTATCTTTTTCCTTTTCTCCACATATAATTAGTGTATTACATTTTATATTTTGTGCTTTGTCTGGAATAGATAATTTACTCATTGATTTTAATAATCTAATCATATCTTTTTTAGGGCAACCTATTTTTTCAAATATTCTTTTAGGCATAAACTTATAAATAATGTATTGTATAGTAAATATAGTCTTTGGTATTTCGTAAGGTGTTCCTATAAGTATTATTAAATTTACTTTTTCTGGAAATCCTGCTACATAATCAATGGCAAGTATTCCACCAAGAGAAAGTCCTACTAAATTTATTTTTTCTTTAAAATTATTACAATAATCAGCAAATGTTCTATACATATTTTCATAATTTACTTGATAATTTTTTACAATAGAAAATAGATTTGGTGTTTCTACATTTATTCCATTATTATTTAATTGATTCTTAACTTCACTCCAACTTTTCTCATCTTGACCTAGCCCGTGAACTAAAATATTTATCATTTTTGCATCTCCTTCACTTATTGTAATTTGTAGGGATAATTATTTTTTATTCAAATGAATAAAGAGACTAAATATAAATCATATCTAGTCTCTCCATAAAACATTATAAATCTTTACCCAGTTCTGTTTTTTTCATGCAAAACTGACTTAAATAGCATTCATCACATTTAGGATTTGTTGGATCTTTGATATTGTCCTTATCAGTAAGTCCCATTCTTAAAAAGATTCTTCTAATATGTACGTCATATGCAATATCAATGCAATACAAATTTTCAAGAGTCACACCAAAGTCACGAACAAGCAACAAAGTTCCAAGTGCTGCTTTCTTATGGCTGATTCCTTTAAATTCTTCCAATTTTGCTACCACTTGTTCTGCATTCAAATCATTTTTCCAAACATTTTCAACATCTGAATAATATTCTTTAACAATTTTATTAACTGCAAAGAAAATGTATTCAGCCATTTTTCTTGGATAACGATGTAATGCAGGTTTTTCTTTTATGATAGTTTCTAAAGATTCAACTGTTTCCTCTTCTGCGATTCTGCAGAAGTCAAAATGTCCTAATCTTTTAGAAAGATAATAAGGTAATCTCCACGCTATTTCTGCTTTCACAGATTGATCAGAAATTAATCCAATCAAAAAGGCATTCCAATCTGAAAGTAAGAATTCTTTTTCATCTCTTTTCAGCATATTATCACTTAATATACTATTATCTTTGATAACCTCCTTAGCAACCTCTTTGCATTTTGCATTTAATTGTTCATAGTATTTTTCCATTGTTTGTACCTCTGCTTTCTAAATTCTATTGGCCAATTGCTTCCGAGTATTTCTTCTTGTTCCTTGCTAGTCAATGCCCACATTTTGAATTTATCATATTTAGGGACTTTAATGTTACCCCAATCAACAATTTTTACTGCTTTATCTGTATAAACAGTATTTAACATATACAACTCTGTCAAAGTGTTTTGGTCAAGTTTATTTAATTCATCTTCTAAATTATTTTTTATTGTCTGCCATTTTTTATTCCTACATAATATATTTTTTCTGTATAATTTTCTTTAAATTCTATTGATTCATTCTCATTCATGCTACTTACATACATCTTCAATCGTTCAAAATATCGTTCAATTGTTCGACTATAGTATAACACTTTTATTATAAATTATACAAGATATATTTTAAAATTTTACACTTTTCAATGCTCCAAGTTGGTCGTATTACTTTGATTCTGTGCAATGTTATATATTATAATTTATAAGGTATAAACGTGTACACCCTACTCCTAACTATTATACTCTTCTAGTAAAACCACAATTAGATTATATTGAAAATATTATAAAAGAAGTAGTAAACTAACTACTTCTTTAAATTTTAATTCTATTTCCTACTTCTAATTATTCTCTAAATAATATTATTATATTATAACTTTAAAAACTTTGCCTAAACTTTCATTAATAATCAAATCAGCTTTATTATCATATTGAGTTTTATCATTATTTATTAAGACAATATGTTTTCCACCAAAATAATTAATTAATCCACTTGCAGGTTGAACTGTTAATGATGTTCCTGCTACAATTAATAAATCTGCATTTTGTATATATTGTATAGAATTATGTAAAATTGTATTGTCTAAACTTTCTTCATATAATACAACATCAGGTTTTATTATTCCACCACAATTACATTTTGGAATACCTTTACTATCAAAAATAAATTCTGCAGGGTAAAATTTATTACATTTCATGCAATAGTTTCTTAAAACACTGCCATGTAGTTCTAATACGTTTTTTGAGCCTGCTTTTTGATGTAATCCATCAATGTTTTGAGTGACTATAGCTTTTAATTTTCCTATTTTCTCAAGTTCTACAAGCTGTTTGTGTGTTATATTTGGTTCATATTTTAATGAATTCATTTTATCTTTATAAAATTTATAGAATTCTTTTGGCTTTTCTATAAAAAATGAGTGGCTTAATATTTCTTCTGGAGGATAATCGTATTTTTGATTATATAATCCGTCCTTGCTTCTGAAATCAGGAATTCCACTTTCTGTTGAGACTCCTGCTCCTCCAAAGAAAACTATATTGTTGGATTCATTTATATATTCTTTTAATATTTCTATATTAGATTCCATTAAAATTCTCCTATTTTTTACATTAAGATATAATATATTAATCTACATTTATTAGTTCATATTCTCTTGAACCAAAACCAAGTTTACTTGCGGCTTCTATTGTATGAATTCCATTTTGTCTTTCTATTCTTTCTACAAGGTGGTCTCTACCTGGGTCTTTTGAATTGTATACAAAATCTATACATGCTTGATCTATTGCTATTGGGTCCGTGCTTGCAAGAACACCAATATCTTTCATACATGGATCTTCTGCAATGGCACAACAATCGCAGTCTACTGACATATTACACATGACATTTATGTATACAATTTTACCTTTAAACATATTGTGAACTGATGATGCTGCATCTGCCATTGATTCTAAAAATTGATCTTGTTTTGGTAGATTATCCCATAACTTTTCTTGTTCTTTTATTACTCCTGCAGAGTGTATCCAAGATTTTCCTGCTGATGAAGCACATCCAATTGATAATTGTTTTAAGGCTCCACCATATCCACCCATTGGATGACCTTTAAAATGAGATAATACTAGTATAGAATCATAATTTTTAATATGTTTTCCGACATAGTTTGTCTTTATTATCTTTCCGTTTGGAATTTGTAACTCTAAATCGTCTCCATCTGCATCCATAATGTCTACATCAAAATATTTAGTCCAGCCATGTTCTTCCATTAATTTTTCGTGTTTTTCTGTTGTATTTCTAGCTCCACTATATGCTGTGTTACATTCGACTACAGTTCCATTTGTTCTTTCTATAATTGCTTTTACAAATTCGGGTTTTATGTAGTTTTGATTTCCTTGTTCTCCAGAGTGTAATTTTACAGCTACTTTTCCTGGCAAATTAACTTCAAGTTTCTCATACATTTTTACTACACTTTCTGGTGTAATTTCCTTTGTAAAATATACTTTTGATTTTTCCATCTTGCTTCCTTCCTATCTTTATAAATTATATCAATCTGCAATTTTTAATTCATCTTCAACTATTAAAATTCTCATTGATTTTCTACCTCTGGCTGATATTCTTTACCTTCTTTATCAAAATATTTTACATTTGTTTGTTTACCGTTTTCATCAAAATATATTACTTTTCTTTCTAAAGGCCCACTTTCATAATAAGTCCTAAATGCAGGATATTCATCTCCAACATTATCATAAAACTCTTCAATATATCTATTTGATTTATGATAAGCAAAAATATTATACTCTTTATAATAATCAATATCTAGCCTATTTCTAAAACTCACATAGTGTACACCGAGATAATCAGTTCCATCAATTTCTGCTACCTCGGTTAAATCTAAAGCAATTGCAGTAATGAAAGTTATTATTAATCCTGCGATTAAGCCAATAATACACCATGTTATTATAAAAAATGTTTTTGCTCCTTTAGATTTTATTGTCATTAAGCTTAATATTCCTAAACCGAAAACACCTATGAAAATAAGTACTTCTGAAATTAATATTATGTTATCTCTTAAATACCAATCATAGACAGATAATATCTTACCTGAAACTATTATTAATATTCCTACTATTAGCATTATTAAAAATGAGATTGTCCACTTTTTCATTCTTTTGCCTCCACAAATATTTATAACATAAATGTTTATAATTATCAAGCAATAAATTTGTTATAAATCTATTTATTTTTTCGTGAAAAAGTGATAATATTACATAAACTAAGGAGTGTGAATGTTTATGATAGCAAAAGAAAAAAATCCAGATTATTTGAATTCATTTTTAGATTACTCTATAACGATTTTAAATAAATCACCTAATTCAGTAAAAGAATATAATTATGATATAACTAACTTTTTAAAATATATGATGATTAGGTTTAAATTTGCAAATGAAGAAGATTATGAAAATATTGATATAACAAAATTTTCTGAATCTGATTTAAAAAGAATAACTCTTGAAGATATACATGCATATATTTCTCATTTGGCTATTGATAATAGGAGTAAAGCAACAACAAGAGCAAGAAAGATTTCAACAATAAGAATATTCTTTAAATATCTTTCTCAGAAGGCTAATATTTTAGAAATTAATCCTGCTCAAAATTTGGAAACTCCAAAATTAGAAAAAAGAATGCCTAAATATCTTTCATTAGATGATAGCAAGAAATTACTAGATGTCGCTGGACATGAGGATAATAGAAATGCAAAAAGAGATTATGCAATAACAACTCTATTTTTAAATTGTGGAATGAGACTTTCAGAACTTGTAGGTATAAATATTGATGATATAGATTTTAGTGAATGTAAGATGACTGTTATAGGTAAAGGTAATAAAGAGAGAACTATTTATTTAAATAAAGCATGTATGATTGCTATAAATGATTATCTTTCTTCTAGACCTCCAAAGAATCTAATTAAACATGATTCGAAAAATTCAGAAAAAGCATTATTTATAAGTGAGCAAAAAAGAAGAATTAGTAATAGGACTGTTCAGGAAATAATAAATAAAGAATTACGATTAGCTGGGCTTGATGCAAAGAAATTATCTGTTCATAAGTTAAGACATACAGCTGCAACTCTTATGTATCAATATGGAAATGTTGATATTAGAGCTTTGCAAGAACTTTTAGGACATCAAAGTATTTCTACCACAGAAATATATACACATGTAAGTAATGAACAAGTTCGTAACGCTGTAGAAAGTAACCCTTTAGCTAATTTATAGGAGAAGCATATGAAAATATTGTTTAAAAATACTACCAAGTATAATAGTAAAAATTATAATCAATTTGTAGAATTTCATAATAATAAATATAATACATATTATAAGCTTTATACATTAATTTATGTTCTTATATTTTTGTATTGTTTTATTATTAATGCAAAACAAAAAAATGTTCTTTTATCACTTCTATTTATTTTAATTATACTAGCTTTTTTGATATATAGAATATTTGTACCTGCTTATAAATATAAGAAAAGTTCCAATAAATTAAAAAACAACAAACAATTAATTTGTGTTTTCTGTTTTGGAGAACATTATTTTACAATGAATGGTCAAAAAGTATATTATATAAGATTGCATAAAGTAATTGAAACATCAGATTATTTTTATTTATATGTAGATAAAGAAAATGCAGCTTTAGTTAATAAAAAAGGCTTTTCAAAAGGTGAGCCATCAGAGTTTTCAGATTTTATCAAGAAAAAAAGTTTATTTAAATTTGAGAAGGATTGATTCCTTCTCATTTATATTCATAATAATATTGGCTGAACTTGTTCTTTATCTAAGGCCATTTCCAAAGTTTTTACTATATAAGATGGATCAAATACGATAGAACGTGGCTTAGTTATAGGGTTATCTTGCTTAAATGGTACAAAAAAATAATTATTTCTATTAAGTAGCTTGCCTATGTTTTCACAAGCACTAGAAAGTCCATTATTAGTAGACACAGCAATTACTACAGGTCTTTCTCTTCTTAAATGAGATTTAACTGCCATTGTAGCAGGACCATCTATTATGTCATTTGCAAGTTTAGCTATTGTATTACCAGTTGCAGGAGCAACAATCATTATATCTAACATATCTTTAGGACCAATAGGTTCTACTTCTTGAATTGTATGAAGAATTTTTTCTTGTGTAATTTCTTCTATTTCTTTTATGAAATCTTCTGCTTTTCCAAATTTAGTGTCCATAGTATAACTATTATGTGACATTATTGGTGTGACTTTGCCACCTAATTTTACTATTTTTTTTATTTCAGATATTGTTTTTTCAAATGTGCAAAATGAGCCTGTAAGAACAAAACCTATCCTTTTATTTTCTAAATTCACAAAAATCTCCCTCCTTTCATTTTATATATAATATGATAGAAAAAGAGATTTTGTCGAAAAATGAGGATAAGTAAATTTACACTTATCCTCATTTTCCTTAGTCTTCCATTTCTTTTAGAATTTTTTTTATTATTTTACAGGCCATATTTCCTCTAGCTGTCCTTACTTTTGTTAATAACTCCAAAACAGATACAAGCTGTTCTTCAACAGTTGACCCCCTACCACCATAAGAAATTAATAACTTCTGAATTTCCCTATTTTGATTAGCTACTGCTATATCATAAGGGGTCAATGCTCCATTAAATTCCCATGCTAACTTATTGCGATGAGTAAGTTTTAATATTCCATTTGGATATGCTCCTTCTCGTAATAAATTTCTACAGCATTCTAAATCATTTTCAGCTACAGCAATGTGCAGTGGTGTTATTTTACACCGTTTTGCATCTTCTGGTGAGAATACATCTTTGTAATTCTTTCCTTCCTGCATTTAGAAGACCTCCTTATATTTATTATTGCTCTTGGCAATATACACTCTTATTATACGACAATTTTTTCAAAACTACAAGTAGTATATTTATATTACATATAATAATATACAAATTACATGTAATAGATTTCCAAAAAATACACACAAATGAAATATTGAATGTATATATTTGTGTTTTTTGCCTAATCCATATAATACTGCTCCTATTGTATAGACAATTCCACCAGATAGTAATAGTATAAATCCAGGCATTGTTAGTAATTCTGGTAATAGTGAAGCTTTAGCAATTATACACCACCCCATTATTAGGTAACATGCCATAGAAAAAACTTTGTATTTTTTTAAATCAATTGAATTTAAAGTTATTCCTAATGCTGCAAAGCCCCAAATTATACCAAAAATTGTCCAACCTAAAGCTGTAGAATAACTTCTTAATGTACATAATGCAAATGGTGTATATGAACCAGCAATAAGTACAAATATTGCACAATGGTCTAATATTTGAAATATCTTTTTGGATTTTAATTTTGGACTTAAACCATGATATATACTTGACATTGTGTATAAAAATATCATTGAAACTCCAAATATTACTCCACTTACTATTCCATATGGATTATGATGTATAGCACCTATAATTGAGCATAATACAACTGTTATTACTCCTGCAGCTCCTCCAACAATATGTGAAACCATATTAAAAATCTCTTCACCTTTTGTATATGTTGGCAGAATGCGGTCTTTTAATTTTGTTCTTTTCATAAGTAACCTCCTAAAAAATACATCTAGTATTCAATACTAGATGTATTATATTATAAATCATTCAATATGTCTATACTATTTACTAACTTTTTCTGAAAATGTATTATTAACTATTTTATTATATGGTGCTTTTTGTGTTAATTCCCCTGCTTCAGTCATAATTTCTTGTAATTTATTAAAAGCATTTTCTTTTAATATTGGATTTTCTTTCCAAGCATCGATATCTTTATATTTTTGTACTGAAGTTTCTAAAGATTCCACTGTAGTATCTGGAAAGAATTGTTGAATTTTTTCAGCTATTTCTTTAGCTGTATGTTCTTTTACCCATTGCTCACCTTTATATGTTGCTCTTGTAAATTTTTCTATTATATCTTGATTATTTGCAATATAACTCTTTTTAGCACAATATGCTGTATATGGGACTTCTCCTGCAGCCTCTCCAACTGAAGCTACAATATATCCTTTTTTTGCATCTTGTGTCATTGACGCTGTTGGTTCAAATAATGTTACATAATCAGCATTTCCACCTGTAAAAGCTCCTGCCATTAAGTCAAATTTAATACTATCATCTAAAGTCAAATCTGTTTGAGGATTTAATCCATTTTGTTTAAGTACATATTCTAATGTCATATATGGAACTCCACCTTTTCTGCCCGGAATAACTGTTTTTCCTTTTAAATCATTCCATGAAAAGTTGTTTGTTGGCTCTTTGCTTACTAAAAATGATCCATCTTTTTGAGTTAATTGTGCAAATACTTCTATATAATCTTCTTTTCCTTCATTATAAACATATATTGCCGCTTCTGGTCCGCAAAGTCCAATATCACTTTGACCTGAAAGTATTGCGGTCATTACCTTATCTGCACCTTGACCTGTAGTAATGTCTAGTTTTAAACCTTCTTGCTCAAAAAAGCCATTTGAAATTGCTACATATTGTGGTGCATAAAATACAGATCTGGTTACCTCATTTAATTGAATTGTTTTTAATCCAATTTCTTCTTTTTGTAAATTAACACTTTTATATGTTATAAAAACAGCAGTTGCAACTAATAAAATAGCAATAATAGTTATGATTAACTTTTTCATTCTTACCTCCTTTTATATACTATAGTTTATGTCTACGTAAAGGAGTATGTGAAAATAAATTAATTATTTTGCAAATCTTTTTTCTAATAGTACTATACTCTCATACATGAGAGCTGCAACAACTGCTAGTATTATAACACTAGTCATTACTAAATCAAGTTGAAATACTTGCCCACCATATACAATTAAATAGCCTAATCCACCTTTTGACACTAAAAATTCACCAGATATTACGCCCACCAAAGATAATCCTATATTTACCTTTAAACTGTTGAAGAATGTAGATATATTAGATGGAATTACAATTTTAGTTAATATTTGTATTTTATTTGCTTTAAATGTTTTTGCCATTTTTATTTTTTCTTTGTCCGTATTTAAGAAACCATTTAGTATTTCAAGAATTGTTACAATTAATGAAATTGCTAATGCCATCACAATTATAGCAGGCATTCCTGCACCAACCCAAATTATAATAACAGGACCTAATGCAATTTTAGGAAGACTATTTAATATTACTAAAAATGGTTCAGCCACTTTTGATATAAATGGTGACCACCATAATATTATTGCTATTATTATTCCTGATGTAACACCTAACGAAAAACCTAATAGAGTTTCTGTTAATGTAATCTTTAAATGTTTTAATAAATCATTCGAAGATAAATTCATAAATGTTTTTAAAATTCTTGATGGTTGGCTTGTTATAAAGCTATCTATTTTGCCAGCTCTCGCTAATAATTCCCAAATTCCTATAAAAGCAATTACAATAAAAATTTGTGTAAATAAAATTTCTACCTTTTTTAACTTTCTTTTTTTTAAGTATGTCCTTCTATCTTCAGATAATACTTTTTTAAATTTTTTCATGTGCATCTAGCTCCTTCCACATCAAGTTAAAATATTGACTAAATTTGAGGCTTTCTCTACAATTTAATGGAGTTCTATTTTCTATTTCAAAGTCAATATTGTGTATAGCTTTTACAGTAGCAGGACGTTTTCCTAGTACAATTACTCTATCTGACATACTTATTGCTTCTGATATATCATGTGTCACCATCAGAACAGTTATATTTTCATTCTTTAAAATCCTATAAATATCTTCTGTAACTATCAACCTTGTTTGATAATCCAGAGCTGAAAAAGCCTCATCTAATAAAAGAATATTAGGTCTTATAGCCAATGTTCTAATTAAAGCAACTCTTTGCCTCATTCCTCCTGATAATTGACTTGGATATTTATCTTTAAATTCATATAATCCATATTTTTTTAATAATTCATCTACATATTTTCTATTTTTAGGAGTATCATTATTTTGAATTTCTAAACCAAATAAAACATTTTTATATATGGTTCTCCACTCCAGCAAATTATCTTTTTGTAACATATATCCTATTGTCCCATCTATGTAGATATCTCCTTTTGTTTTACTTTCTAATCCTGCAATTATTGAAAGTAATGTTGACTTACCACATCCACTAGGACCTATTATACTAATATATTCCCCTGGTTCTACTGTAAAATTTATATTTTTTAAAGCTTCTATTTCTCCATTTTGTGCTTGGTATATTTTGCAAATATTTTTTACTACTAAAATCTTTTTCATATGCATACCTCCAAAGTTTTCCTTAGTATATTTTATGTAATCAAAAAAATAAGGTTACAGAATATTCTGTAGCCTTAAATCTTCTATAATCCCATAATTAATGTTGCAACATTAAAATATACTAAAACTGAAAGTATATCTACAATTGTTGTAATAAGCGGTGCAGCCATTATGGCTGGATCTAATTTTAGTTTTTTTGCTATAAGTGGTAATAAACAACCTATAGTTTTAGACATTATAACTGTTGCCATTAAACTGATGCCTATAGTTATTGCCATTTGCATATTTTTATATTGAATAAATATTCTAAGACCATTTACTATAGTTAAAATTGCTCCAACTACTACTGCGACTCTTATTTCTTTCCATAAGATTTTAAATACATCTTTTACTTCTAATTCATCAGTAGCAAGTCCTCTTATAATTAATGTTGAACTTTGTGCTCCACAGTTTCCTCCTGTGTCCATTATCATTGGGATGAATGCTACTAGAAGTGGAACTGCTGCAAAAGCATTTTCATAATTAGTTATTATTCCTCCTGTTATTGCAGCTGAAAGCATCAATATTAATAACCAAACAATTCTGTTTTTTGCATGTTTAAATGCTGATGTTCCAAAATATCCTTCTTCATTTGGACTAATAGCAGCCATCTTTTCGAAGTCTTCTTCTACCTCTTCTTGTAATACATCCATAGCATCATCTACAGTTACAATTCCTACTAACCTGTTTTCGTTATCTACTACTGGCAATGCATAGAAATCATATTTATCAAACATTTTGGCAACTTCTTCTTTGTCTTCAAATGTATTTACTGAAACTATTGATGTTTCCATTAAATCTTTTATTTGGACATTTTCTTCTGATAGCAATATGTCTTTAATGTTTATTATTCCTTTTAATATCCTATCATTTTCTAAAACATAACAAGTGTAGATTGTTTCTGATTTTGTTCCTATTTTACGTACTCTATCTAATGCTTCTTCTACAGTCATATTTTCTTTTAAATCAATAAATTCTGTTGTCATTATGCTTCCTGCACTGTCTTCTGGATATTTTAATAGTTCATTTATAGTTTTTCTGTCCTCTTTGCTGACTGCTTTTAAGATTTTTGGAACAATGTTTGATGGCATCTCTTCTATTAAATCAACAGTGTCATCCATGAATATCTCGTCCATGACATTTTTTAGTTCTTTGTCTGTTAAATCTTGTATTAGCTTTTCTCTTACATCTGAATCCATGTATGAGAATGCTTCCCCTGCTGTTTCTTTTGATAATAGTCTAAATACAATTATTACATCTTCTTTGTCCAATTCATTTATCAAATCAGATATATCTGCAATGTTCATTTCTGATAGCATTTGTTTTAATTTTGTAAATTTTCTTGTTTTTACTAAATCTTTTATTTCTTCTATTTCCATGTCGCACCTCCTTAAAGTCCCATTATACTTGTTGCAAATTGAAAGTATATCAATATTGAACAAATATCAACAAGCGTTGTAATTAATGGTGCTGCCATTAAGGCAGGATCTAATTTTACTTTTTTGGCAAGTAAAGGTAATGCACAACCTAATATTTTTGATATTAACACTGTTCCTATAAGTGTTAATCCTAGTACAATTGCAAGTTGCATGTCATGATATTGGATTAATATTCTTATTCCATTAACAATTGCAAGTGTTACACCTACTATTAAGGCTACTCTTGCTTCTTTCCATAATGCCCTGAAAATATCTTTAAATTCTATTTCATCTATTGCAATACCTCTTATTATTAGAGTAGAACTTTGTTGACCGCAGTTTCCGCCTGTTCCCATTATCATTGGAATAAATGATACTAATAAAGGTAGTGCTGCAAATGCTTCTTCATATTTAGTTATAATTGTTCCTGTTATTGCAGATGATAACATCAAAATAAGAAGCCATAACACTCTACTTTTGGCATGTTTAAATACAGATGTTTCAAAATATCCGTCTTCATTTGGATTAATAGCAGCCATTTTTTCGAAGTCTTCTTCTACTTCTTCTTGCAATACATCCATTGCATCATCTGCTGTTATTATTCCTACTAACCTATTTTCTTTGTCTACTACAGGTAAAGCATAAATATCATATTTCTTCAATGTTTTTGCAACTTCTTCTTGATCTTCAAGTGTATTTACACATATGAAATTTGTATCCATTAAATCCTTTATTATTTTATCTTTTGGAGCAAGTAATAAATCTTGAATATCTAATATTCCTTCTAGTATTCTGTTTGCACTTAATACATATGATGTATAGATTGTTTCTGAATCAGTTCCAATTTGTCTTATTCTTTTTATTGCTTGTTCTACAGTCATATTTTCCTTTAAATCAATAAATTCTGTTGTCATCATGCTTCCAGCACTATCTTCTGGATATTTTAGCAATTCATTTATAACTTTTCTATCTTCTTTACTTACTGCTTTTAAAATTTTAGGCACTATGTTTGATGGCATTTCTTCTATTAAATCAACAGTGTCATCCATGAATAACTCATCCATGACATTTTTTAACTCTTTATCTGTTAAATCTTGTATTAATTTTTCTCTCACATCTGATTCCATATATGAGAATGTTTCCCCTGCTTTTTCCTTTGATAATATTCTGAACACTATTATAGCTTCTTCTTTGTTTAATTCATCTAGTATTTCAGAAATATCTGCACTTTTCATTTCTTTTAATGATTCTTTTAATTTTGTAAATTGTTTTTCTTTGATTAATTTTTTTACTTCTTCTAATTCCATTTCTACCTCCCCTTTTTTTATTAGATTAGAAATGGATAAGAATATTTAATGTACAAAAAAATGAATGAAGACACTCTTCTTCATTTTTTGACAAATATTTTTACCCATATTCAGCTTTGGTTTTTCAGTCGGGTCTTCACTCATTTTTATCACCTCTTTACTTTATTTTATTATTTAAATCTATAATTTTTGATATATTCCAATCATATTTTAAAATGTAATCTCTTAATTGCTGTAGCTTTACTTCGTCATCTCCTGTATATATCAAATTATATTCTAGCATTCCATATTCTGTTGTAGTTTCTTCTTTTTCAAAATTTTGCAGCAATTCTTTATCAATAATATTTTCAATAATATATTTTAGGCAATTATCATCAAAATCATCTATAGCTTGTTCTCTTCCTTTTTTTATGATTAGAAATTCTACTTTCTTATATTTTCCGCTTGTAGGCTTTACTTTGTAAGTTAGAACTTTATTCTTTGCAGTTCTAGAAACTTGTTTTAAACTTATATCATATTTATTTTCAATTTCTATTACTGGGTCAAATGCTCTTAATCCATTTAAAACAAATGCTAAAGCAAGAATTACTGCTAGTATAAGTCCTATTATCCATATAGAAATGTATGCTGTTCCAATTCTACCGAAAAATTTATTCATTTTATATATGAATGATTTTTTTGTTCCTTTGATATGATCCTGTTCTAATTGTCTTAATCTTTTTTGTAATTCCATTTGTTCATATTGATATTGCTTTGTCTTTTCTTCAAATTCTTTTTCTTCTTCATTCATAATTAGGTCCCTCCGGCCTTAATTTATTTTCTTCCTATGTAATAATTTTTCTTTCCTCTTTTTATTACAATATAAGTATCATCTATAAACATTTCATCTGTAATATTTGTTTGACTTGTTTTTTCACCATTTATTGATATTGCACCATTTTGGATGAATTCCCTTGCTTCTCTTTTACTAGAAGCAGCTCCTAACGTTACCAATATATCTGCTAAATCTATATTACTTTGAACATCTTTTATATCTTTTTCATCAAATAATTCTTTTATGTCTTCTTTTGACATTTCTTTAAATTTATTATTGAATAAATTTTCTGCAAGTTTAACAGCTTTTTCATATTCTTCTTTTCCATGTAGAAATGTTATTATTTCTCTTGCTAATGCTTTATGTGCTTCTCTTAATTCAGGATGTTCTGCATTTTTCTTTGCATATTCTTCAATTTCTTCTTTTGATAAAAATGTATAAATTTTTAAATAGTCAATTACCATGCTATCTTCTACATTTACAAAGAATTGATATAATTTATAACTTGAAGTTTTTGTCTTATCAAGCCATAATGCATTTCCTTCACTCTTACCGAATTTTTTTCCTTGTGAATCTGTAACTAATGGCATTGTAAATCCATAAACTTCATCTCCTGTTGATTTTCTTATTAAATCAATTCCTGCAGTGATATTTCCCCATTGGTCAGATCCTGCACATTGTAAATCTACACCATTGCATTCATGTAAATGTTTGAAGTCTAATGCTTGTAATATCATGTATGAAAATTCTGTATATGTTATTCCTGATTCAAGTCTTCTTCTTATAATGTCTTTGTCTAACATATAATTTATGTTAAAGTATTTTCCATAATCTCTTAGGAAATCAATTACATTTATATCTTGATACCAATCATTATTATTTACAACTTCAAAACCAAATATTTTTTCTACTTGTGCTTTTAGACATTCAAAGTTATGTTTTACTTGTTCTTTACTTATCATAGCTCTTTCTGTTGTTGGTCTTGGGTCTCCAATCATTCCAGTTCCACCACCAACTAAAAGTATTGGATGATGTCCAGCTTCTTTTAATCTTTTTGATATTAGAAAACTTGATAAATGTCCTACATGTAAACTGTCTGCTGTTGGATCTGTTCCTATATAAAATATTAATCCACCTTTATTTAATTTTTCTTCTAATTCTGGGCTTGATATATCTTTTATTAAGCCTCTCCATTTTAGTTCTTCTACTAGTGTCATCTTTATTTCTCCTATTTATTTATTTGTTTTTGCATATTATATCATAATCAATTTTAAAAGTCTATAAAAATTTGCTTTTATTTACATAATGTGATATAATTTTTACATCATATTTAATATGATAGAGAATAATTATATCTATCTAAACTAGAGGAGGAAACAATTATATGTCAAAACATCAAGTAGGACCACTAATTCGGAAAGGCTCAACTTCTAATGAAATAAAAAAAGAAGTAACTTCTTTTCCAGATAATCCAGACATTGAATACTTTATAAGTCTTGGTTATTCTTATAATACTGCTAGGATTTATGTGAAACTTCTTCAAAAAAACAATTTAATAAATCTCTACCAAACTTCATCTTTAATTTTCTCAAAAAATGCAGATGTAAATAATGTCTTATTAGACATCTGTGCATTAAAAAGTGAAGAAATTTTAGAGATTATTAAAAACAGTAATTCTGTAACTATTCTATATTCAACCATAAAAGAAATGGAAAAATTAAGAATTAAACAGAATATACCAAGAGGACTCAAAGAAAAAATAAGAGGATTGACAAAAGAAATACTTCTGTCGGATTCAAAATATAATTTGGTTCCGTTTAAATTTAAAAGCCATGAATATACTGACGAAATAATTTTACAGTATTTAATATCTTTATCAAATTCAGAACGGCCAACCCTCTTAACAGCAGATCAAAATTTTGCCTTAAGAGCAAAGTGTCTAAATCTGAACTACATTTTGTATATGAAACCCGATTCTGAAAACAAGACAGAAAAGGAAGTCTCTAAAATTGAGGATAAAAAAGATATTAATGTTATCAAAGCACCTTCAGGAAATTTAGGCGTAAAATTTCTAGTTGATGACTCTATTGTGATACAAAAGTTCAGTTCATTAGTTAAAATTTTTATTGTTAATAATAATGAATGTAAAGATGTCACATATACTAGGAATCTCGATTGCCAAAAGTTTGATTATTTAGCTATTATAGCAAAATCAAAAAAACATGGAATTGTTAAAGTTCAGAAGGTTGTTATGAATAACAATTATGAAAAAAGGAGTGAGATCTTGTATAGCTGTAAAGATGATGTGAAAGAAAATAATGTAAATTTACATCCAATAATTCTGGAAACTATTACCGAATTGTTTTAATCCAAAAGAGGGGCCTTATTTAGGCTCCTCAAATCATTTTAATTCATTAATAGCTTTTTCAGCTGTTTTATCTTTATCAAATAAACGTACTAAAACAAGCACTATTGCTGTAAATATAAATGTAATTGCATATATTATAAGACTTGTTTTCCAGTTTCCTTCTGAAAAATATTGACCTACTATTGTTGAAGAAATTACTGATGGAATCCTGCAAAAAGTGGCTATCAATATAAATTTATATGGCTTTATAGGTAATAAACTTCCCACGTATGTAATTAAGTCTTTAGGTGTTCCCACAACAGCAAATAATATTGCAAGTATATATTCTATTTTTTTTGGGTTTTGAAATATTTTGCTGTTTTCTATTTTATCTACTTTTTCTTTACTAAAAGAAGCATATATCAATTCTTTACCATATTTTCTTACTGCAAAAAATATTACTGTTGTTGTAAATGCTACTGTTGATAATATAAAAATTGTTCCACCAATTGCACCATAACACATACCAGCTAATATTTCTATTGGTTCTCCTGGTAAAAATACTAAAAATAATTTTGCAACCTCCAAACCAAGCAACATTAGATATCCATATATTCCAGAATTAACTACTTTTTCTTTGAATGCTACTTGACCTTCATAAGATGACAAATTTCGCATTACAGGGAACAAATAAACAATTAACCCTATAAATATGCATATTGCAATAACTAATATTATATATCTTATTACTTTTATTTTTTTATTCTTCATTTTGTCCTTCCTCTATAATATCAAAAATTAGTTCAACTTTAAATAAATCTCCATCTAATATCAAATTAAATTTTCCATTTTGAAGAGTTGTTAAATCTTGAGTTATAGAAAGTCCTAATCCGCTTCCCTCTGTAGTTCTTGACTTATCTCCTCTTACAAACCTTTGCCTTAATTCATCTGCAGAAATATTTAATTTTTCT
Source organism: uncultured Clostridia bacterium (assembly GCA_934162255.1). Lineage (GTDB taxonomy): Bacteria > Bacillota > Clostridia > TANB77 > CAG-508 > CAG-269. The sequence continues at coordinate 136,284 of CAKPIG010000003.1, read as the reverse complement.
TTTGATATATTTTTTATTTCTATATACACTTTATTATTTTTCTTTATTATATCAATATATACCCTAGAATTTTCTAATGCATATTTTGATATATTACTAAACAAATTCTCAATGACTCTATACATATATCTACTATCTGCCATGATATAAATTTCATTTTCTTCTGATGTAATTATTGTTGTTAAAGACTTTGCTTGAAATTTATCTTCAAACTCTCCTTCTGCCTGTTTTATCAATTCTACTATATTTATTTTTTCAAGATTTAATTTTATATTTCCTGTTGATACTTTTGAAGCTTCAACTAAGTCTTCTATTAATTTTTTTAACCTTTTAGACTTATTGTCTAATATATCTATATATTCAATTGCTTTTTCATTGCTTATTTCTTCTTTTTTTAATAAATCCACATAATTTATTATAGATGTTAATGGTGTTTTTATATCATGTGATACATTTGTTATTAGTTCTGTTTTCAGTCTTTCACTTTTTAATCTTTCTTGAAGTGATTCTTCAAATAATTCACCCTCTAATTTATTGTAATTTTTAATTATTTCTATAAATCTGAAAAATAATATAAAAATGATAATAATATTTATAAAAATAGCAAATGTTCTATTAAATATATTTGCAACAAATATTCCTAAAACTAATGCTCCAAAACAAATTAATCCTGATTTAATTATTGTTCCTTTAAAATCTGTTGGAATATTTTTTAATTTATCTATTTTATTTTTTATAAATATAGATATTTTACCAATTAAAGTTGTTTTCCAAAATTGTTTTGATTTTATTCTTTTTACAATTGTATCAAATGTAATAGCAATCATTAAATATATAGTTATATATGCTGTTACTCCAATAGATATTTTAAATTCAATTCCTTCTGTATATGAATTTGAAACTATTATTAATGGTATTCCTCCTATTATTAAAAGCCCTAAAAGTACAATTTCTAATGGTATTTTATCAAAATCATTTAATTTACCTTCTATTGCATTTATAAGATAAACTACTATTAATATAGAAAATATTGTACATATTGGTATTAATATGCATAAGTCTTTCTCATATGGCTCTAATTCTTTTATCAGTTTTGTTGTTATTGTTTGTTCGGAGTTTTTTTCAAAGGTCTTTGGATAAGAACTATATATTTTAAAATCATTTATGTTTGTTGTTTGATATTCAATTGAACTATCTGTATTTTTTGTATAATATGTGTTTATAAACTCATCTAAATATTGTTCAGCTTTTTTATTAATTATTTCTGTGTCTGATTCAACTTTACCATTTATTATATTCAATTTTTTGTAATCTTGATTATTTTCAATATAATTTATTATGTTTTCTATTGAGTTTACTTCAGACGTTAATTCAACATTTGTCAATGCCTTGTTATTATATATTATCAAAAATATTAATTCTGTTCCATAAAGATTTATTTCCTCTTCTGAACCGTAAAATATCTGTATATCTCCATCTTTTATACATTTATAATTTGGATTGTTGTAAATAAGCCTTTGTGTAGCAAAAGATAGTGAATTTATATATGAATTTATAAAATTATCTGACTCAAAATATTTTTCCTCATTGTAGTAAATTGAGTCTTTTGTGCTTATATAAAATACTGAAATTATTATTATTCCTATTAATATTGGTAATAATATATAACTTAATATTTTTAGTGTTTTACTATTGTTCATATTTCCTCCACTTTATATCCCACACCCCATAATACTTTTAAATATTTAGGTTCTTTAGGATTGATTTCTATTTTTTCTCTTATATGTCTTATGTGTACTGCTATTACATTTTCTGCAGCATAGCTTTCTTCTTCCCAAATATTTGTGTATATTTCATCTATTGAAAAAACTTTTCCTTTGTTTTGTGTAAGAAATTTCAAAATATTGTACTCTGTTGGAGTAAGTTTTACTTCTTTTCCTTCTACTGTAACTTTTTTTAGATTATCATCTATTATTAGTTCACCTGTTTGGATTATTCCATCTTTGCTTTCTTCTTGCAGAGCTCCTAATTTTGTATATCTTCTAATTAAAGCATTCACTCTTGCAATTAATTCTACAGGGTTAAATGGCTTCGTTATATAATCATCTGCCCCAACATTTAATCCATTTATTTTGTCAATATCTTCTGATTTTGCTGATAACATTATTACTGGAATATTCTTGTCTTTTCTTATCTCTTTTAGTGTTTCTATTCCGTCTTTATTTGGCATCATAATATCTAATATTACTAATTGGATGTCATTGGCTTTTACTATTTTTAGTGCTTCATTTCCATCAAATGCTTTATATATTTTGTATTCTTCTTTTTCCAAATAAATTTCTATTGCTTTTACTATTTCTTTATCATCATCTACTACTAAAATATTGTACATTTTTTATACCTCCGCACATATTATAACATCTTTTTCTTAATAAAGTATATATTCTTTATTAATTCTTTATTAAGAATAGAAATACTCCGCTAAAAGAAGCGGAGCATCTATTATTTTATTATTAATTCATTATTTATATAATCAACAATTACAGTTGTATTTGGCAATATTTTATTTTCTAATATACTTTTGGCAATTAATGTTTCAAGCTTCTTTTGAACAAATCTTTTCAAAGGTCTTGCACCATATGCTTCATCGTAACCATTGTCTATTAAATAATCTTTTGCAGATTGTGTAAGTGTTAATTTTATATTTCTATCTTCTAGCCTTTTCTCTAAATCCACTATTAATAGATCTAATATTTTTGAAATTTGGTCTTTCATTAATGGTTTATAAAATACAATTTCATCTAGTCTATTTAAGAATTCTGGTCTAAAACTTTTTCTTAATAGTTGTTGAACTTTTTCTTTTGCTTCTTCTGATATTTCACCATTTTTTTGAATTCCCTCTAATATATATTCTGAGCCTAAGTTAGATGTTAATATTATAATTGTATTTTTGAAGTCCACTGTTCTGCCTTGAGAATCTGTAATTCTTCCATCATCTAATACTTGTAAAAGAATATTAAATACATCCGGATGTGCTTTTTCAATTTCATCAAACAATACAACTGAATATGGTTTACGTCTAACCGCTTCTGTTAATTGGCCTCCTTCTTCATAGCCTACATATCCTGGAGGTGCGCCTATTAATCTTGATACTGAATATTTTTCCATATATTCTGTCATGTCTATTCTTACAATATTGTGTTCATCATCAAATAAACTTTCTGCAAGTGCTTTTGCAAGTTCAGTTTTACCAACACCAGTTGGACCTAAGAATAAGAATGAACCTATTGGTTTATTTGGATTACTTATTCCTGCTCTTGAACGCATTATTGCTTCAGATACTTTTTCTACGGCTTCATCTTGTCCAATTACTCTTTTATGAAGAATACTGTCTAAATGCAATATTTTTTCTCTTTCACCTTCCATTAATTTTGTTACAGGTATTCCTGTCCATCTTGAAACTATTTTTGCAATCTCTTCTGATGTTACTTTTGTTCTAAGTATTCCTTCTTCTTTTCCTTTTTCAGCAAGTTCTTCTTCTTTTTCTAATTGTTTTTTTAGTTCAGGAAGTTTTCCATATTTCAATTCTGCAACTTTATTTAAATCATATTTTCTTTCAGCTTGTTCTATTTCTGCATTTATATGTTCTATTTCTTCTCTTAGTTTTTGAACCTTCCCTATAGCTTCTTTTTCGTTTTCCCATTTTGCTTTCATTCCATCAAATTTTGTTTTTAGTTCAGCTTTTTCTTTTTTTATGTCTTCTAATCTTCTCTTTGAAAATTCATCATTTTCTTTTGAAAGTGCTGTTTCTTCTATTTCTAGTTGCATTATTTTTCTTGAAATTTCATCAAGTTCAGTTGGCATTGATTGCATTTCTGTTTTTATTAAACTACATGCTTCATCAATCAAATCTATTGCTTTATCTGGCAAAAATCTATCTGATATATATCTATGTGATAATGTAGCTGCTGCTATTAAACTGTTATCTGATATCTTTACGCCATGGTAAACCTCATATCTATCTTTTAATCCTCTTAAAATTGATATTGTATCTTCAACTGTTGGTTCATCAACCATTACTGGTTGGAATCTTCTTTCTAGTGCTTGGTCTTTCTCTATATATTGCCTATATTCATTTAAAGTAGTTGCACCTATACAATGTAATTCTCCTCTTGCAAGCATTGGTTTTAATAAATTACCTGCATCCATTGCACCATCAGTTTTGCCTGCACCTACAATTGTATGAATTTCATCTATAAATAAGATTATTTTTCCTTCACTTTTTTTGATTTCTTGTAATACTGCTTTTAATCTTTCTTCAAATTCTCCTCTATATTTTGCACCAGCTATTAATAATCCCATATCTAATGAGAAGATTGTACATTCTTTTAAATTATCTGGAACATCTCCTCTTACAATTCTTAATGCTAAACCTTCTGCTATTGCTGTTTTACCAACACCTGGTTCACCTATTAAACATGGATTATTTTTTGTTTTTCTTGATAGAATTCTTATTACATTTCTTATTTCAGTATCTCTTCCTATTACAGGATCAAGTTTTTGTTCTCTTGCCAATTGAACTAGATCTTGACCATATTTTTTTAATACATCATATGTTTCTTCTGGATTATCTGATGTTACTCTTGTATTTCCTCTAACTTCTGATAATGCTTTTAGAAAATCATTTTTATTTATTCCATATGTTCTAAAAATTTCTTTTAATTCCCTATTTGCATTATCTATTAATGATATCATTATATGTTCTACAGATACATACTCATCTTTCATTTTTTTAGCTATTTTTTCTGCTTCTGTTAAAACTATGTCTGCATCTTGTGAAACATACATGCTATCACTTGGTCTTGCTGAACCTGTCACCTGTGGTTTTGCTTCTATTTTTTGTTTAACTTGTTCTTCAATATTGTCTACATTTGCAGTTATCTTTTTCAATAATTCTTTTGTCAAACTATTTTCCTGCTCTAATAGTGCAAGAAATATATGTTCTTGTTCTACTTGTGCATTTTTGTTTTCTATTGCTAAGTTTTGTGCACTTTGTATTGCTTCTAAAGATTTTTGTGTAAATTTTTGTATATTCATAATTATCACCCTCCTTTATGAATAAATGCCTTAAAAGCACAACTATAACAAATATAGGATGTGCTTTTTACTATTTACTATTCTATTTTAGCACTTATTTTTAGCAATGTCAAGCGCAGAGTGCTAATTTCTTGGATTTTTTTGTGCTATTTCTGTTACTGGGTAAGCTAATTTTATATTTTTAGCTTCTAGAAGCTGTATAACATCTAACAATATTTTGCTTTTAAAATTGATAAATTCTTCAAAATCTATTATTGTTAAATACATATATGAATTTAATATTATTGAATCTTTTTGGATTTCAGCAATATTTATTTGTACAGAGCCTTTTCGAATTTGTTCATTACTATATAGCATTGTTTTTAAGTTATCTATAAGTGCTTCTATCTCTGCTTTTTTTGTATTTAATGGTAATCTTAAATTAAATTCTAATCTTCTCCCTTTCATTTCAGCATAATTTATTATGTATTCATTTAATATTTTAGTATTTTGAATAGTTAGCATTGTATTTTCAAGTGTTCTTATTTTTACACTTCTAAATTTTATATCTACTATATATCCAGAATATCCTCCAATTGTTACAAAATCTCCTATTTCAAATGGTTTTTCTGAAGCTATTGCCATTCCGCTAAACATGTTACTTACTAGTTCTTGTGCTGCAAGAGCAATTACAACACTTCCCAACCCAAGCCCTGTAACTAATCCATTTAAATCATAACCTAATTCTGCTATTATCATAAAAGCTGTTATCACATAAATTCCAATTTTAATTATTTTACTTACAACAATTGTTGTTTTTTGAAGCTCTGTACTTTTATTATGTTTTTTTACTTTATTCATCATTTTTGAATTTGGTGATGTTATTTTTACCAAAATCTTTGCTATTACTAATATGATTAATATTTTTATTGATTTGTCTCCTATTGAAGACCAATTTATTCCATTTATAAATGCCTGTATAGGTTCCATTGTTTCCTCCTTTGTTTTTTACTATATTATCACATTGTTTTTTTACTTTCAAGAGTTTTAAGTAATTAATTATTGACTTTTTATGTTAATTGAAATATAATATATCATATATTTCTCGTAGATGCAGCGAGTCAAAAAATTGTATCACTTTGCAATCATATTATCAATGATAGTATGAAAAGTTAAAAGGAGGAAAAATGTTAGAAGACCGGAGTTGTTTAAGCTCTGAAATGAGCACTTTGGAAGTACTTAATGTAATGGTTGATGGTTATCGTCCTGCAACAATGGCAGTTCTTTCAATTATGAATATTCATTTTGAATTAATTGCTGAGCTTGATAAGTTAGGCATTCGTGGAAGACGTTTGTCTGAGTTATGGTATAATTATGCAGATGAAAAACCTGAACGATTAAAAGTGCTCATTGAGAAATTAAAGAATGGCACGTTTTCTTTATGAAAACATTTACAAACCTTTAAACCTCACTCTTTCAAATAAGAGTGAGGTCTTCTTTTAAAATCCAATTATCTCATTATATATTTCTATTGCAAAATTATCAGTCATTCCTGAAATATAATAAATTATAGCTTTATAATAATCTTTTTCATTTTCCATATCAAATATAATATCATTTTGTGAGTTTTCTTTTCTGACCAAATTCCAATAATTTGAAATCCAATCTTTAAAGCTTTCTATTAACTTAGGATATATTTTTTGAAGATCATTTAATTTTTGAGTAGTATTTATTCCATTATATGTAGTTTTTAATAGATTGAAAATTTGGTTTATTACCATTTTAAAATACTCATTTGATGGTTGTAATCTATCAGATTGGTATATATGTTTATAATTAAAGTCTTTAATTTCATTTGCTAGTTTAAAAGTTTCATCTGAAAATGCAAGACCTTTTTCCATACTAGAATTTTCGCATAAATCGCATATTAGTTTATTAATTATAACCGTATTGTTTATTACTTTATCATTATCTAAATTTAATATTTTATATAACTCATCTAAGTGTTTATCTAATATTCCAACTGTTATTGCATCCTCAATATCTCTTCCTAAATAAGATATTTTATCTGAAATTTTTACAACACATCCTTCCCATGTATATGGTGCAAATTGATTAGGATATTTGTATTCTTTTAAATCTATAGCTTCATCCCTTGGTCTTAAGCTCTTTTCATCAATTTCACCACAATGAGAGATTATCCCATCTCTTACTGCATAAGTTAAATTTAAGTTTTGACATTTTTTTGAATAATCTTCTAATAATTCTAGTTTATCAACAAATTCCAACCCATTTCTTTCATGCCAAAATATATCACCAATATTTCTTTGAGAAATTTCTGAAAGTATTTTTTCTCCTTTATGGCCAAAAGGACTATGTCCAATATCATGTGCAGTTGCTATTGCCTTTGTAAGTTCAACATTTAGCCCTAAATATTTTGCAATTGTATAACTTATTGATTCAACAAGTGTTACATGTTCAATTCTTGTACAAATATGGTCATTTTCTGGTGAAAAGAATACTTGTGTTTTATGTTTCATTCTTCTATATGCATTACTATGTATTATTCTTGTATAATCTCTTTCAAACTCTGTTCTTAAATCATTTCCTCTTGTATACAATTCTTTCTCTCTACTAATAGATTTTTCCCATTTAAGATTTCCTTCAAATGTAGCTTCATTTCTTAATAAATTTTCCATGCAATTCCTCCTCTAAAAACAATGGTATTGTCCATGTGTTCAATTATATATAGAATATATCATTAATTTCAATTAAAATATATATTTTTTAATTAAAAATTCTAAATATACCTTATTAATAGAATTTATATGTATAGAAATATTTTTTTTGTAAATATTACTAATATGAATTTTAAGAGTTTTTTTAATGAATTTTTTAATTATAATAGAATATATGATTTTTCAATTTCTAATAATCTTGAGAACGATTTACCTTACCCAAAAGAGCCTTCTAGAAATGTTTCTTCTGTTTTAGATGAGAATTTAGATTATTTGAAAAGTAAGTATAGTTCATTACTAAATTCTGATGTAATAATAAGAGAATTCACTTTAAACTTTTCAGATACTGCATATAAAGCTTTTATAATATTTATAGATGGTTTAGTTGATGCAAATTCTATAAACGACTTTATCTTAAAGCCCTTGATGCTTATTAGAAATAAAAAGTCTTATGGTGATGATTTATTATCTTGTATAGATAATTGCCTGCTTCCTCAAAATAGTGTTGAACAAGATTTTTCTTTTGAAGATGTTTTTTCAGGCATAAATATGGGAGATTGCCTTCTTTTTGTTGATACTTTAAATGTTGCATTTGATGTTGATGTTAAGAGGTACAGTCAGCGTAGTATTGATAAATCTGATAATGAAATAATTATAAAAGGCCCTCAAGAGGCTTTTGTTGAAAATTTAAGAACAAACACTTCTCTTATAAGGAGAATTATTAATAATGAAAATTTGGTTATTGAAAATATTCCTGTTGGTCAAATTAGCAAGACAAAATGTGGTGTTTGTTATATAAAAGATATTACTAATACTGATTTAGTTGAAGAAGTTAAATATAGGCTAAGTAACTTAAAAATAGATTCTCTTTTGTCTACTGGTCAATTAGAGCAGTTAATAGAAGAAGATGAAAGTTTTCGGCATTCCTCAGGTTATTTCTACAGAAAGGCCTGACAAATGTACAAAATATATGTTGCAAGGACGTGTTGTAGTTTTAGTAAATGGTAATCCATATGCTTTAATAATGCCTGCAACTATCGAAGATTTTTTATTTTCTCCTGAAGATACGAATCTTAGGCCATTATTTGCTAATTTTTTACGATTGATTCGTATTATATCAGCAGTTATAACATTACTTTTGCCTGGCATTTATCTTGCAATTACAAGTTTCCATCAGGAAATATTGCCTACTGAATTATTGTTCTCAATTCTTGCTGCTAGAGAAGATGTTCCTTTTCCAATTATTTTTGAAATTCTTCTTATGGAATTTTCTTTTGAGCTTATTAGAGAAGCGGGACTTCGTGTTCCATCACCTATTGGTTCAACTATAGGAATTGTAGGAGCATTGATTTTAGGAGACGCCGCTGTTAATGCAGGAATTGTAAGTCCTACTTTAATAATAATAGTTGCTATAACTGGTATTTCATCTTTTGCTATTCCAGATTTTACATTTGGCTTTCATTTACGAGTTTTTAGATTTTTATTTATAGCATTAGGCTTTACTGCAGGCTTTCTAGGAATAGGTGTAGGAATATTTGTTTATATAACACTTTTGTGTAGCATAAAATCATTTGGAGTTTCATTTACTTCTCCTATTGCTCCATCGTTTAATACTAATGGAAATGGATTTTTCATTCCAGCAATATGGAAACAAGAGTTTAGAGCAACTTTTGTTGCTCCTCAGAAAAAGAAGTCTCAAGAGAAAATAAGTATGAGATGGAAATTTTAAAAGTCCCTCGTTGGGACTTTTATCTTGTCATTATATGTATATTTTCTACTTTAGCATTCATTTCTCTTGAAATAATATTTTGAATTTGTGCTATTTCATCATTTTTCAAACTATTTTCTGTTTTTACTATAACACTTATACTTTCTACATTTACAAAAATAACACATTCTTCAAACCCTTTTGTTTCAAGCAATTTTTCGCAAATCATTATTGCATTTTTTTCTTGATTTAATTTTGTTATTTCTTGAGTTACTATTGTTTTTTGTTCTTCAGAAACATTTGCATTATTTAACATTCCTTTATATGTTTCTAAGCTTTGTGAATAAATATTATCTCTTGCAATTTTGGCTTCATCAAAATATTCATCAACTTTTTTGTTTTCTTCTTTTATTGGTTCATTATTACTAACCAGTGTTGCATCTCCGAGATTTTCTTCTGATGTATCTGTTGTATCTGTACTTTGCTCTTCTTGATTTATCTGACTAACTGTTTCTATAGATTTTGATTCTTGTGATATGTAATTCCAATAGCCTGCTGTAACGAGCATAAGAGCTAACACATAAATAGCAACCGTTCCTTTTTTTATTTTCATTTTCATTCCCCCATTTCAAAAACTTGTATCTTATGTACAGCAAGTCCTGTTACCGCTTCTACAGCACTTATTATAGCCGATTTTGTACTCGCGTTAGAAGCCCCTTCTGCAGTTATTATTGCTCCTTCTATAACTGGCATTACCACCTTTTCATTTTCAGGTACATTTTCATCATATTTTATCAATACTTTTGTTTTCCCTACTCCATTTATGCTTTCTAATATATCCTCTAATTTATTTTCCAAATTATTTTGGTTTGTTGATTCTGTTATTGAGTATTCTGCTAATACTTTGTTTCCTGTTGTTGTATTATTACGGCCATTATCTTTAGACCACATATTATTTATTATTAGTACTGTTACAATTAATATTATTATAAACACTACAATATTCTCAATTTGCCTTTTTTTATCTTTTTCTTCTCCTGTATTTTTAAAAAAATCCTTAAACATTTTTGACCTCCTATTGTATTTTTATACTAATCTTATCTTCTGTTATTTCATATTCTGCTATTATTTGATTTTTTATTTCTTTTAGTCTATTTTCATCTTCTGGAGCTTTTATTTTTACTTTTATTAAATATATTCCTGCATTTTTCTTGTTAGTATTAAGTTCTGCATCAACCTTACATTCAATAACTTTAATTCCATTAGAAGAAAATTTATTTTTTATGTCATTTTCTAATTCATTTAAATAAATTATTTCTAACCTTTTATCCATTGACGATTGATCTATTGTAGTATTCTCCTCAATATCACTTGTTATTTTAGTATAATCTTCAATCGAAATTACTTCTTTATTTTTTATTATTGGAGAAATTATATTAAATAATATGTAAATTCCTAAAATCATTTGTATGTATTTTTTATTTTTATTATTTGGCAAAATTAGTTCAATTATTGTTGATATTACAACGGCTAAAACTATTTGTTCTGCCCATGTACTAAGAAAATTTATCATCTATACATCATCCCACTATTAGATATTTTTATAACTAAAGTTATTCCTATTATCAACATTACTGATAATGAACACAATATCGCTAACAGTACTTTGAAAACTCCACTCATTTCTTCTAATAATTTTGATATTTTTGAATCTGCTATAGGTTGAATTATTGCAGATGCTAAACTATATGTTATACTTAATGTTGCAATTTTTATTATTGGCATTATACATATTCCTATAACGATTATTATTCCTACTATGCCAACAGCATTTTTTAATATTACACCACAACCCAAAACACTATCAACTACATCTCCTAATACTTTTCCAACAACAGGTATCATTGTAGATACTGCCGCTTTCGCAGTTTTTGCAGTAATCCCATCTACACTACTACTTAACGTTCCTTCTAAAGATACAATACCTACAAAAACTGTTAATGCTACTCCTAAAAACCATATAATAGCTGACTTTAAAAATTTAGATAGTTTTTCTATTTGCACTCTTTCAGAGATTTTTGATATTACTGAAAATATCACTACAATCAGCATTGTTGGCACTAATATGTCATTTATAATATTTCCTATTATGTTTATAGAAAATATTATGATTGGTTCGATTATAGAACTAGTTGTAATACTTCCTGTATAAATCATCAATGTCAGTAACAATGGTACTAATGAATTTACAAATCCAACTAAATCATTGGATGTATTTTTCACTAAATTTATTATGTCTGTAAAATTTGACATTATTAGTGTTACTATTAATATGTATTGCACGAAATAAATAATCTGTGATATATTGTTATTTTCTAGATTATCAGTTATTGATTTTAATATTCCATGAATTACTATAATTACTAAAATGCTAATTAGTATTTTTAAACTTGAAGTTACTTCTCCTCCTAAAAGCTTTAATACTTTTTTATATATTGTTTTATTATCTATTTTTCCTTGAATTGCTTCACTTAATAAATCTTTTAAATCTATATCTTCTAAAAAATCTCCTTTATATTGTTCAGACTCTTTTATAAAATTACTAATATTAAATTGTTCTTGAGTAGATTTCATTATCTCTTCTTCAGTTTCATTTTGTGCCATACTAATACATGGAACTAATAATATTATAAGAAAAATAATTATTATCTTTTTCATTAGTGACTCCTTTATTATGGCAATATCTCTACAATTAGTTCTAATAAACTTGTAATTATTGGCATAGACATTGTAATTATTATTACCTTGCTTCCTATCTCTATTTTGCTAGCTATTGCTTTTTCTCCACTATCATTACATATACTTACTGCAAATTCTGTTAAAATTGCTATTCCTGTTATTTTTAACAAAATATTCAAGAATGTTTTATTTATATATGTTTTGTTTGAAATAGTTTGTAATAGATTAATTATTCCCGTTATTTTTTCAATTGCTAAAAATAGTATCAATACCCCTGCTATCATTGAAACATATATTGCATATTCTGGTTTGTATTGTCTTAATATGATTATTATAACCAAAGCAGATAATCCAATTCCAACTATTTTAATTATTTCTTCCATATTGTACCTCTTATAGATTAAATAATGTTCTAACAGATTCAAATAGTGAACTTATTTGTTGTATTACCATTGATAAAACAATAACTAATCCTGCAAGTGTTGTCATCATCGCCTGATCTTCTCTTCCAGCTCTTACTAACACTTGATGTAACACAGCAACAAGTATTCCTATTGCTGCTATTTTAAATAATAAATTTATATCCATAAATCCCCCTATATTAGAATTATCACAAATACTAGACCCATAACAATTCCTAAAGTTTTATACAATTTTTGATTTTTCTTTTTGGCTTCTTCAGCTTTTTGAATTTGAATATCTAAAAAACTCTCTGTAAGTTCTATTTCACTTAATTGTCCATCAACATCAGTTTGACCTAATAATTTTCCAAGTCGCTTTATTATGTCTTTATCTTCTTGATTTAAACTTATATCTGCTTCTTGTATAGAATTTTCCCACACCTCTTTAAGTTGATTGTTTTCCATTTTTATAGATATTTTTTTAAATATCTTTTCTACAGCACTAGCACTTTCATTTGCTATATCGCAAAATATTTCTTTTAAAGGTTCATATGTAAATTTAATCTTATTTTTCATTATGTTTAAATTATTTTTAAATTCTCTTAATTCTTTTACTCTATTTTCAAAAATTTTCGACACGGCAATACCTATTGCAGCTGATAATAAAAATATTAATATTAATAATATGTATTTAATTATTTGCATAACCAGTCTCCTTTATATTTATATATGTATGCATCTTGTCTCCCCTAATTTTTGAGGATTTAATACAACAATTCTTTCAAATACGTGTTTTTGCATTAATTTTGAAAGTTCCGGATTTTTATTTATTTCTTCTATATTCTCTCCATGTGCTGTAAATATTCCCTTCACACCTGAGCACATTGCATAATCAATTGCACACACATCTTCATAGCTTCCTATTTCATCACATGCTATTATTTCTGGCGACATAGAACGCACAAGAATTCTCATTCCTCTATCTTTTGGAATATTATCTATAACATCAGTATTTTCTCCTATATCATTTTGAGGAATGCCTTTATACATTGCTGCAATTTCGCCTCTTTCATCTACAACTCCAACAGTAAAGCCTCTATTACTGATGTTCCTGATAATGTCTCTTAACAATGTTGTTTTACCACAACCAGGTGGAGATATTATTAATGTATTATGACCTATGAGTTCATCAATTATATTATTACTGCATCCTATTTTTTGCCTAGCTATTCTAAAATTTAAACTAGATATATAATTCATATTTATAACTTGTCCATTTTCAATTACAGCACTTCCAACTATTCCAACTCTATGCCCACCTCTTATAGTTATAAATCCATCACATATTTGCCTTCTATATGAATATACTGAATTTTCACATATTTTTTCAAAAGTTTGCAATACATCTTGAGTATTTACGATATAGTCCAATGTTTTTAATTTTCTTCCTATTTTTAATGTCAATTTTTTATTATTTCTTAATCTAATTTCCTCAATATCATCTTGCATATCTTTTTCAAGTTCTCTTCTTATATTTGTTGACAGATACTCCAACATAATTTGTCCTTTCTCATGCACATTAAAAGAGCATATATATATAATATATGCTCCTTATTTTTAATTTAGAACTTATTTTTTTATTCTTCCCAGTTGTGATAAACATCCATTACATCATCAAGTTCTTCTAATCTTTCTATTAGTCTTTCCATTTTTTCAACACCAGCATCATCTAATGCAACTGTTGTCGTTGGTATCATTTGAACATCTGCTTCTAAGAATGTTAGTCCAGCTTCTTCTAATTTTTCTCTTACTTCTGAAAAATTAGATGGGTCTGTTGTTATTTCATATACTTCTTCAGATGAATTAAAATCTTCTGCTCCTGCATCTAATGCTAACATCATTAATTCTTCTTCATCCATTGATGTTGAAGCTTTTTCAATAACTATTACTCCTTTTTTATTAAACATGTATGATACACATCCATTTGTTCCTAAATTTCCTCCAGCTTTGTCAAATACATGTCTTACATCTGCAGCTGTTCTATTTCTGTTATCTGTATTAGCATTTACTATTACTGCTACACCGCATGGTCCATATCCTTCATATGTTATTTCTTCATATGTTGCTGTACTTCCTTCTCCTGATGCTTTTTTTATTGCATTATTTATTGTATCATTTGGCATATTTGCAGCTTTACATTTTGCAATTACATCTTTTAATTTTGAATTTCCTGCAGGATCTGGTCCACCTTGTTTTACTGCAATTAGTAATTCTCTTCCTAATTTAGTAAATACTTTTCCTCTTGCTGCATCTGCTTTTCCTTTTTTTGCTTGTATATTGTGCCATTTGCTATGTCCTGACATATTATTTCCTCCTCTTTTTATTTTTCACTCTACTATTTTTAAGGCTGTTATCCCTTTATCTTATAATTTTCGTCTTTTATTGTATCACATTATTTCATATTTGTGTAGTATTTTTTTAAATAAATTCCTTTTTCCTAGTAGTTCTGCTATCAATTCCGCGCATTGCAGATATTAACATTCCTTCTTCTTGACAATCATACTCATATTATATACCATATCGGTATAATCGTCAAATTTTATAACTTATCAGTTATCAGGATAAAGTATTCATGAAAAAAACCGTGTAACAACTAAATTACACTGTTTTTCTTATTTATTTTAATATTCCATTTTAATTTTTTTGCTTTGCTTGATTAGTCTACTACTATTAATTGAACATCAGATTTTAGACAAACTACTGGTCTAACTCCAAGATAGCCACTAATGGTGCTACCAATGTTACTATCGTCATAATGCACACTGTACACACCATACCTACTGCTCGCATTAGGTAAAGCCAACCAATAACGGTAATCTCGTGTATATCCATCTAATTTTTGCATATCAAATAACCCTTCTGCTGTTCCTTCTAAATCTTTAAATCCTGAATCTATATTTGTATCTTCTCTACTTATTGCATTTGCTTTATTTGTTGCTCTATTTAATTCTGTTAATGTTAAATTGTGTACATCTACAACTTCTGCTTCATTTGCTTTAAAGTTTAAACTTATATTTTCTCCACTTGTTATATCTCCTACTTTTCTAAATATTCCTGTATTAGCTGTACTTACATTTGTTCCAGTTGCTTGATATGAAAATGGTATATTTTTAAATTTATATCTCATTCCATATGCTGCATATTTGTTTGGTTCTCCATTATCTGTATTATAATCATATCCTTTATCTGTTTTATATAATGTGTCTGCTATTAAGCTTATTTCTTTTTTTGTTGCCCACCAACTATTTGCTCCTTCATCTGCTTGATTTCCTATATTATTATTATAATCATAATACAATATTGCTGGTATTCCTGTACTCACTATTAGTTGATTTCCTGCATCATCTCTTCCTATATATCTCCAGCCATTTGTTGCTGTATATTCTTGGCCTGAATACATATCTATATATGTCATATCATATTCCACATAACTTCCTATACTTGCTTCTTTTGCAACTACTATTGTTCCATCCTCTTTTACTATAAATGCTTGTTCACCTATTGTTACTGTTATTGGAAAATTTGTTCCTGCTATAGTTCCTCCATAATTATTTTCTATTTCTTCTTTTAATTTCTCTACTTCTAGTGTTCCCAATCCTTTTGCTTTTGCTGCTGATATTGCTAGTCCTACTTTTTCCTCTGCTCCTTTATTTTCTGTTGCTGTTTTTGCACTCTCTGCTTCACTTAGTATTCCATTTTGTCCTCTTAGCATTGCTATTGCTACTCCTGCTAAAATTAGTAACACCACTATTGTTACTACTAATGCTATTAATGTAACTCCTCTTATTCCTCTTTTTTCTTGCATTTTACTCTTTCCTTTCATCTTTTGATGCATTTATTTTAAAACGTTTTGTTTTATTTTATACCTATTTACATTATTTTGTCAACAAATTCAAAAATTCTTATAAGCACAAAAAAGATAGCAATAGTAAACCTATTTATTTCAGCTTTTTATTGCTATCTTATATTCTTTTTTCAATATTTATTTTAACTTTTGCACTTGTGAAATATCTGTTATTTGAGCTGCAAAATATGGTAAATCTTTATCTTTTTCTTTCAAGAATATGCAAAATGCACTATCTACAACAAATTCTCTTTTTTCTTCTGGCTGTAAAATTGCGGTTTCTTTTACCATCATTCCTGCTTCACTTTTAATTTTTCCACCTTTTTCATCTAATGAAAATTGTATTGTTTGTAAAGCTTTATCTATTTGATATTCTCTTCCATCTGAAAAACGAAATGGTTTTCCTTCTACTTCGTCAATGTCTTTTTCAAGTTTAAAATCAATGTTAGGGATTTTAACATTTTCGTTTTCTAATAAAATTTTGCTACCTTTATAATTTTCTGAATTTTCATTAATTTTTTCATAAGCTTCTATAAAGCTACTTGCATTGCTACCTTTTGAAATTATTACTTCATCATCTGTTTTTGTGATTAGTTTTATTGCAAAATCTTCTTTAGAATTGTAATATAATACTTTTACTTGATCTCTTACTTGTTCGTCTGTTGTATTATCAATTCCAAAATATTTTACATTTTCATATTCTCCAAATTTTTGATTTTCGAATTTTGTAAACACTTTTGGGAATTCAAACTCTTTTTTTAACATTGCATATAAAAAGTAGTCATTTTCTCCTGAATTGTTCCAATTGAAGCTATCTAGTATGTCACTTGTTTCATTAAATTTTTCTTTTATTGCATTTTCAATTTGTTTTTTTAATTCAAGTGTTGGTCTTCCGTATACTTTATAATAACTTTTATCAGATATTTTTGAAGTATTGAATGTTCCTTTGTTTAGATTTTCAACTACTTCTGTTTGAGGTGTAAATACTATGTCTTGTTTTGCTAAGTCATTTTTCAAGTCGTTCCATATAAGGTTAAATGTTCCACACCATGCTGAATTTTCTGACATTTTATCTTCTAATGATAAAATTATATCCATATTTGATTTTTCACTACTATTATTATTTTTGCTAATAGTTGTTTTTCTATTTTCTGTGATTTTGTATCCTCCAAATATTAATATTGCAATTATAATTATTAATATTATTATTTTTAATCCTTTTTTCATTTAAAATCCTCCCTATATAATAAAGGATTACAATTTTGCTTGTAATCCTTCTTTTTTACATTTCTGAAATCAATGCATTATATTCATCTGCTAATGAATCTTTGTAAAATGTTATTTCGTCGCCTTCTATTTTCCATGATTTTTTATTTGCAGCTAAAAAGTCTATTATGTTTTCAGAAGAATCTAATAATTGAATTATTTCATCAATTGATTTTTCTACAGTCTTGTCTTCGTTTTCTTTTTCTATGTCTCCAACTATTTCATTTTTATATAAGTCTATATAATATGAGTCAAGTCCTTTATCATTTATGTAAGACATTGCTTCTTCTTCTGTGAAGAATTCTGAATATATTTCTTTATATGCTTCTAATTTTGTTCTTGTTTCTGTAATATATAATTTTGTATTTGTGAATTCTGGTCCATCTTTTTTATAGTTTTCTGCTGATAGAATTTGGGTTAATTTTTCATCATTTAATACATCTAATATGTTTACAATATTATCAAAATAGCCTTTTACATAGTCTTTATATGCCTTCTCTACTACTCCATAATCTCCTTTAGTTACTGTTCTTTCTAGAGCTTCATAAACTTTTTGTGTATCTAATTTTTCCATGTCATCTACTATAATATTTATGTTTTCTAGTTCTTCATTTAGTTTTTTTTCTTGTTTTATGTCAGCAATTACTGAATAACCAAAGCCTCCTGCTATTAATATGATAATAACTGCTATTATTATAATAATTTTTTTCTTCACTTCATCTACCCCTTTACTTTTTTATCATAATAACATTAAATTTTATATTTTGCAACCATTATTTTTTAAATTAATTACTCTTTGGTTTGATGAGCCTCTCCACTCCAAATTAGGATTTCTTAGCTTATCGATATATTGACCATCTACAAGTACATCTAAGTATTTTGTTATTTCTTTTTCTTTTATATCTTTATCATAGTTATAGCCTGTCCATGCCCACAATGTTTTATTAGGAAATTTTTCTTTAAATGCTTTTGCAAGTTTGGTTGTTCCTTCAATATTTTTAGGATGCATTGGTTCTCCTCCTAATATTGATAGTCCTACAATATTTTCATTGTTACATAGTTCTAAAACTCTTTGTATTGTTTCATCTGTAAATTCTTTTCCTCCATTAAAATCATGTGTTTCTTGATTGAAACAGTTTTGACAGTTAAATGCACATCCTTGCATAAATATTGATACTCTTACTCCTGGGCCATTTGAAATGTCCATTTTTCTAATTTTATTATATCTCATTATTCATCATCCTTATTATCAATGTGTAATACTCGTTCTTTTATTTCTTGAGTTCTTCCTTTGTTCCAGAAATTGCTTCCTATATATCCACATGTTCTTCTTGCAACATTTAATGTGTTGTGGTCTCTATTCCCACAATTTGGGCAATACCATTCTAGATTATCATCAATTAATATTTCTCCATCAAATCCACATTTTTGGCAGTAGTCTGATTTGGTATTTAGTTCTGCATACATTATGTTGTCATATATGAATTTTATTACTTGAAGTACTACATCTAAGTTATTTTGTAGGTTTGGTGTTTCTATATATGAAATTGCTCCACCTGGACTTAATCTTTGGAATTCGCTTTCTAATTTTAATTTTGTAAATGCGTCTATTTCTTCAAATACTGGTACATGATATGAATTTGTTATATAATCTCTATCTGTAATTCCTTCAATTGTTCCAAATCTTTTTCTTAGACATTTTGCAAATTTATATGTTGTTGATTCAATTGGTGTTCCATATACGCTATAGTCAATATTTTCTTGTTCTTTCCATTCTTTGCATTTGTCATTTAATTTTTGCATAACTTCTATTGCAAATTCTTTACCATCTCCATTGTCAGTATGGCTATGCCCTGTCATATATTTAACACATTCATATAGTCCTGCATATCCTAATGATATTGTTGAATATCCATCATGTAGTAATTTATGTATTGATTCTCCTTTTTTCAATCTTGCTAGAGCTCCATATTGCCATAATATTGGTGCAACATCACTTGTTGCTTTTGCAAGTCTTTCGTGTCTAGCTTGCAATGCTCTATGACATAGTTCTAGTCTTTCATCATATATTTTCCAGAATTTATTTACATCTTTTTTAGATGATAATGCAACATCTACTAAATTTATTGTTACTACACCTTGGTTGAATCTTCCATAATATTTTGGTTTATTTGTTTCTGGGTCAACATATGGTGTTAAGAATGATCTACATCCCATACATGGATAGCAATTTCCGTTTCCATTTTTATCAATTTTATATTCTAGCATTTTCTTTTCTGATATATAATCAGGAACCATTCTTTTTGCTGTACATTTTGCAGCTAATTTGGTTAAATAATAATATTTGCTATTTTCATGGATATTGTCTTCTTCTAGTACATATAACAATTTTGGAAATGCTGGTGTTATATATACTCCTTTTTCATTTTTCATTCCTAATATTCTTTGATTTAAAAATTCTTCTATTATCATAGCAAGTTCTTCTTTGTATTCTTTAGTTTCTCCTAAATAGAAGCATACACTTAAAAATGGTGATTGTCCATTTGTAGTTGTCATTGAATTTATTTGATATTGGAATGTTTGTACTCCATCTTTTATTTCTTTATTTAAATCTTCTTTTGCAAATTTTTCGCATTGTTCTTTACTTAGATTTCTTTCTTTATATTTTTTCAAATATGCATTATAGCTGTCTCTTACAAATGGAGCTAAATGTGTCATTGTTACTGTTGCTCCACCATATTGGCTTGAAGTTACTGCTGTTATTATTTGTGTTGCAATTGTCATTGCAGTTAAAAATCTATGTGGTTTTTCAATCATTACTCCATTAATATTTGTTCCATTTTGTAGCATATCTTCTAAGTTTATTAAGTCACAATTGTGTAATGCATTTTGTGCAAAATAGTCTGCATCATGGAAATGAATTACTCCTTCATCATGTGCTTTTACTATATCTTCTGGAAGTAAAAATCTCCTTGTTATATCTGTACTTGTTATTCCTGCCATATAGTCTCTTTGTGTTGTTACTACCTTTGCATTTTTATTTGAATTTTCATTATTCCAATATTCGCTTTCTCCATCAATTAATTCTTTTATTGATTGATCTGTTGTATTTGCTTTTCTAACTAATTCTCTTGTATATCTATATGTTATATATTTTTTTGCTAATTGATATTTTTGTAGTTCCATTAATTTTTCTTCTATGATATCTTGTATGTCTTCTACTAATATTCTTTTTTTGCCTAATTCTTCTATAAATTTTATTATTTTTTCAATTTCTTCTTTTGTAACCCTTTCTTTTTTACTAACTTCATCATTTGCTTTTCCAATTGCTATCCTGATTTTTTCTGCATCATATTCTACTGTTGTTCCATCTCTTTTTATTATTTTCATACAACATCTCTCCTTTTTCAGTTTATGGTTTGATTATATATCAGTTATTAGCAAAAGCTGTTGCAATTGCAACAGCTTTTTATTTTTTTATATCATATTCAATTATTTCTAGGTTTATATCAAATATTACATTTTTATTACATTAATATTACAAAAATATTACATTCTATTCAAGTTTCAATCCATCCGAAAATGCTTTGCCTACAATTCCTCCAAGTACTCTATATGTATTGTCTGTCATATCATATGTTATTAGTTCCATCTTATCTATATCTATTTTTCCATTTTCATCTATGTATTTTTCATCTATTGAACAATTTTCAACTTTACCTATTAGGTTTCCACCTTCAAATGATTCTACTGTACATTCTAATGTTAGTGGATATTCTTCTATTATTGGTGCATCTACAAAATTTGATTTTGTTACATGAACTCCTGATTTTTCTATTTTATCTTCATTTCTTCCAGAAGCAACTCCAAAATAGTCTGAAATCATTTCTGTTTCTTTTGTTGCAAAACTAACTGTGAATGCTTTTTTCATTTCTAAATTTTCTGTTGTTTTATGTTTTGAAAGCGATATAAAAATATGTCCATGATCATAAATTCCTCCCCATGCAGCATTCATTGCATTAGCTTTTCCTTGTTTATCATATGTTCCAATAATTAAAACTGGAAGTGGTAAAAATTGCATTTTCTCTATGTCTTTTCTCATTTTTTTCCTCCTTTTTCATATTCACATGCATTATAGCATTAAAAGCAGTAGAAAACAACTACTGCTTTAATTTATTTAGATATATCATTTATGTTCTTTAAGAATATTATGCTTTCAACAATGTCTAGTATAGAATAAATTAAAATTATAATTCCAACTGTTACAATTATTGCACCTTTGTTAAATACTGCATATGTTCCACATAAAAGCATTGCAAAAGCAATTATTAAACTATATAACCATACATTAGTATTTATAGTTCTTAATTTAAATGCTAAGTTCATTCTTATGATAGAGCTATACATTATCCATAATCCTATTATTATTCTGAATATTGAACCAATTTGCTTACTATATGCTATAGTTATAATTCCAAATAATATTGCAATAATTCCAAATGCCATATTGTAATCATAAAAATCATATTTTCCTTTGTCAGCCACATAATTTATTATTTTGTATACTCCTACTAGTATAAACATGATTCCTAATATCCATGATACAAATTTTACTGTTTCATCTGGATTATTAATTAATATTATTCCAAGTATTGCAAAAACTACAGATGATATGAGTGAGCTCCATCCTGTTTTTTTTAATATTTGTTCCAAATATTCCATACAATTTCCTCCTTCTTTTTTCGATAATATATCACATTATTTTTATTTTGTCCAATATATTAGAAAAAAATAAACTAATAATGAATTTTTTATTCACTACTAGTTTATTTCCTATTTTATAGTTCAAATTGAGAATTATATAATTCTGCATATGCTCCATTTTTGCTCATTAATTCTTCATGATTTCCTTGTTCAATAATATTTCCTTCTTTCATTACAAGAATCAAGTCCGCATTTTTTATTGTTGAAAGTCTATGTGCAATTATAAATGATGTTCTTCCCTCTGTAAGTTTATCCATTGCTTTTTGAACAAGCTCTTCTGTTCTTGTATCTACATTAGATGTTGCTTCATCAAGTATTAAAAATGGCGCATCTTGAATCATTCCTCTTACTATTGTAAGTAATTGCCTTTGTCCAGCTGATACACTATCATTTTCATTTAGTTCAGAATCATATCCATGTGGTAATGTTTGAATAAAATGATGTAATCCTACTTCTTTACAAACTTCTTTTACTTTTTCATCAGAAACATTTTCTTGATTATATACTATATTTTCTTTTACAGTTCCATCAAATAACCATGTGTCTTGAAGAACCATTGTAAATAGACTGTGAATATTTTCTCTAGAAAGTTCTTTTGTTGATATCCCATCTATTTTAATATCTCCGGAATCTATATCATAAAATTTCATTAAAAGATTAACCATTGTTGTTTTTCCTGCACCTGTTGGACCAACAATTGCTATTTTTTGTCCAGCTTTTGCCTTTGCAGTAAAGTTCTTTATTGTAGGATTATCATTATCATCATATTTAAATACTACATTATCAAATTCAATATTTCCTTTAACTTGATTTTTATCAAGTGTTTTTGTTATTTCTGATTCTTCTGGCATTTCTTTTTCATCTATAAATTCAAATACTCTTTCACTTGCAGCTGCAGTTGATTGTAGTGATGTTAAACTTTGTGCTATTTGTGATAATGGGTTTGTAAATAATCTTACATATGTTATAAATGCTACTATTACTCCAAATGAAATCATATCATTAGTAGCAAGCAATGCTCCTACAACACATACAGCAACATATCCAAAGTTTCCTATAAAGCCCATTAATGGTTGCATAATTCCTGATAAAAATTGACTCTTTTGGTTTGCTGTGCATACTTTTGCATTTAATGAATCAAATTTAATATCAGATTCTTTTTTTCCATTATATGCTTTTACAACATTCAAACCTGAGTATATTTCTTCTATATGACCATTTAATTTACCTAATTCTTCTTGCTTTGCAATAAAGTATTTTTGAGATCTTCCTAATATTGCAAACATTCCTCCAAAGCCTAGTAAGCTTGATACTATAGCTGTTATTGCCATTATCCAGTTTGTATAAAACATCATTATTATTGAACCTAAAAATAATGTTATATTACTTACTAAACTTCCTAATGATTGATTCATTGTTTGTGCAATTGTATCAACATCATTTGTTACTCTTGAGAGAGTATCTCCTGATTGATGTTTGTCAAAATAACTTAATGGTAGTTTATTTATTTTTTCAGAAATCCTACTTCTCAAATTTCTCGCAAAATTATTTGCAACATTTGTCATAGCTAATGATTGGATAAATGTACATAATGCACTAAATAAATATAAACCTATTAAGAAATATACAATTTTCTTTATTGCATCAATATCCATTATTGGTTTTACAATTTTTTGAACACTTTCAGGCATTTCATCTATTTTCTTGTAAATTTCATTTACATCAGATTGATCACTTATGCTGCTCATTATTTGCATACATTTATATTGGTCTTCTACAGAAATTACAGTATTATCAATTTCGATATCTGTAAATTGTCCCTGAGCTGATTCTAATTGAATATTTGTTATTAATTGTTGCAAATTATCTTTATTTACAACTAATCCTTTTTGAATTTCATCAGTTACTTTTGATAATTGATTTGGGGCAAAAATAGATAATACTGCTCCTATTATTGATAATATTAATGATATCAATATAGCAATTCTAAATTTTTCTAATTCTTTAAATAATCTTTTTATTGCACCTTTAAAATCTTTTGCTTTTTCTCTGGCACCACTCATTGGACTACCAGGTCTGCCCATTGGCATTTTTTTAGGAGTTTTTATTTTGTTTTCATTACTCATTGTCTAATTCCTCCTTTGATAATTGTGATAATGCAATTTGCTTATACACTTCACAATTTTTTAATAATTCTTTATGTGTTCCTTTTCCTGCAATTTTTCCTTCATCTAATACAATTATTTGATCTGCATTCATAATAGTTCCTATTCTTTGAGCGACTATTAATGATGTTGCATCTTTTGTGTATTTTTTTAATTCTTTTCTTAATACACTATCTGTTTTATAATCTAATGCTGAAAAACTATCATCAAAAATGTATATTTCAGGATTTCTTGCTATTGCTCTTGCTATTGCTAACCTTTGTTTTTGTCCACCAGATACATTTGTTCCACCTTGTGCTATATGTGCATCATATTGATTATCCATTTTTTCTACAAAGTCTTTTCCTTGTGCAACTTCAATCGCTTTTTTTATTTTTTCTTTTTCAGGTTTTTCTTTGCCATTATCTCCATATGCAACATTTGTAGATACTGTTCCATCAAACATTACAGCTTTTTGAGGTACATATCCTATTTTGTTATGTAAGTATTCTTGTGTATATTCTTTTACATTTATTCCATCAACAAGAACTTCTCCTTCTGTTGCATCATAAAATCTAGGTACTAAATTTATTAATGTTGATTTTCCACTTCCTGTTGAGCCTATAAATGCAACAGTTTCTCCTTTGTTTGCTTTAAAAGATATGTCTTTTAATAAATATTCATCTGCATCTGGATATTTGAATGATACATTTTTGAATTCAACTGTTCCAGTTTCTACTTCTACTGAATTATCAGATTTATTTCCGTCTTTTATACTTATTTCTGTTTCTAGCACTTCATTTATACGATTAGCTGATACTTGTGCTCTTGGTAACATCATAAATATCATAGCAAGCATTAAAAATGCCATAATTACTTGCATAGCATATGAACTAAATACAACCATATTTCCAAATAGTGTTATTTTATCTGCCATCATTGCATCTCTTATTAAATAAGCTCCCATAAAGTATATTGAAAGTGTAACACCATACATTATTAAATACATTACTGGTTGCATAACTGCAAATACTCTTTGATTAAATAATTGTTGGTTTGTTAAGTTATTATTTGCTTCCTCAAATTTATCTTCTTGATATTTTTCTGCATTAAATGCTCTTACAACTCTTATACCTGTAAGATTTTCACGAGTTACTCCATTTAATTTATCTATTAATTTTTGAACTCTCTTAAATCTTGGTAATACAATTAACATTATTGTTATTATTACAGATAATAGTATTACAACTGCTATACCTGTGATTGTACTCCATTGCCAGCTTTTGTTTAAAATTTTTGTTACAGCCCATACTGCAGTTATAGGTGCTTTTATTAAAAGTTGTAATCCCATAGCTACAAGCATTTCAATTTGAGTTACATCATTTGTAGTTCTTGTAATTAAACTACTTGTAGAAAATTGTTTTACTTCTTGCATACTTAAATCTTCTACTTTTTTAAATATTTTCTTTCTTATGTTTTTAGCAAAATTTGATGATAATTTAGATGTTATATATCCTGTTATTATTGCTGCAATCAAACTTCCAAACGCACATGCTAACATATACCCACCATTTATTAGTATATCTTTCATTGAACTTCCTTCAGTTTGAACTAATTTTGTTATTTCTGACATATAATCTGGCATTTTTAATTCTAGCCATACTTGTGAAAAAACTAAAATAAAGCAGATGATAGCACAAAGCCATTCTTTTTTGCTAAAGTTTTTTAATAATTTTAACATTATTTTCCTCCTTCATATATTCAACATTTGTTCGCCTAATTTTTATATTTTAGTATTTTACCCCAAAAAAGTCAAGTGATTTTATAAAACGTTCACAAAAAATTTACATTTTCATACAAAAAATGCTGGAAATATTTGACATATTTTGTTTTCTGTAGTAAAATAGTCGTGTAAAGTGTAGTAATGCACTCGTACCTTGAAAATTTTTTAGTCAAAAAGGAGGTTTTACAATGAAGAAAGGCAAGGAAAAGAGAAAACGGTTTTTAAAACCAATCGTAACTTTATTAACAGTTGCCATGTTAGGCTCCTCACTTCAGCCTATGACAACTCACGCAGAAGATTTATCTGAAGCTGTAACAGTTTCTGAATCAGTATCTGAGTCGGTTTCCGAGTCAGTTTCTGAAACACCTTCTGAGCCTGTTAATAGTTCTTCAGAATCAATTACAATTGATGTATCCACACCAGATGTAATTGAAGTTGCTTCTCCTGAACCTGCCACCGATGACTCATTCAAGCCGGAACCCGTTAACGAAGACTCTGAACTTCCTATTACAAAACCTGTAGAAAATACAAGTGGAGAAGTAGTTGAAAATTCTTCAGAAGTTATTGAAGATTCAAACTCAGAGTCTAAACCTGAAGTTGTAGAAGAACCAGTTGAAGAGATTACTGACATTGAAATTAATTCTGCTCTCAACTCTACCACTGACGATGTAACTGAAAACGCTGAAGCTAATGTTCCCGCATTATTGAATGCTCCTACACCTGCAGAAAACTCAACACCTGCAATTGCTGAGAAGTCTCAACCTACCACTTCAAAAGGTGTTTCATCAATTTATGATACAACTTTAGAAGATGGTGTCTTCAAGATTTATTATAACATCTCTGAAGATGCTGAAGGTGACTTAGTAATTGACTTATCAGAAGTAATTCAGGCCATGAACCAGTATTTCAAAGAACAGACTGGAAAAGATGGATCTTATCCTCTGCTCCCTAGCGATTCCAATCCTATCGATATCGAAATCACGACTTCAAATGGTCATACTTATGTATATAAGAATGGCTCTTTTGTTCTCGAAACAACTGACACATCAGATAGAGATAGTGAAGATCTTTCAGATTTTGAAGGATTTGATGGAAATACATTACCCTGGGATTATGTTGGCGCTCTTTCAAAGAGTAAGCCTATTCAGGAACTTTTCGGGGTTACATCCTCTTCAAGGATTACTGTAGATATGGTTTCAAATATTTACGGTTATCTCGAACAGAAAGGTTTCACTGGTGAAAATGCATTAACTGACTATATGTTAAGTTATTATAATAACCAGCTTGGAACTACCTATTCATCTTTTGAAGAGCTCTATTCTGAACACCCTGAGAAAATCATGAATATGCAAGGTGGCTTAGCTGATCATCAGTACATTGTTTCAAGTACTAAACTTGACGACTTAAAAAATAATTATCCTAATTTAAATAGCATTGCTATTATTAAAGATTTGGGTAATGGTAATTTTAAGATTCAGTTCAAGTGGCCTGAAGAAGAACTTGCTACTTCAAGTTACAAGTTCTTCTATGATGAACTTCTTAATTTCGCTTTTGGTGACAAGAGTACACAGGAAGATTTCATCAAAAATGGTAGTGCTTGGCACAATTGGGGCATTGGTGTTAAAGACTATATGGATGATACCAACGGTATCTGGAGTCAGGTTAATGATTGGTTAATGCAGGCTACTTCTGCTGGGCTTACTAAGGAAGATGCAAGCAAACTTGCTCTGTCCATGGTATTTGGAATTGATGGTCCTTGGACTAACAATTCCTATCAGTATTATGAGCTCTCATGGTATAATGCAATCACATTGGAGCAGATCGATGGTGATATTACTATTAACAAAGTTGATAGTGAAACTGGTGAACTAATTACTACTCCTGCAACATTTAATCTCTACTATTATAAAGTAGAAATTGCAGAAGATGGTTCTGAAAACAAAGTAACTTATTATTACGCTCTGGATGAAAATGGCAAAGGCTATTTCACCACTGATGAATCTAAGGCTGCAGCATTGGTAACCGAAAATGGTAGTTGTGAAGTAAAATATATCATTTCTCATTACTATGTTTACAATAAAGAAACAAGAACATGGGAAAAGAAAGACATTCAGTACTATTTAAGAGAAATCTCTTCTCCTGATGGTTACGAAAAGCTTTCCGAAGATATTTCCTTTACAATTTCTGCAAAGGATATCACAACTATTGAAATTACCAATGTTAAAAAGGATGATGGAGGTAAAAAAGATCCTGACGGCCCTAAGCCCGAAGATCCAAAGAAACCTGATCCGCCTAAAGATCCGGACAAAAAGCCGGAGGTAAAACCTGAAGAACCTTCCAAGAGTGATGATAATCATTCTCATCATGAAGAAGAAGTTGTAACTTCAAGTACACCTATCAAGGCTGCTTCTGTATTAACTCCGAAGACTGGCGATGAAACAGATAGTACTTTATTATTTGCTATCTGCTTACTCTCTCTTTCTGGTTGCTTATTAATTTTAGCATCTACGAAAAAGAAATATCATCGCTAATTGACTAAAGAAAGGGTGTGGCTTCTTGCTACACCTTTTTCTTTTGTAAAAGTAACAAAAACTCTTTTCTAAAATACAATATAATGAAAGGAGTTTTTTATATGGACTATGAATTATTAATGAATGGAAATGTAAAAATAGGTCAACCTGCTCCAGATTTTACTGCAGAATCTACATATGGTCCTGTTAAGTTAGATGACTTTAAAGGTAAATGGCTTGT
Source organism: uncultured Clostridia bacterium (assembly GCA_934162255.1). Classification (GTDB taxonomy): domain Bacteria; phylum Bacillota; class Clostridia; order TANB77; family CAG-508; genus CAG-269. Next base: position 107,010 of record CAKPIG010000003.1, on the reverse strand, counting down.
ATTTTTTTCACATCCAGGCGATTTTACCCCTGTCTGTACAACTGAAATGATTGCATTTGCAAAGGCCTTCCCCTATTTTCAAAAACTTAATACTTGCCTATTAGGATTAAGTATTGATAGTAATCCTTCACATTTGGCATGGATGCAAGATATTTACTGCATGACTGGAATTGTTTTACCCTTTCCTATTATTGCAGATAGAAATGGCTCAATAGCCAGAAAGTATGGAATGATTGCAAGTGATATAAGTTCTACTGAAACTGTAAGAAATGTTTATATTATAGATGATAAAGGTATTATTAGAGTAATACTTGTGTATCCTCTAAACATAGGTAGATTTATTCCCGAAATAATCAGAATTATTGAAGCATTACAAATTTCTGAATGTAGCTCTTCAGTTACTCCTGCAAACTGGATTCCCGGAAAACCTGTGATAATGCCTTCACCTAAAACATTTCCACTTTTACAAGAAAGGTTAAATTATATTAATCAAAATAATAATGGTTTGAGTTGGTATTTATCTTTTAAAGAACCTCCTGCAATTTGCGGAAATTCTTCTAATAATGTATAAATTATATAAAAAGAGAATAGCTGATTTTGCTATTCTCCTTTAACTGTATTTATTCTAAACAATTTTAAAATCTCAACAATAATTATTGGTGCTACTATAAGTAATATTATTTCTAATATATTTCCTGCTGGCAATATAGGTATACTGAAAATTGCTCTTAGTGATGGAATTATTAAGATAATACCCATTAATAATGCAGAAGCTAATACAGCTAATATTAATATGTTATTTCCTAATATTCCTGTTTTAAATATAGAATTTTTATTATCCCTTATATTGAATACATGTATTAATTCTGAAAATGCTAATACTGTAAATGCCATTGTTTGCCCTACTTCGATTTTAGTTTGTTCTAATGTAAGTCCATTTATTGCTGTATCTGTAGTTCCTAATCCAATCAAAAATGCTATAAGCGTAAGAATTCCTATCATGATTCCTTGGTAAACAATTCTGAATGTTCTTCCTTTTGTGAAAATTCCTTCATCTTTTTTTATTGACTTTCTATTCATTATATCTTTATTGGCTGGGTCGAATGCTAATGCTAATGCTGGAAAAGTATCTGTAACCAGATTTATCCATAAAATATGAATTGGCATTAAGACTTGTAATGCTGCAACATTTGATATTCCAAATATTTTACAAATAAGTGGTGCTCCTAGTGTTGCTAAAAGTAATACAACAACTTCTCCTACATTGCATGATATTAGAAATTGTATAACTTTTAGTATATTGTCATAAATTCTTCTACCTTCTTCAACTGCTGAAACTATAGTTGCAAAATTATCATCTGTTAATATTACATCTGCAGCTTCTTTTGCTACTTCTGTTCCTACCATTCCCATTGCACAACCTATATCTGATGTTTTTAGTGCTGGACTATCATTTACTCCATCTCCAGTCATTGCAACTACTTCTCCATTTTTTTGCCATGCTTTAACTATACGTACTTTGTGTTCAGGTGATACTCTTGCATAAACTGAATATTTTCTTATATTTTTTTCTAATTCTTCATCAGATATATTATCTAATTCTTTACCTGTTAATGCTTCTTCATCATTTTCTAGTATTCCTAATTTTTTTGCAATTGCAACAGCTGTGATTTTGTGGTCACCTGTAATCATTACTGTTTTTATTCCAGCTCTTTTACACTTCTCTACTGCTTTTTTTGCCTCTTCTCTTGGAGGGTCAATCATGCCAACCATTCCTATGAATGTTAAATCTTTTTCGATTTCTTTCATTTCATCTTTTGATGGCATATGGTCTAATTCTTTATATGCAAATGCAAGTACTCTTAAGGCTTCTTTTGCCATATTCTCATTATTTTCTCTTATCCAGCTTGCATATTCATTTAAGTTATATTTAACTTCTCCTTTAAATAAATAAGAACTACAAATTGCAAGCAATTCATCTAATCCACCTTTTGTATAAACTGTGTATTTTCCATTGTTCTCATTTATTGTAGTCATAAGTTTTCTTTCAGAATCAAATGGTACTTCTTCTACTCTCAAATTATTTCTATATACTGATTCTTCATATTCTAAATTGATGGCTAAATCTGTTAATGCTGTTTCTGTTGGGTCTCCTGCCAAGCTTCCGTCTTCTAATATTCTCGCATCATTACATAACATGCAATTATATATAAGCTTTTCTAAATCTGAATTTGTTTCTACTTGACCCACATCCGTTGTAACATCATTACAAAATATTTTTTGAACTGTCATCTTGTTTTGTGTTAATGTTCCTGTTTTATCTGAGCAAATTACTGTGCTACTTCCTAGAGTTTCAACAGCTGGCAATTTTTTGACTATTGCATTCTTTTTTACCATTTTTTGAACGCCAATTGCTAACACTATTGTTGATACTGCAACAAGTCCTTCAGGTATTACTGCAACTGCAAGTGAAACAGCTGTCATAAACATATCTATTACATTTTTTCCTTGTAATAAACCTATCACAAATATTACTGCACATATTACCAATGCTGCAATTCCTAGAGTTTTACCTAAACTATTTAGTCTTTTTTGAAGTGGTGTTTCTTGCTTTTCAGTTTCATTCATCATTCCTGCAATTTTTCCAACTTCTGTATTCATTCCTGTTTTTACTACTATTGCTTTTCCTCTACCATATGTTATTAGACTTGATGAAAATAACATATTTTTTCTGTCTCCGATGCTGACTTCATTTTCATTTATTACTTCTGATATTTTTTCTACTGGAACTGATTCTCCTGTAAGAGATGCCTCCTGTGCTTTTAAGTTTACTGATTCTATTATTCTTAAGTCAGCTGACACATAATCTCCTGTTTCTAGTATTACCAAATCTCCTGGCACAAGCTCTCTTGCAGGTATTACTATTTCCTTTCCATCTCTTATTACTTTTGCAGCATGACTACTTAGTTTTCTTAAGGCTTCTAATGATTTTTCTGCTTTACTTTCTTGTGCTACACCTATAACTGCATTTAGTAATACAACTATTAATATTATTATTGTGTCCGTCATTCCTTCACCTTGTGCTACGCCTACCACCCCTGAAACTATTGCAGCTATTATAAGTACAATTATTGAAAAGTCTTTAAATTGCTCTATGAATTTTTTGAATATAGAATCTTTTTTCTTTTCTCTTAATTCATTGAAACCATATTTTCTTGTTTTTTCTTCGATTTTTTCTTTGCTTAATCCATTTTTTTTATTTGTTTCAAGTTCTTTTTCTATTATTTCTACATCTTTGTTAAAATATTTTTCTTCCATTTGTATCTTCCTTTCACAAGCCATATAGCTTTATTTTATACAAGTTTTTCTAATTTATAACTAAAACAAGACTCCTAAAGAAAGCTTTTATTAGCTATCTTTAAAAGTCTCGTTTACTCTGTAGAGCTTACTAGCCAGATATTTCTATCGCGACTGTTGACTAGCAATAAAAAAACTACTCCCTTTTAATATATTGGTGACCCCTACGGGAATCGAACCCATGATTCCACCTTGAGAGGGTGGCGTCTTAACCGCTTGACCAAGGGGCCTTAAGTACTTTCTAGTTATAACATATTTTTTTATTTTAGTCAACAATGAATGTGAAATTTATTGAATAATTAAAAATTTATAATTATTTTCATCAAACTTCAATAGTTTTTTTGCTTTTATTACATTTTGCATTATTTGAATTTTCTCTCCTTTGACATATTATGTAAAATGATGTATAATTATATTGTATCATGATTAAGTGATTATAGAAAAAGGAGGAAAAATCAATCATGAAGAACATTGTCGTAAAGGACATGGTAACAGTTAAAAATGCAATCTCTCGGGGAAAATTCTTTCCTGACTATGCAACAGTTCATTGCACAAGATTCTCTGAATATTGTGTTAGGTTAAGAGGTACTCTTCCTAACGAGGAAATTTGTGAAATTGCAGTTCTGTCACCGGCGTTACCCAAGACTGGGCTTCTTCCTCTTGATGTAGAGGAAGGTTTACGTGAAGCTGGATTCACTGTAAAACATAGTCCTTGTTTCAGCAATGCAAAATATAGACCTATGTTTTGTAAGTTTTCTCCTAGCTTATAAAGTAGGTGTTTCCTACTTTGTAAGCGACAAAAAGGCCAACATCAGTTGGTCTTTTTGTATGTACAATTTTCACTTCCTACAATTTGTTTGAAAAAGTTTAGTATTTCTTCATTTAAATAAATTGCTCCGCACTTTTTTAATTCTTCTTCTACTTTTACCATTACACAAATATTATTTTGTTCTCCATTAAAGAATTTTATTGCACCTCTAAGTTTTTCTTTTTGTTCTTCTGTGGTATTAGTAATATCTATAATAAAAACTTTTGATTCTTCTTCTCTAAAATTTTTTATTTCTTGTGCAACAATTTTTGTAGAATCATCTTCTCTTATGCTAAGTCTACCTGTTATCATAACAATATTTTCTTCTACAAGAACATCTTGGGCTTTTAAATATGTTGGCTCAAATACTATTATTTCAGCTGAACCATATAAGTCTTCTATATTTACAAATGCCATTATTTTATTGTTTTTTGTATATTTCTTTTTTACAGATGTTATTACTCCTGCTATTTTTACTGTTTGTCCATCATGAAATTGTATTTTTTCTGTTACTTCTTCAGCCATGTTTTGCTCATCAATTTTTCTCATATCTGCTGATGAAATATTTGTTTTTTCTATTATTTGTTCTCTTATTTTTTCAAGTGGATGTCCTGATACATATATTCCTAGCATTTCTTTTTCTAGTGACAACATTTCTTTTTCATTTAATTCATGTCTTTCTATAAAATTATATTTTATTTCATCTAAATTAGTTTCTTCATTTAAACTTCCTAAGTCAAACATTGATACTTGACCATTCATTCCTTTTTTGTTATGTGATTGTATTGCATCAATTATTCCTTCAAATGAAGCTATTAGTGTTGCTCTTGTTTCTGGGAATTCTGAAAATGTACCCGCTTTTATTAAGCTTTCTATACATTTTTTATTTACAGATTCTCCTGCCATTCTTTCACAAAAATCTGCAAATCCTGTAAATTTGCCGTTTTCAGTTCTTTCTTTTATTATGTTATCAACTGGTTGCAAACCTACATTTTTTATGCTTCCTAGTCCAAAACGTATTTTTCCATTTTCTACAGTGAATTTACTATAGCTCATGTTTATGTCTGGTTTTAGTATTTCTATTCCCATTCTTTTGCATTCATCTATGTATTCTGGTACTTTGTCTAGATTTCCTAGAAAACTGTTCAGCATTGATGCCATAAATTCTGCAGGATAATATGCTTTTAAGTATGCTGTTCTATATGCTACAACTGCATAGCATGCAGCATGTGATTTATTAAATGCGTATTTTGCGAATTCTGCCATTTCGTCAAATATTTTATTTGCTGATTCTGCATCAATTCCATTTCTTACGCAACCTGGTACTTCAATATTTCCATTTTCATCTATTTGACCATTTATAAATACTTCTCTTTCTTTTGCCATTACATCAAGCTTTTTCTTTCCCATTGCTCTACGTACTAAGTCTGCTCTTCCTAATGAATATCCAGCTAAGTCTCTTACTACTTGCATAACCTGTTCTTGATAAACCATACAACCATATGTTACATTTAAAATTGGTTCTAGGCTTGGATGTGTATATTCATTATGACCTGGATTTTGTTTTCCTCTGATATATCTTGGTATTTGATCCATTGGACCTGGACGATATAGAGAAACTCCTGCTATTAAATCTTCTAAACAGTCTGGTTTTAATTCTTTCATGAAGTTTGTCATTCCTTGTGATTCAAATTGGAATATTCCTGATGTGCTTCCATCTTGCCATAATTTATATACTTTTGGGTCTGACATTTCTTGGTCAAATTCTACATCTATTCTTCTATTCTGTTTTACAAGATTAATTGTGTCTTTTATAACAGTAAGTGTTCTAAGTCCAAGAAAATCCATTTTTAAAAGTCCCAATTCTTCTAATGTTGTCATTATATATTGTGTTGAAATCTGATTATCTCTTACATATAGTGGCACATATGTATCTACTGGGTCTTTTGTTATTACAACACCACAGGCGTGTGTTGAAGCCTGTCTTGGCATTCCTTCTAGTGCCATTGCTATATCTAATAATTTGTGTATTTGTTCATCATTGTCATATAAATCTTTTAATTCCTTATTTTGTTCTAAGGCTTTTGGAATTGTTATGTGTATTTCTGTTGGAATCATTTTTGCCAATTTATCAGCTTCTGCATATGGAAAATCCAATACTCTTGCAACATCTCTTATTACCATTTTAGCTGCCATTGTTCCAAATGTTATAATCTGTGAAACATGGTCATGTCCATATTTTTCTGAAACATAGTCAATTACTTTTTGTCTATCCACATCTGAAAAGTCTACATCAAAGTCTGGCATACTTATTCTTTCTGGATTTAAAAACCTTTCAAAAAGTAGTCCATATTTCATAGGGTCTATATCTGTTATTTCTATTGCATATGCTAAGATTGAACCTGCTCCTGAACCTCTTCCTGGACCTACAGGTATTCCATTACTTTTAGCATAATGTATAAAGTCCCATACTATTAAGTAATAGTCCACATACCCCATTTTCTTTATTATTCCAATTTCATATTCTGCTCTATCTAATATTTCTTGTGATGGATTTTCTCCATATCTCTTTTTTAGTCCATCATCACATAATTTTTTTAAGAAATCATAATGTGTTGGATATTCTGGTGGCACATCATAATTAGGCAATATTGTATGTCCAAACTCGAATTCCACATTGCATTTGTCTGCAATTTTTACAGTATTTTCTATTGCTTCTGGAAATGCTGAAAAATATTCGCTCATTTCTTCTGGTGATTTTACATATAATTCTTCTGTGTCAAATTTCATTCTGTCTTCATCACTCATTCTTTTTCCTGTTTGAATACATAATAATATTTCATGATTATATGCATCTTCTCTTTTTAAATAATGTGCATCATTTGTTGCGACTAGTGGAATGTCTAGTTTTCTTGCAAGTTGTATTAATTTTTGATTTGCCAATACTTGTTCTTTTATTCCATTATTTTGAATTTCAATATAATAATCTTCTCCAAATACTTTTTTATGCCATAAAGCAATTTCTTCTGCTTTTTCATTTTGACCATTTAACAATGCCTGATTTACGCTTCCTGCAAGACATGCACTTAAACAGATTAGTCCTTCATGATATTTTTCTAGTATTTCTAGGTCTATTCTTGGTTTATAATAATATCCTTCTGTAAATCCTAATGATACTAATTTACTTAAGTTTTTATATCCTTGATTATTTTTGGCTAAAAGTATTAAATGGTTATAATGATTATCTATTCCTGGTTCTTTGTCAAACCTTCTTCTTGGTGCAACATATACCTCACAACCAATTATTGGCTTTATTCCTTCTTTTTTACATGCTTTATAAAAATCTATCGCACCATACATAACGCCATGGTCTGTTATTGCCATTGCTTTCATTCCAAGTTTCTTTGCCCTTACTGGCAAGTCTTTTATTCTATTTGCCCCATCTAATAAACTAAATTCACTATGTATGTGTAAATGTACAAATTCTGACATTTCTTCCTCCATTTATTCTATCTTCGATTATTCTATCATATATTCACTCAATTTGAAATGATTTTTAGTAAATTAGTTGCATCAGTTTTAAATATATATTATAATAGAAGTTGTATTTTTAAATAAATATTTTTAGGAGGAATATCAAGATGAGAAAACGGAGTAAGAAAATCTTAAAGTGGAGCATGAAAATGCTTTTACTAGTGGCTATTGAGTGTTGTCTTTCCATATTTTTCATAGTTCCATGTTTGGAATTAGCGGATCTTTCTGATTCACGCCATTTCATCATTGAAACAGAAGAAAAAAATGGTAAAGAAGGGACAGATGAACTAAAAGCTCAATATGATGGAGTTATTAACGAAACTAAAGAGTTTGCATCAAGAACTCCTTTCAATCACTTTTTGATTGAATTGGGTTATAACGACCTGGCTCAGACAATCAGATTTGTTATTATTGCTATCCTAGTAGCTGTATGGGTCAGTATTCTTTTCATTTTGGTCTATAGTTTAAATAAAAATTATAGGTATATTCTCAAACTGCCACGTCGTAAGTAAGACGTGGCATCTTTTATTTTATAATTTCACAAAAAAATTCCCGCCTTAGCCGTAAGTTGCCTGAATTTTTAAGGACCTGTCTTCGACAGGTGGGTGCCTACTTGAATACTCATGGGCTTCTTACTACCATCAGGTGTAAGCTTGCACGCCATACTCAAAGGATTCGGCCCCTCTTTAAACTTGTAGGTTCTAAAAATTCTGTGCTACACGAACTACGCAGGATATTTCTTTTTTCTCTATTTAATTGTTATACATATATTAACACAGTTAATTTGATATTGCAACTTTATTTAAGTTCAAATTTTTATAATTTTTCGTATTAGCAATATTATTTCTTCGTTTTTTTGAATTATTCTCTCTCTTTCAGTTTTTTTAAAATGTTGACAAATCACTTTTTACTTCTATAACTCCTCCATAGTCTATTACATCTAAATTTTCAAAGTCTACTATTTGAATATTTTTACTTTCTATAAATTTTCTTATTTTTCCATGTAAATCTATTTTATTTAGGTCTCCAAATACAACTATGTCGTTGCCAACTCTTGAGATACATCCTCCTATAAATCCTTTTTTCTCACTATATCTCATTCCTTTAAATAATTTTATATCTAGCTCATCTTCTAAATATAATACATCTATTCCTTCTTTCTTTAGAATTTGATATAAGCCTTTATCTGTTACTATTGCAGAATTACCATCTATTACTGCAATTGAACAGTTTGTATAACCCTGTGTTGTGTTTATTAGCTCATAACCATTTTTTATTAATTCTTGTTGTATTTTTGTGTCTGTATATCTAAATAGGTGAAAAGCTTTTTTCCCAATCGTGCACACATTATACTTTATGTCAAATGGATATTCTCTTTCTACATTATTAATTCCTGAAATTATCCATGGTAGTTTAGGCATTCTTATATATTGAGTTGGCTCTATAATTACTTCATTTCCAACTTTACATGCAAATATATCTACATGAGCTGAAATTTCTTGATATACTTCTTCACTTGTTTCAATTTCAATTAATTGATATCCCATCATTTTAAAATATTCTTTTTCTATTTCTCTCATTCTTTCATCAATTATTAGATATTTCATTTGTATCTCCTTCCAAAACTTTTATTGCACACTTTATTCCATCTATTGCTGCAGTCATTATTCCTCCTGCATATCCTGCGCCTTCTCCACAAGGATATAATCCTTGTACATTTACTGAATTTAGTGTCTCTTTATTTCTTGTAATCTGTACTGGTGATGAACTTCTTGTTTCTACAGCTGTAAGTATTGCATCTTTGTCTGCAAATCCTACTAGTTTTTTGTTTAAATTTTCAAGTGCTTCTTTCATTGTTTCTGATATATATTGTGGCAAAATTTCGTTAAGGTTCGCCATTGTAACTCCTGGTTTATATGTTGGTTCTATTTCACCTAATTTTTCTGTTTTTTTATTTAATATAAAGTCTTCTACTCTTTGTATTGGTGCATTATAATTTGAACCTCCTAGCTCAAAAGCTTTTCTTTCTAATTCGTCTTGAAAAAGCATTCCATCTAATGAGTCTTTTTTGAAAAAGTCTTCTACATTTATATTGACAAGTAGTGCACTGTTAGAATTTTTTCCGTCTCTTGCAAAATTGCTCATTCCATTTGTTACTATACTATTTTCTTCTGAGTTTGATGCTATTACTTGACCTCCGGGACACATGCAAAATGTATAACATGTCCTTCCATTTGAAGCATGATATACTAGTTTATAATCTGCTGGTGGTAATTTTAAATTCGTAATTTCTCCATATTGTGCTTTATTTATATCTTCTTGTAAATGCTCAATTCTTACACCTACAGCAAAATTCTTAGGTTGGAGTTCTACTCCTTTTTCTTGTAGCATTTTAAATGTATCTCTTGCACTATGTCCTATTGCAAGTATTACTGTGTCTGTTTCTATTTCTTTTGAACATTTTACAGATTTTATTTTTTCATTTACTATTTTTAAATCTGTCATTTGTTCTTCAAATAATATTTCTCCACCATTTTCATTTATATATTTTCGCATATTTCTTACTATTTTAACTAAATTATCTGTTCCTATATGAGGTTTTGCTGTATATAAAATTTCTTCTGGTGCACCAAATTTAACAAATTTCTTTAAGACTTCCATAGAATATATACTCGTATTCCCTGTATTTAGTTTGCCGTCTGAAAATGTACCTGCTCCGCCTTCTCCAAATTGTACATTTGATTTTACATTAATTTTTCTGTTTTGATTAAAATTGTTTACGTCTTCTATTCTATCTTCTACCTTTTTTCCTCTTTCTAGGACTATTGGTTTTATTCCATTTTCTATCAATGTTAATGCTGCAAAAAGTCCTGCTGGACCTGTTCCTACAATAACTGGTCTATAATTGCTTTTTCTTGATACTTTTATTGGAGTCAAAAATGTTTCTTCTATTTTTTCGAATTTTCTTTCTCTTTTTTTATCTTTTAATTTTATATTGAAAGAATAATTATAATGTACATCTTCTTTTTTTCTCGCATCTATTGATTTTTTATATATGTACCATTCTTCTATTTCATCTTGTTTTATTTTTTGCTTTGATATTGCTATTTTTAATACTTCTTCATCTGATAAGTTTTCTCTTATTTTGATATCTTTTATTCTTATCATGTTTATTCTCCTATTTTTTTATTAATTTTGCTATAAAAAATCCTTCATAATTTTCATTTGGTGCAATACATATTGTTCCTTTTATTTTGGTATGTAAAAGTGGTATTTGCTCTAATTTTTCTATTTTTTGTACTTCTACTTTATCTATTATTTTTTCTAATATATTTTCATTTTCTTTTGCCAATATTGAACATGTTGAATATATTATTTCTCCACCTTTTTTAGTTAAATTAATTGCTTTTTTTAGTAATTCTTCTTGTATTTTTGTTGAACGATTTATTAATTCTTCTGTAAACTTTTCTTCAAATATGTTTGCTGTTCCACTTCCACTACATGGTGCATCAAGTAATACTTTATCAAATTTTAGGAAGTCATCTAACTTTCTTGAGTCTTGTTGTATTACATTAACTCTTCTTGCTCCTTGTTTATCTAGATTATATTTTAATCTATCTGCCCTTATTTTGTTCTTTTCACATGCAGTTATCATTGCTCCATTATCAGAAATTGCTGCCATTTGTGTTGTTTTGCCTCCTGGTGCTGCTGCCATATCTAATATATTTTCATCATTTTTTGGATTTACTACTATTGCAGGTATCATAGATGATAAACTTTGTAAATATATTTTTCCTTCTTCATATATTTTCAATTTTTTTATTTCATCTTCTCTTGCATTTTCAATTATTATTCCTTGCTTATACCATGTGACATTTGAAAATTTTATATTGTTCATTTTTAATTCATTTTCTACTTCTTCATTATTTGACTTTAATATATTTACTCTTAATGTTGTTTTTCTTTTTGATAAATATCCTTCTAATATATTTGCCGTTAAGTCTTGTCCATATTGTTCTTTTAATAACCTTTCTAAAAAATCTGGTATGTTTTGCTGCATTTACTCCTCCTTAAATTTTTATGTTACTTTATATATTTTTCTAATATATTTTATTGTAAATTTGCTTCCTTTACCTATTTCTGATTCTACACTAATATATCCATTATTATTTTCTATAATTGATTTTGCTAATGCTAAACCAATTCCTATACTTTCACTTGAAGAGTTTTTTCCTTTATAAAATCTTTCAAATATATGTGGTAAATCTTCTGCTGTTATTCCGCTTCCAAAATCTTGTATTTCAATTTTATTATACATATTATTCTGTTCATATTTTATATTTATTGCACTATTATAATTAGAATGTTCTATGCAATTTTTCAATACATTAGTTATTGCTTCAATTTGCCATTTTTTATCACATTCAATTTCATCTGTTTCATTTCCATCAGTATTTATCATTACGTTTTTTAAATCGCTTAATGGAGATATTTTTTTGACCGCTTCTTCTATTATTTCTTTTACTTTTACTTTTTCATTTATAAATTTTACAGAATTGCTGTCAAGCTTTGAGAGCTTTAATAAAGATTCTACTAGAAATTTTATATTAGTTGTTTCTCTTCTTATATCTTTCATAAATTCTTCTCTTATATCTGGTTCCATATCTTTATTTTCTATAATATTATCTGCCATTATTGTTATTGCTGTTAGAGGTGTTTTTAGTTGATGTGAAATATCTGACAAAGAATTTTTCAAATTAATTTTATCATTTTTTGAATTTTCTGCAACTTCTCTTAGCATTACTGTAGTTTTATATAATTCATTTTGTAATATAGATATTTCATCTTCTCTATTTTCTTCTATTTTTAGTTTATAATTACCATTATTTATTTCACTAATATATTGTGTGATTTTTTCTATTTTCTTTGTTCTTTCTTTATTGTATTTATAAAATAATAAATATATTATTGCAATAAAAAACATTAATATCAAAACATCTATGGATATAAATTGTATGAATTTTTGTTTGTTTACTAACACAAGAGAATCTTCATCAATTTCTATTCCATATTCTTTAAAAGTTTCTCGATTTTTTAATTTTGTGGTACTATTTAATATTTCAATTATATCATTTTTACTTACTTCTGGATATTTTTCAACAATTATATTGTATATATCAATTATCTTTTCATTGAAGTTTTTAGTATAAGTTTTATATTGTGTATAAATTAATAAAATAAATATTGATATGAAAAGTATTATTATAATACTATTAGTTATTATTCTTTTTTTCTTCATCTATTCTATAACCTATTCCCCTTATTGTTTTTATAATGTCTTGTCCTGTTTTTTCACGAATTCGTTTTAAATATACAGTAACAGTATTATCATTTATGTCATTTCCTGTCCATTCCCATACTTTTTCTATGATGTAATCTCTTGTAACAACTTTATTTATATTCATTAATAATAAATGTAATATTTTAAGTTCTAATCCTGTTAAATTCACTTCTTCAGAATTTTTATATACTACCATTTTATCAGTGTCAAATTTTATGTCTTTAATATTTATTATATGATTTTTATTTCCTTTTTGCATTATTCTATTAATTCTTGCAATTAGTTCTCTTGTTGAAAATGGTTTTGTTATATAGTCTTCTGCACCTAATTCAAAGCCTTTTACAATATCATCTTCTTCATCTTTGGCTGTCAAAAATATTGTTGGTATTGATTTTGGTTTAATTTCATCTTTTAATAAGTCAAATCCGTTTCCGTCTGTGAGAGATATATCAAGTATTACTAGCTTCGGATTATAATACTTTAATATGTTTTTGGTTTCTTTTACCGTTTTAGCATGTCTTACTTCAAATGAATTTTGAGTTAAAGTATATAATAGGCCTTTTGCTAATGTTTCATTATCTTCCACTAATAATATATCCATTCATTTCATCCTTTCTTTGAGCATTATATCACATAAAAGAGGACTTTTCCAGTCCTCTTGTTATATGTTTTCATTTCTTATTGTTTCAATAGTGTTTTGTTTGTTTATTTTATTTATTGAATATTTCATTATTGCTAATATTAATATATAAATTGCTATAATTGAGCCTATTACTGGCAAGAATGGTATTTGATATTTTATTACAATTGTTCCATTCATTCCTAGTTTATATATTCTGTATGATATAAAAATCCCTATTGGAATTGCAAAGAATAATGATTTTATTGCCATAAATATGCTTTCTAGCCTTATCATTTTATTAAATTCTTTTTTGGTCATTCCTATACTTTTTAACATTGCAAATTCTCTTGCTCTTAAACTCATATTTGTCGTAACTGTATTGAATATACTTGTTATACCTATTAAAGCTATTACTATTATAAATCCATATGCAAATATTCCTATTAAGAAGTAAATTGATTTTATTGACTTTATGCTATCTTGTACATTATTTAGGTTAAATGTATATCCTTTTAATATTTCTTCTATTTCTTTTTGTATTTTCTCATCATCATTTGTTTTTATAAAAACTCCTTCATCATACTTTGGATTTTTTATATTATCATAATATTCTTCATTTAATATTAATATTGGCATACTAGGCATATCTTGTACTCCTAGTGGTACTTTGTCTGTTATTTTAGCTATTTCTATATTTACACTATCATTTTCTATTAAGTCTTGATCATCATTCAATATTGTGCTTTTTCCTTCTATTACATCTCCAACATTATAAGAATATACTGACATCTGCTGTGTTATATATTTTGATTTTTCTTCATCATATGTTGTATCATATATTTCATTTATTAATATTCCTTTTTTGGCTGCTTCTGTTGTTTTTAATCCCAAACTTTTTATGTATTTTTCAAATTGTTCTTTATTTAATATTACTGTTGATAAATGTTCTTTTTGATTTTCTTCTTCCTCATCATTTATTTTTAATTTTTTATATTGTTCTGTATATTTAGGTTTTATATTTAAATATGTTCTATTTATTATTGAAAAATCTTTTACATCATCTAATTGGATAATTGATTTTACTTTTTCTTCAATTTCATTATTTTCATTTTTTTCATATGAAACACTTATATCATAATTATATGTTTTGGTTTCTAATTTCAATAATTCCATTACTGTTTGAGTAAATGAAGTTATTACTATAAATACAGTTACACACACAAATATACTAATAACTGTTGTACGATATTTTTTTCTGCTTCTTTTTAAGTTTTTATATGATATTTCTCCTCCTATCCCAAATAGTTTTGAGATAATTTTAGGGCTTTTTATTTTCTTTGCTTTTAATTTTAGTTCATCACTGTTTCTAATTGCTGTTATAGGAGCTATTTTGCTTGCTTTTCTTGCTGATTTACTTGCTGATAAATAAATTGTTATTATTCCTAGTAACATCGCAAATAAACATGCCAATATAGAAAATTTGAAGACCAATTTTATTCCTATTGAATCTCCTAATATGCTATTACTTACTATTATAAGTATATATGCGGCTAATATTCCTGATAATATACCTATTGGTATTGATATTACTCCTAATATTGTTGCTTCAAAATATACATTTTTTCTTATTTGTTTTTTTGTTGCTCCAATACTTGCAAGCATTCCATACTGTTTTATTTTCTCTGTTATAGAAATGTCAAAACTATTTTTTATGCAAAATACTGATGTTACTATTATAATGATAACAACTATTCCACTTGCTAATAATAACATTTTTAAAGTACTCTCTCCTGTTATTCCAGTTTCTAGTGAAATTAAATATTCATTTTCATCATAATTATATTTTGCCTTAGTAAAAACTTCTTCTGATATTTTAGAATATTCTTCAGCATTCAAATTTGTAGAATTGTATAGCTTTTCAAATTTTTCTGCATCTACTCCTAAAATTTCTGCTGTTGTCTTTAAATGCTCTTTTCTACCTTTATCTGTATATCTTACATATATATCTGCCTTATCAGTTATATTCTCTTCAGATAAATATGTTATTGCTGTGTACCCAGGAGCACTATATGGTTCAATATTTCTGCCTGGTCTTTCCATTATTCCTGTTATTGTATAAGTCTTTGTTTCAGTATCTACTAATTTTTCATTTTTACTATATGAATCTTGTTGTGTTAATCTTTCTGTTCCATTTTCCCTTTCGCCAATATTTAATGTTATTTGTTCTCCTACTTTCAGTTCTAGTCTTCCATTTGTTTTTAGATGTTTTGGTATTACTATCTCATTTTCATTTTGAGGAAGTCTTCCTTCTACTAAATTTATAGATAATTGTTTCATTGTTTCTTGCGTATATGCTCTTACATACAAATATGGTTTATTAACATTTTTTATTCCATCGAGCTTTGAATAGCCTAGATTTTCAGCATAATAAATATTTTGAATTTTTCTATTTTCCTTTAATTTTTTAATGTTTTCTTTACTTACATCTTTAAATGAATAATGATAATTACCTCTTTGTTTTATTTCATAATCTATTAAACTTTGCCTTGCACTCATAAACATGCTTGAAACAGCACTTAATAATGCTACTGATAGGATTATTCCTATCATTGTTACAATTGTTCTTTTTCTATTTAACCTTAAATTCTTAATTGTAAGCTTTTTTAATAAATCCATTATTCTTCACCTACAATCTTGCCATCTTCAATTTTTATTATTCTATCAGCTATTTTTGCAATTTCAAGATTATGAGTAATCATTATTATTGTCTGTTTATAATCTCTGTTTGATTTTTTTAATAGTTCTACAATTTCATCACTTGCTTTTGAATCAAGGTTTCCTGTTGGTTCATCTGCTAATATTATTGCAGGATTTGTTATCATTGCTCTTCCTATAGATGTTCTTTGTTGTTGACCTCCTGATAATTCATTTGGTAGATGCATTTTTCTATCTTCTAACCCCAGACTTTTTAATAATTCTTGTAGCTTATTTGTATTTACACTTCTTCCATCTAAGCTTAATGGCAATACTATATTTTCTTCTACATTTAGTATTGGTATTAAATTATAAAATTGATATATTAAGCCTACTTGCCTTCTTCTGAATATTGCTAACTCATCATCATTTAATTTATAAATATCTTTTCCTTCTATAAATACTTTTCCACTTGTTGGTCTATCTACTCCTCCTAGCAAATGTAATAATGTAGATTTTCCACTACCACTTGCACCAACAATTGCTACAAATTCTCCTTTTTCAACAGAAAAAGTCACTCCATCTAATGCTTTTACTTCATTTTGACCTTTTCCATATGTTTTTCTTAAGTTTTCTACTCTTAATATTTCCATACTTTTTCCTCCTTTTATGAGTTTATTATAATGAAGTAAAGTGACTGGTAAGTGACTTTTATTAATTTTTATCTATTATTTTCTTCAATAGCTGGTTCTGCAAAATCTTTTTCATGATTTTTTGACCAAAATGGAACAGCTTTTGAATTAATGTGTAATCTATACTGATCACATAATTCTTCTTCTGTTATATCTCTGAATGCACTTGTTCCAGAATCTAGGATTTTAAAAAATGTATTATTATCTTTTCCGTCAATTCTAAAAACAAGACCTGGTTTTTTAAATTCACTATCTTCTGAGCGATATATATAATTTGATTTTAATTTATCATAATTCATTCCAGTCCATTGTGCAACATATGACATCATATGTTGTATTTCTGATAAACTAGACATCTCATTTGGAAAGTGTTCTCCAAAACTTGTAAAAGCCTCACTGACTCTTTTGTTCAAATCTGGATATTTTTCTTTTATCTCAGATAATATTTTCATAATTGGAGTATCAAATTTCTTTTCACTATTTAAAAATCCCAAACTATCATATATGTCAGTGACCTCATCATTAGATAAAGTGATTACATTTTCAGGTACTGAATCTAACTTATGTGCATTTGTCAAACCACCATCTTTTTCTCTAAATTTTTCATATGAAAGTCCTAGATATTGCGGTCTACAACCAAATTTAGTATATGCTAAATCCCATGTTGCATCTGACATTATATTTCCTTCATCTGTTTCTGTTAATAAAAATACATGCGTACCAGATTTTAGTTCTTGTGTTTTAACCCCAACTCTAGACAACATTGTTCTTTCTATTTCTGTAACCCCATTGCAAACTGATATTCCATCACTTAAAGCTTTCCATATATTTCTTGAAGCAGGAATTGACTCTGGCATAGGTGGAACTTTGTAGCTGTTATAATCTGCATGATAAGTAACTAATTTGCCCATTTTATAATGAACAAATGCAAGTTTTTGCTTAGTATTCCAATTTGGATCCATTTCAGAAATTACAGATTCTATTATATTTTCACCTTTAAAAAATTCTTCCTTTGTGCAATTAAAAATTGTATCAGAACATAATTTAACATCATAATCTATTTGATTTACAAATTCTTTTAATCCTTCAAAAAATTCGGCATCTTGATCTGGTTTCAAATTTATACATCTTAAATTTTTAGCCTTTCTAGCAACATCTAAATAATCTGCAGGATTCCCATAAATCTCAACCTCACAGTTTCTAGAAAAACTTCTTACTCCTGGTGTGTTAAAATGTATCAGAGTTAAATTTTCTAAATCAGGATTATTTTCAAATAATTCTTCATAAGTACCCATTAAATAATCTCCTTTAAATCAACGCATTTTACAATTCCAAATCCATTCCCATCATTTATTGAAGGATTTGCTAATCTTTTCAAGTTTAACGAAAATTCTTTTTCTGTGCTTTTATTTTCTTCAATTATATTCTCTTTAGGTGGAGGAATTTGAAGTCTATTTTTTTTACAAAATAATTTCTTAATAAATTCAATAATTTTTATCATCTTAAATTACTCCTTTTTCATTTCATACATAAAACATTCTTTTTCATGTGAATAAATCACTCCTATTGCCTGTAAATAAGAGTATATAATTGTTGTTCCTACAAATTTCATTCCTCTTTTTTGTAAATCTTTTGAAATTGTATCAGATAGCTCTGAACTTGTTTTATTATTTTCATAAATTACTTTGCCATTTGAAAAACTCCAAATATAATCAGAAAATGTTTTATATTCATTTTGTATTTCTTTAAATATTTTGCTATTGTTAATGGCTGCATTTATTTTCAATTTATTTCTTATAATATTCTCATTTTTCAGTAACTCTTGTATTTTTTTATCATCATAGTTACACACTTTTTCTATTTCAAAATTATCAAATGCCTTTCTAAAAGCTTCTCTTTTATTTAGGACACATTCCCAAGATAGGCCTGCTTGGAATGATTCCAAAATTATCATTTCATATAGATACTTATCATCATACACAGGCACTCCCCATTCTTCATCATGGTATTCTATATATTTTTGATTTTTTAAATTACACCACTTGCATCTTATCATAATGCAGTTCCTTTCTTTGGCACAAAATATTTATCCATACAAATTCCTTCTAGTTTTAATAGTTCTACCTTATTTTTTATTCCTCCACCATATCCTGTTAAGCTTCCATTTGTTCCAACTACCCTGTGGCAAGGAATTATAATACAGATAGGATTCCATCCAACAGCTCCACCAACTGCTTGTGACGACATTCTTTTCAAGTTTCTTTTCTTGGCAATTATTTTTGATATATCATTATAAGTTACAACTTTGCCATATTCAATTGTGTTCATTATATCTATTACTTCTTGTCTAAATGGTGTTGAATTATTTATTTTATATTTGGGTATAAAATCAGGATTTTTACCATTAAAATAAATATCTAACCATTTACTTGTTTGTTCAAAAATTTCTAAATTTTTTTCTTCACAGTCTATTATATGTTTCGAAGAATCTCTCGAATCTTCAAACCACAAACCTGTTAAATATTCTCCATCACTATTCATAATCATATTTGAAAAGTTTTCTGGAGTTTGATACATATATTTATACATTTTTTGACTCTCCAGTCTTATTGATTATTTATATATTTGAATTATAACATAGAAATTATTAATAAAAAAGAGTCACTATAAAATTAAAGTAGATTTTTGTTATTTACATTTAATTATTATTTTGTTATAATTTTTCCAAAGAATGGAGTTGATTTATAATGAATATTGTTTTTGCAAGCTTAAATTCCAAAAAAGCCATTGAAATTCAGCGTATGGCACCAAAAGGAATAAAAATACTTTGTCTAAAAGATATTCCTGAAATTGCTGGTGTACCTCAAGCAGATGAGAATGGCTCTACGTTTTCAGAAAATGCTATAATCAAGGCAAAATACTGGTTTCAAAAATTAAATATGCCTGTTCTTGCAGAAGATTCTGGTATTATGATTGATTCATTAAATGGATATCCTGGTGTTTATACAAAACGTTGTATTGAAAAGTTTCGTCCAGGTGCAAATGTAAATGCAGACAAACCTAATGAATTATATCCTATTATTCTTGAGCTTATGAAAGAAAGTGGCAATCCTGACACAACTGCTCATTGGATTTCAGCAATTGCATATATTGATTCTGATAAAACAATCTTTTCAGAAGAATCATTGAGTGGAGATATGTGCCAATGTGCAGGCGAAAGAGAATTTGGATTTGATCAATATTTCAAAGTAAAAGGACTTAATAAAACTCTATCTGAACTGCCTCCAGAAGAAAAGGATAAAATTGGCCCAAGAAAAAAGGCTTTTGAAAATATCTTAAAACAACTTTAATTGTAAAAAATAGGCTCAATAGTAAAATACTACTGGGTCTATTTTACTCTTCTTATCCTCCAATCATAACTGAAATATTTCCATATAAATATAGTCTTATGAAACCACATATAACAAGATGTAATGGGTATATCAAATAAAAAAAGTATTTCATTTCTTTCCATTTTCCTCTTTTACCATTATATTTTTTTAGTAGAGGAATTGATAGAATAGTTCCCATTTGTAATAATCCATAACAAAAATCTATAAATATACTATATACCACTGCATATATTGCTGAAAATATTGTTTGAGTTATCATTTGTTTTTTGAAATTGTTTCTATATGCATAATCATAAATTATTATCATTACAGCAACAGAGCTCCAATCAGATGGAAATCCTAGCACACATAGAAAAAGTATTAATACTATTTTCAATTTACTATTTAATTTCGAGTCATTTATTATTATTCCAATAAGTCCTAAAGCAAGTGACCACATAATGCTTGTCTGATTAAAAAACGTTCCTTTTGAAAATGGTAAAAAATTAATACCAAAAGCAAAACAATACGCAAAATGTGATATTACAGCAAATGCTAATAATCTTGTTAAATATATTTTTCTGTTTTTAGTATAATATGCTCCTTCTGCTATAAAAAAACAAAATATTGGAGCAACAATTCTTCCAAATACATGTAGTATTAAATATATTATTTCTTTTTCATATCCAGGTTTTATTACCCATAATAAATGATCAAAAATCATTGCACAAACAGCAATAATTTTCAGTTCATTAGAGTTTAACTTTTTCATAAATATAATACCTCCATCAACTATTATTTTATCATAACATATTTTACTCATCTCCAAGGCCTGTATTATAATCATGTTAATAAAATTTTATTAATAGCACTTATATAAATAACCAAATATGATATAGATATTAAAAATCCACCCAAAACATCACTAGTATAATGTACACCTAAATAAATTCTACTAACTCCTATCATACATATTAAAATACTTAATAGACTAATCAAAATCCACTTAACATATTTGTTTTCAACATATTTATAAATCAAGTAAATTAAATAACCATAAAATGCCATACTTATCATAGAATGCCCTGATGGAAAACTATATCCTGTTTCTTCAATTATTCTATATTCAGTTGGTCTAGGTCTTTGTAATATTCTTTTTAATAATTGATTTAAAATTGTAATAATAGCTAAGTTTGTAAAAATAGATATTCCAACTTTTTTGTTTTTTATTACTATAAATAATACGATTGCTAATGCTATTATAAATATAGCTCCACCAAGATTCGTTACAAATTTTGCTATTGGTGTTGTAAAGTCTGATATTAGAAATGTAGATACAATTTTATATCCGATTATATCACCGTTCATTATTTCTTTATTAAATACATCTTCTGCTAACTCAAAAAATCCAATTAAGCAAATAAATAATATAATCCATTTTAGATTTTTTATAATAAATTCTTTTATTTTTTCTTTCATTTCTCCCTCTTTATTATATCTTAGTTATTTATCTTTATATATTTTCATAATATCTTTAACATTCATTTTTGTACCATAATTTAATATTGAATATTTTATATCATAAAAGCAGATAATTATCAACTAATTCCCCGATGTTAAGTATGAATTATACTATTACATGTTCAATCGTACCTGTTATGAGTTTACTAACTTTTTGTACTATTATTTCTGGGTCTTCATTCATTCCTTTATCAATCCAATCCAAAACTACTGATACAAATGCATATTTATAGAAATCTGTTATAAACTTTTTATCTTCTTCTCGTAAATTTTTTCCTTTAGATTTTTCAATTATTTCATTATATATTATAGGATATACTAACCTATATAGATTGCTTCTTAATACTTCAACAGAAACAGAATGATAAATATTTTTTACAAAAACTTTTTCTTCTTCCATGATTTTAAAGATAAGTAAAAATTTATCTTCCCATTTTTCACATTCATCTTTTTTCTTTAAAATATTATCTACCTCATCAATGCAAATCCACTCAACTAAATCTCTTATATCTTGAAAATGATAATAAAATGTTTGCCTATTTATATCACATTCATGTGCTATGTCATTAACTGTTATTTTGTTAAATGGCTTTTCTTTTAGCAAACTTTTAAATGTATATGCGATTGCTCTTTTAGTTGTTAAACTACTCATATTCATCACCTATAACATATTATACATTAAAAAAAATATGAAATAAATATTATTCATAAATATTTCATATTTTTTCTATTATTATTTAAATAATCCACTTTCTTTCAAAAGTATTTCCAAATCTGTTCCTTCGACTTTTTTACCTAAAACTTTTACAACCTGCTTTTCAGCAAAAGTTAGTGGGAGTTCTTCAACTGATTTTTTATCTACTGCATAATAGCATGCTCTTAATAATTCTCTAATATCATATTTGCTTCCCCAAACTTCAGGTACAGCTCTGTCTATATTTAAAAGTGTATATACTGCTTCCATTCCAGTACGTATAGAATATTCAGTAGTAAATATTGTATCTCTTGGAGTTTCTGCAAATTGTCCAATAAATGCAAAGTTAATTGATTCTTTTGGTACTACAAGTGGTCTATCTTTTTCTTCTCTTGGTTGGAAAAATGCATTTATATATGGCATATAACATGTTGTTGTATTACATTTACAAGCTTTTTCTTCAATTTCGTTGTTTGGTATTCCAATATGATATAACCATTCTTCACATACTTCCTTACCTGTACATAATTTTATTGGTTTTTTTATGAAATTTCCTGGTTTGTTTGTGTTTAATGCATACACCCAAACCAAAACACTATTTGGATTTTGAGATTTAAACTGTGGCTGTCTATTAATAGTCCATGATAAATACCAATTATCTCTACTATCTTTTACTGTTACAATTCCTCCTGTTGTAACTTTTCCTTTTCTAGGGTCACGCTTACAAATATCTATAATGTGATTAATTATAGTCTCATCACTTACTTCTATAGTAGCACTCATCCAGTTAGTTTCATCTACATTTCCGCAAAATTTTTCTGGATTTCCAAACTCACCTTCAGTAGCTTGTGATGCTATATTTTTCCACAAGTCCCAAGATTCACCTTTGCCATTTTTTATTTTTGATAAATCTGGTGCATTATCTTGGTCTCCATAACAAGATGTATCTGTACAACATCCATTTGTAATAAATACTAAATCATCTTCTATTAAATCAATAGTTTTTTCTTGATTATTGTTTTCATATACAATTTGTGTTGCCACTTTTTTATTTTGTTTAGACTCAAATATAACATTTTTAACATCTATTCCGTACTCAATTTTTACTCCATTACTTTCCAAATACTTTGTAAGTGGTAAAATCATTGATTCACATTGATTGTATTTTGTAAATCTTAATGCTGAAAAATCTGGTAAACCATCTATATGATGAACATATCTACATAAATATCTTTTCATTTCTAATGCTGATGACCATTTTTGGAAGGCAAACATTGTTTGCCAATATAGCCAGAAATTCGTCTCCCAAAATTCTTCTGGTAAAACATCAGAAATCTTCTTATTTTCTAATTCTTTTTCTGGTGTAATAAACAATTTAGATAATGCCATAGCTGATTTTTTATCAAGTTTAAATAATTTATCGGTATGAGCATCTTCTCCACAATTTATAGTTGCCCTACATAATGAATAATTTGGATCATGCTTGTTTAACCAGTAGTATTCATCAAGTACAGATACATTAGGTGTTTCAATTGAAGGTACACTTCTAAACATATCCCACATACATTCAAAGTGATTATCCATTTCACGTCCACCACGCATGTAGAACCCTTTTGTTATATCTTTTCTACCATCACATGAACCACCAGCTAAATCTAGTTTTTCCAGCAAATGAATATGTTCTCCTTTCATTTGACCATCTCTTAATAAATAAAATGCTGCTGAAAGCCCTGCTAGACCAGTGCCAATTATATAGGCAGATTTTTTATCTACTCCTTCTGGCTTTTCTGGATGTGCAAATGCTTCATATGTTCCAGCTCCATAATACATATATATCCCTCCTTTGTAAATTCAAGTTAAATTATATTGTTTTTTTGTACCATGCACAATGAACAATTTTTTGCATATGTAAAAAAACATTACACAATTTAAAATTTGAAGTAATATATATATTAATAGCCAACTTGTAATAAATTTATACATTTTTATTTATTTGTATATTTTTTTATACATCACCGCAACACACTCCACATGGCTTGTCCAAGGAAACATATCAACTGGTTGAATTTTTTTAACTTCATAAAACTCTTCAAACTTGGCTAAATCTCTAACTAATGTTGCAGGATTACAACTAATATATACAAACCTATCTGGCTTAATCTTTAGAATATTATCAATGGATTTACTATCAAGTCCTTTTCTTGGAGGGTCAACCATAATAACAGCAGGAATAATATTTTTATTATTGATTAAATCATCTAAAACAATTTCCGCATTACCTGTTATAAATTCTGTATTGTTTACATTATTTATTTTTGCATTTTCTTTTGCGTCTTCAATTGCTTGTTCTACAATTTCCACTCCATATACTTTTTTAGCATATTGAGCCATAAATAGTGATATTGTACCTATTCCGCAATACAAATCAAATACCATATCATTTTTAGTTATTTTAGCAGCTTCTACTCCAATATTGTAGAGTTTTTCAGCTTGAATTGGATTTACTTGATAAAATGAAAGAGGAGATATTTTAAATGTATATTTTCCTAATTTATCTTCAATATATCCATCTCCATATATGTTGATATTTTCTTTACCAAGAATAACATTTGTGTTTTTATTATTTATGTTTTTTACAATAGTTTTTATATTAGGAAATTCTTTTATTAATAATTCTATTAATTTATTTTCATTTGGTATTTGATTCCCATTTATAACTAGTATACACATTATTTCTTGTGTTTCTATTCCTATTTTTGTTACAACATGTCTTAATAGGCCTTTTCCTGTCTTTTCATTATATATACTTATATTATTGTTTTGGGCAAATTCTACAATTGTTTTTGCAATTTTTTCTGACATAGGATTCTGAATCAAGCAACCTTCTATAGCAACAACTTCATGCGTTCTATTTGCAAAAACCCCTATTGTTGGATTTCCTTCTTTATCAATTCCTACAGGATATTGAGCTTTGTTTCTATAATGATATGGATTTTCCATTCCTATTGTGTTTTTTACTACTATTTTGTTTTTTAAAGTTTTATCAACTAAACTTTGTACTGCATTTTGCTTTATTTTAAGTGTCTCCTCATATTTAATATGCCTTAAATTGCATCCTCCACATCTTTTGTAAGTTAAACAATCTATTTCTTGCCTTTTTTCTGATTTTTTTATTATTTCTAGAATTTTTCCATATGCATATGATGTTAGAACTTTCACTATTACTATTTTTACTTTTTCGCCTTTTATTGCACCAGGAATGAATATTGTAAAATTTTCTATTTTAGCAATTCCTTCTCCTTCAAATCCATTGTCGATTATGTCCACAGTATATTCTTCATTTTTTTTAATGTTCATTTTTTTGTTCCCTTCTTAGTTTTAAAATTCTCTCTAGAATCATAGGAAAAAATTTTGTATAATTTTTTTCTGCTTTTAATAGTTCTACTTTTCTTCCATATAGTTCTGTCATTTTTATCTCGTTTTCTTCAAATTCATCTAAGTCTGTTAAACATGGATTCAATTTTGCCATTTCATGCTGTTGTGTTCTTGATATTCCATTTCTATAATATATAGTGGCTTCTTCAAAGCTTACTCTTCTATAACCTTCTGTCCTCCAAAATACATTCCACATTCTTGCATAACTTCTCATAAAGCTATACATTTGATTTTCTTCATTTACCATTTCCTGCACTTTATTAATTATTGCATAATTAATTTCATTATTAAATAAATTTATTCCTTTAGAATACAAAGAATATTTCATATGTATTGCACTTGCAATAGAATATTTTCTTGTTTTTTCACGATTTTTGAATGTCTGAATTGCAACTTCTACTTCTTTTGACTTTGAGTCTTTTGCTAAAACTCCAACATTTGCTAAGTGCATAATAAGTGCAAAGTCTTCAAGTTCATTGTTGTATTTGCTCACCTGTTTATATATTTGCTCTATTGTTCCAAATGTATATAATTCATATGATACTTTCTGATAATCTTCTTTGCTTTTTGCATAGTTATTATCATTAATTTCTAATTTGTTTATTCCATGTAATTCATTATTTAGCCATATATTGATTGCAGGTTTATTTGAGAAATTCTTTTTGTCCATGTACATGAAATGTTTTCTTAAAAATATTGCTGTTTCTATGTTTATTTTATCATCTTCCATCGCAAGTATTACATAATTAACATCCTGACAATATTTTTCAAGTGCTATATCAAATTCTTCAGTTTGAATATCAGCCACTATAAACTGTATATTATATTTTTCGTCTTTCATTCCTGGACATTGATGATAAAACATTGTTTTTATGTAATTTGCATTGTTACCAACTACTTTTATTTCTAGTTCATATCCATCAATTTGCATACTCCAAAATATCATTTTTATAATTTCTATCGTTTTCTTTTCTTCTCCTGATACCAATACAGAAATCTTATTGTTTTTGCTCCACTTAATTATTGGGCGTTTTTCTAATAAATTATAAAGTGCATATTTGTTTTTATTTACTAATTCTACTCTCATCTTTCTTTTTATAGAATCTATCAGCATTTCTGCTTCTTTTCTTGTTGAGAATATCACAACTTTTATTTTGCTATTTTCTTGATATTTTTCTATCAATTTCATGCTAGTATCTATATTTTTTGTTTCATCTTCGTTTATTTCATAAAAAGTTGCCTTTTTGTTTCTTATTTTTAACTCTAGCTCATTATTTTTTATTATTATCCCATTTATCTTTTTGATTCTATTTACTAATGACTTGTTAGCTTCATTATCTTCATTGCAAAACACTATAATTGATTTATTATATATTTCTTCTGCTAATTTTACTGATTCATCATTTATTTGTGAAAAAACATAAAGTTCTTTTTTACTTGGTCTTAACATTGATATTCTATATTTAATCTTACTCATTTCATTTTCTATTAATGTTATAATAATTCCAGTAGTAAGTGTTGGTGCTAATAAAAAACTAGTATATAACACAAAAATATATATGCTAGAAATATTATGTGTGTCAATTGCATTTTGAATCATTTCAAAATCTTGGCCAACATATATGCATTGTATTGAATATAGTATAGAAATTACTATTCTTTGAATTTTACTTTCTGCTTCATCATATATTGGATATATAAGTGATACTATTATCATGAATAGTCCTATTAGTAATATTGTTACTTTGCTTAAACTACTATTTTTTCTATTTTTATATGTAATTAGTCCTGTAATTATTGCAATTGCTATAGTTATTATTAAATTTGTTCTCATTTCTTCCTCCATTATTTCTTTAAATCATACCACATTTTATACAAAAAAATCAACCAGATTTTATTTTCTGATTGATTTTGTCTCGCTGTTCTATTAGTTTGAACAGATTCGTTATTGGTGCGGATGAGAGGACTTGAACCTCCACGTCGTTGACACTGGTTCCTAAGACCAGCGCGTCTGCCAGTTCCGCCACATCCGCATTTTTATTATTATCTTAACGACAATTAATATATTAACATATTTGATTTTCAATGTCAATATTTTTTCAAAAATTTTTAGCAGAAAAATATAATCAGAGCTCCAACTATACTTAACAAGACTCCCATAATCTTTAATCCTGTTGTTGCTTCATTTTGATCACCAAATCCAAATAACTTTTTTGTCAATTGCCTTGCATCATATATTAGCACAACTCCAAACAATAATATTATTGTTCCAATTAAAGTTAAAATTATTTTCAACATAATACCTACATCCTTTTTTTCTTATATTATTACATTTTTTTCATAAAGTCAATAAAAAACAAGAAAGTCAGCCACATTTGTAACTGACTTTCTCGTTTTTAGTCTTCGGAGGTATTGTTGGGAACAAATACCTTTGCAGATATTCTTTCGGCCAAAGCTTTTACCGTATGGCTCACAACTTGCCCTGTAAGCCAACTTTTAGGGATGGTTTTTGAACCATCTAATGCTTCTTCCAAGTTTTCTAAACTTCTTCGAGCACTCACAACAATTAGATTTTTCTTTTCATAAAGTAACGGCATATCTGCCATTACTTCTTCAGCCAGAACATCCATCTTAGCAGTCGGTTTGTTTATTCTTCTCACCACCATATTGGCAAGAAAAATAGTATGGTATCGGTCTAACCGCAATTCCATAACCTCAGCCAACGCTTCATTAATAAGTCTCTCTTTCTGTCCCATTGGACTTCCTCCTTTTTTCTCTCAAAAGATATTCCTCTTTTATCTTTCGGCAACATTATTAATTAGTACTCTTATATTATAGCACACTTTCCAATTTTTTGCAAGCATTATTTTCCATTTTTTGTAATTTATTTTTATTATCATTGTCATTTTATGTCGTTTAAAGTTCTATTCTTGACTCAAATTTTTCTTTTACTTGTTGTTCTAATTGGATATTTTTTACATTTTTTAATAGTGGGTCGTCTTTCACAATTTTTACAGATATTTTCTGGACTTGTTTTAATATTCCTATATCTTCAAATAAATTTGCAATTTTGAATTCTGGTATTCCATGTTGTTCTGTTCCAAAAAAATCTCCTGAACCTCTTAATTCTAAGTCCTTCTCCGAAATTATAAATCCATCATTTGTATCACACATTACTTTCATTCTTTGCCTTACTGTATCTCCATTTCCTTCATATTTTAATATGCAATATGATTGATATTCTCCTCTTCCTACTCTTCCTCTTAACTGATGTAATTGTGCTAAACCAAATCTTTCAGCATTTTCTACAACCATTACACTCGCATTTGGTACATTTACTCCAACTTCTATTACAGTTGTTGCTATTAATATCTGAATTTCTCCATCTTTAAATTTTTCCATTATTTCATCTTTTTCTTTTGCTTTCATTTTTCCATGTAAATATGCAACTTTATATTGCGAAAAAGTTTCTTTTTGATATTTTTCTGCAAGTTTCATTACTGATTTTAACTGCATTTCTTCATTTTCTTCTACTAAAGGACATACAATATATGCCTGTCTTCCTTCTTCTATTTGCTTGACTATAAATGCATTTACTCTTTCTTCCATGTTTTTTCTAACTGCAAATGTTTCTATTTTCTTTCTATTTGGTGGTAATTCATCAATTATTGATATATCTAAGTCTCCATATAATATTAACGCTAATGTTCTTGGTATTGGTGTTGCAGACATTGCTATTATATCTGGATTTTCTCCCTTTGAAGCAATTGTTCCTCTCTGTTTTACACCAAATCTATGTTGTTCATCTGTGACTACTAAACCTAAGTTTTTAAATATTACATTTTCTTCTAGTATAGCATGTGTTCCAACTAGTATATCTATTTCTCCATTTTGTAGTTTATCTAATATCTCCGTTTTTTTCTTTTTTGTAATACTTGATATTAATAGTTCTGTTCTTATGCCAAATTGTTCTAATATAGATTGAAATCCTTCTAAATGTTGACTTGCAAGTATTGCTGTCGGAGCCATTATAGCTACTTGATATCCTGATTTTACTGCTTTATATGCTGCTATCATTGCAACTACTGTTTTTCCTGAACCAACATCTCCTTGTAGTAATCTATTCATTGGCTTATTACTTTCCATATCTCTATCAATTTCTTCTAATACTCTTAGCTGTGCTTTAGTTAATTTAAATGGCAGCTTTTCTATAACATCTGACATTTGAACATTTTCATCAAATTTTATTCCATTTGTTTCATGTTCATAATTATTTTTTAATTTTAATAATGCTAATTGTGTTATTAATAATTCTTCAAATACTAATCTCTCTCGTGCTTTATTGAAATCTGCTAATTCATGTGGAAAGTGAATTCTTTCTATTGTTTTATTTATGTTCCATAAATTATTTTCTTTTATTATATATTCTGGTAATGTTTCATCTAATTTACCTTTTACTTCTTCTAAACCATTTTCTATAATTTTTCTCAAAGTATTTTGCTTTAATTCATATGTTAGCGGATATATTGGTATTATTTTTCCTGTATTTTTACTTTTATCTATTTCATCATAAACAGGCGAATTCATTTCTATTCTTCCATTTTTATTTGATACTTTTCCAAAAAAACGATATTTTCTTCCTGCTTGAAATTTATCTTTTAAATATCCCTGATTAAACCATGTTATATAACATATTCCTGTTTCATCTCTTACTGTTAATTTGCTTATTATCATCTTACCTCTACGTATTTCTATTATTTTATTTACAGCAATTGCTTCTATTAGCGTTTCTTCTCCATCTACACATTCATATATTTTTTTAGGTTTGCTTCTGTCTTCATAATCTCTTGGAAAATATGTTATTAAATCTTTTAATGTATATATTTTTAATTTGTTAAGTAGTTTTACTCTATTAGGTCCCACTGTTTTTACATATTTTACGTCTTTGTTTAAATCTACCATTTTTTCACCTCGTTGTTATTGTACTATAACAAATAAAAAAAAACAAGAATTCGTAAAAAATTCTCGTTTATATCTTTATTAATTTAAAATCTAAACCGTCTGCACTTACTAATTTAAAGTCTATTCCTTCTATATTACCTTCTATCGCATCTTGTATTGATGGTCCATGCAAATGCCCATAGTAGCATCTTTTTACATTATACTTCTTCATAAGCTGTATGAATTCTGCTTCTTCTCCCGAAATTATACTTGCTTTAGTTATTGGAGGATAATGCATAAATACAATTATTTCTTTTTCATTTCCATATTTTTTTACTCCATCTTGTAAAGATAAATCTAATCGAATAAGTTCTCTTTTTACAAGTTTTTTATCCATGTCTTCATCAAATATAGCCCAACCTCTTGTGCCACACAATATTTTATTATCAAATTCATAACTATTATTGTATAAGAAATCTATATTTGAAAAATTATTTTCTTGAAAATATTTTTTCATACTTGCTATTGTTGTCCACCAATAATCATGATTTCCCTTTAATAAAAGTTTTTTTCCTGGAAGACTGTTTAGATATTCAAAATCTAATTTTGTATTTTCTAAATATGTTTCCCATGAAAAATCTCCTGGCAATACGACTAAGTCTTCTTGTTTTACTTTTTTTATCCAATCTTGTTTTATTTTTTCTTCATGACCTGTCCAATTATCTCCAAATATATCCATTGGTTTTGGATGTGCAAAAGATAAATGCAGATCTGCTATTACGAATATTGACATTTATTTACTCCCCTATTTTTAGGTTTGGCACTGCATTTAATGTATTTTCCGAAAAATCTTCGTTAAGATATCTATAATATCCTGCAGAACCAATCATTGCAGCATTATCAGTACATAATTTTAAATCTGGTTTATATATCTTTATTTCATTTTGTTCCAATTTTTCAAATTCTTGTCTTATATATGAATTAGCTGAAACTCCTCCTGCTAATACTACTGTTTTTATTCCTGTTTGTTCTATTGCCTTTTTTATATTTTCTATCAATACTTCTGTTACTGCTTTTTCAAAGCTCTTGCAAAGATCTGCTTTGTTTACATTTGGATTCTTGTGATGAAGATTTATTACCGCAGTTTTTATTCCACTAAAACTAAAGTCCAAATTCTCAAAATGTGTCTTTGGCAAATCTATATTAGCTAATCCTTCTTGTCCTAATTTATCTACTTTAGGCCCACCTGGATAGTCTAATCCTATCACTCTTGCTACTTTATCAAATGCTTCTCCTATTGCGTCATCTCTTGTTCTACCTAATACTTCCATTTGACAATAGTCTTTTACATAAACTATTTGTGTATTACCTCCTGAAGTTAGCATGCATAAAAATGGAGGCTTTAAATCTTTGTGCGTAATATAATTTGCTGCAATATGTCCTTCTAAGTGATTAACTCCCACTAATGGCTTGTTTAATGCATATGATATTCCTCTTGCATATGATACTCCTACTAGTAAAGCTCCTACTAATCCAGGTCCATATGCTGGAGCAACTACATCTATATCTTCAAATTTAACATTCGCATTTTTCAATGCCTGCATTGCCACTCTTGATATTGCTTCTATATGATTCCTTGATGCAATTTCTGGTACAACTCCTCCAAATTGCTCATGAATTTTTATTTGTGTATCTATTACATTTGATAAAACCTCTCTCCCGTTTTTTACAACGGCTACAGAGGTTTCATCACAACTAGATTCTATTCCTAAAACTAATATGTCTTTCATTTATTTCTTCTTTCTAAATTCTAAATATAAGCATTGCTAATTTAAGTATCCATTCTGTCATACGACTTATTAATGGT
Organism: uncultured Clostridia bacterium; assembly: GCA_934162255.1. Lineage (GTDB taxonomy): Bacteria > Bacillota > Clostridia > TANB77 > CAG-508 > CAG-269. The sequence goes on along the minus strand of CAKPIG010000003.1, from coordinate 74,133 downwards.
GATATTAATTTTCCTGCAAATCCAGATATCCATATGAACAAGAATATTAAATAAAATATTCTTTCATTATCTATAAACCATGTTTTTGCACCTTTTGGCAATATTGGTAAAAATATTTTTGAACCATCAAGTGGTGGCAATGGTAATAAATTAAATACTCCCAAGCCTATATCTAATGTTACTATTCCTGCTATTATAGAAATTATTATATATCCCAATTGGCTTGTAATAAATGCTACACTAGCAAATTTATATATTGCCACATATATTAATGCAAATATTATTGCTGTAATAAAATTCATTAGTGGTCCTGCAAATGCAACTATTGCATCTGCTTTTTCAACAGATATATTTCTGTTATAATTTCTTGGATCTATTTCTACTGGTTTTCCCCATCCAATATGTGCAAATAATAACATTGCTAGCCCCAATGGATCTATGTGGTCCATTGGGTTTAAGCTTAATCTACCTTGTCTTAATGGAGTATCATCTCCTAATTTGTATGCAGCAAATGCATGTCCAAATTCATGAACCGTTATTGCTAGCAATACTGCCGGAATAGTTAATACTAAATTAAATATTCCTTCTGTTCCATAACTTATTAGTGAACATATTACTAATATTCCGACTAATATATATAATGTTTTTTTATCAAAATTAAATCCAAACATGTAATTCTCCTTGTTTTATAAATTACAAACATCCCTTTTTATTTCTAATTTACAGGTTTCATAGTTGGAAATAGCAATACATCTCTTATTGAAGCAGAATCTGTTAATAACATAACTAATCTATCTATTCCTATTCCTAGACCTCCTGTTGGTGGCATTCCATATTCAAGAGCATTTATGAAATCCTCATCCATCATTCCAGCTTCTTCATCTCCATTTTCTCTTGCTGCAATTTCTTCTTTAAATCTTTCATATTGATCTATTGGATCATTTAATTCTGAAAATGCATTTCCATATTCTCTACCATCAATAAATACTTCAAATCTTTCTGTTAGTCTTGAATCTTTTGGAGATCTCTTTGCAAGTGGTGAAATTTCTACTGGATAATCATATACAAATGTTGGTTGAACTATTGTTTTTTCAACATATTCATCAAAGAATAAACTTATTATATGACCTCTTGTTTCTTTTCCTGCTGGGATTTCAATTTTTCTTTCTTTTGCTAATGCAACAGCTTCTTCATCACTATTAATAGTATTAAAGTCTACTCCACAAGCTTCTTTAATGCTATCTATCATTGTTATTCTTTTCCACTTTCCACTTAAATCAATCTCTGTTCCTTGATATGTTATTTTTGTTGTTCCGCAAACTTTCATAGCACATTTTTGGAATAATTCTTCTGTTATATCCATCATGTCATGGTAATTTTCATATGCAGCATATAGTTCAATTGTTGTAAATTCTGGATTATGTCTTATGTCCATTCCTTCATTTCTGAATATTCTTCCCATTTCATATACTTTGTCATATCCACCAACAATTAATCTTTTTAAATTTAATTCTGTTGCAATTCTTAGATACATTGGTATATCTAATGTATTATGATGTGTTATAAATGGTCTTGCTGTTGCTCCACCTGATATTGTATTTAATACAGGTGTTTCAACCTCAAGATATCCTTTTTGATCTAATATATTTCTTATTTCACTAACAATTTGACTTCTCTTTTTAAATGTTTCTTTTACTTCTGGATTCATTATTAAGTCCACATATCTTTGTCTATATCTTAAATCAACATCTTTTAATCCATGGAATTTTTCTGGTAATGGTCTTAATGATTTTGAAAGTAATGTTACCTCTTTTGCATGAACTGAAATTTCTTCTGTTCTTGTTTTAAATACAAAACCTGTTATTCCAATTATATCTCCAATATCCCATGTTTTAAATGCCTTGTAACTTTCTTCACCTAAATCATTTATACTTACATAACTTTGAATTTTTTCATCACTATCTTGTATTGTACAGAATGATGCTTTTCCCATTATTCTTTTTGCAATAATTCTTCCTGCAACTGTTACATCTTTTTGTTCAAATTGTTCATAATTTGCCTTTATTTCCCCAGCTGTGTTTGTTCTATTAAATTTTGTTATTTCAAATGGGTCTTTTCCCTGTTCTTGTAATTCCTTTAATTTATCTTTTCTTATTTGTATTAAATGATTTTCATCTAATTCAACTTCTTGGTTTGGCTTATTTTCTTGCATTTTTCATCTCTCCTTGTTTTCTCTAAATACAGAAATATTATAATGTATTTTCTTCCAAAAATCAAGTATTTATGTAAAATATTGTATTATTCTTGATATCTTACATAGATTATAATATAATTCTTTGTGGAGGTAAATATTATGTTTGAAAAGTATATTGATAGTTTAAAAGATGAAATTATATCAGAGACTTGCAATCTTATAAATATTCCTAGTATTTCTGAAGAAACTAATAACCCTAATATGCCTTTTGGGGTACATGCAAAAGAAGCTTTAGAATATGCTTTAAATCTAGGTTCAAGGTTAGGTTTCAGAACTAAAAATATTGATGGTTATTGTGGTTACATAGAATTTGGTGAAGGAGATAAACTTATAGGTATAATTGGGCACTTAGATGTTGTTCCAGCTGGTGATGGATGGGATACATCCCCTTTTATAGCAACAATAAAAGATAATAAAATATATGGTCGTGGTGCTTTAGATGATAAAGGTCCTGTAGTTGCTTCACTATATGCAATGAAAACCATAAAAGATAATATGAATGTAAATTGCAGAGTTCGCCTTATTTTAGGTATTAATGAAGAAAAAGCTTGGAAATGTATTAAACATTATAAAGAAGTTGAAGAACTTCCATCTATAAGTTTCAGCCCTGATGCAGATTTTCCTTGTATTTACGCTGAAAAAGGTATTTGTACAATTTATATAAAAGATGATTATTCTAAATATGAAAACTTACCAATCAAAATTTCTAACATAGATTGTAATAATAATGCTATTAATGTTGTTCCCAAGAAGTGCAATGTTACTCTTGATATTGATACTTCAAAAATTAGTCTATCAGATATTACAGATTTTATTGATGATGAACTTAAAACTTTAAATTTTGAAATAAATTATTCTATAAATGATAATTCTATGATTTTGCATTCTACAGGTATTCAAGCTCATTCTGCTCACCCTGATTTAGGAAAAAATGCAATTTCTCCTGTATTAATTTTGCTTAATAGAATTTTTAATCATTTTGAATATGAAATTAAACTTTTCAATTTCTTTGAAAAATATATTAGTACTGAATTTAATGGAAAATCTTTAGGTCTAGATTTTGAAGATGAGTCTGGTAAGCTTACTTTAAATGTTGGTAATTTTAAATTTTATGAAAATTATTTACAAATTGGAATAAATTTTCGAATTCCTATAAATACATCTATTGATATCATAACAAATTCAGTAGAATCACAGTGCAAAAATTATTCTTTAGAAACCTATATTGCAGGTAAGCAAAATCCTCTATATGTGCCCAAAAATAACCACTTAGTTCAAACTCTTTGCAGTATTTTTAACAAAATGACTAATTCTAATTTAGAGCCTATTGCTATCGGAGGAGCTACTTTTGCTAGAGCTTTTGAAAATTGTGTTTCTTTTGGTGCTAATTTTCCTGGTGATACAGATATGTGCCATCAATCTAATGAATTTATTGATATTGATAAATTAGTATTATCTTGTAAAATTTATGCAGAGGCTATATACGAGTTGAGTAAATAATATCTTTATATAGAAAAAGAGAACTTATATGTAATTCATAATTCAACTTATACTATTAAATAATTTACATAAATTGACTTTACAGTAAAATTTTGATATAATAAAGGTGTAACTTGTTATTATATATCTATCCTAGAAATATTTTCGATAGATATAACTTGTGGTAAAATATAGGAGGAAACATTCAATGAAAACAACAACAAAACGGATTTTAGTAACTGCTGTATTAGCAATGATTATTGCGGCATTTCCCCAAAAGAATGTCAAAGCCATCAGTCCTGAAGAAATAGTATCTTCAACCAAAGAAAAAGATAACCATGTAGAAGCCGTCTTTTCAGATGGTACAGAAGGGAAACTTATCGGCATTGAAGGCAATGATGTTCGTTGGACCACACGTACAACACCAGTCGAGGACCCAAACCATGATATTGTAAAGGTTCAGTACAGAGTCCAGAAAGGTGACTGCCTGTGGAACATATCAACAGCATTTGGCATTCCTTTGGAAGAAATATTAAATCTGAATAGTAATCTAAAAAATCCAGATTTGATTTATCCGGAAGATGCCATAATACTTATGGTAAAATAATTACCACAAAAATGAGAACTTGATGACTTTGGTCGTCAAGTTCTCATTTTCCTTAAACGTACATTATTGTTAGAATAAATTTGATATGTTCAAGAAACAGCAAATAACCCTTAGACTTAATCTAAAGGTTATTTGTAATCAACTTGACCGTCTTTCAGTTCTAAATGTCTTGGAGCTTCCAACGGGAATTGAACCCGTGACCTCCACCTTACCAAGGTGGCACTCTACCAACTGAGCTATAGAAGCAAGTACTGCCATATTATATTATATATTTTTTATAAAATCAAGGCATTCATATAAAAAAACTCACCTTTACAGGCGAGAAAGATATTTCTTTTTTATGCTGGATTTTTAATCTTTTTTTATGAATTTAGTAACATATCCAGTTGACGAATTCGTATGTATTAAAGTATTTTCATCTAAAATTGTTAATTCTTCATTTTCAGTATTACTCTCTACTTCATTTCCTTCTGGATCAAAAAACTTATTGAAAGTAATTAAAATTTTATTTCCTTCTACTTTAAATGTTCCCTCTGTAGTATCTAAAGTTTGAAAAGTGACTTTATTTCCTGCAAATATATAATCACATCCATGATTATATTCATGAGTCACATCATCTACAGAATATGTTCCTTGAATACTAAATGATGTGTTATTAGTTTCTTGAACATTTTTTGATAAAGTATTTTTGGATGAAGCATTTGTTGTACTATTTATTGTATTAGAGATACTATTAATTTTTTCTTGTAAATCATTAATAGTTCCATTTAAGCTATTTACTTGTGATTGAAGCTCTGCAGATTTTTGAATTTCTGCTGTTTTTTCATTATTAAGTTTATAAATAAATATTCCCATAACTATTATTACAATTATTGCTAATATTAGGAAAAATGTTGATAAACTTATTTTTGCGACATTCTTTTCTTCCATGTTTCTCACCTCGCTTTCTTTTGTAAAATAATTATATATATTTTATCAATTATAGTATTTTTTTACAAGATTTTTTAGAAATTGTTATAAAAATTGTATTTTTTAATTAGACTATTAAAATATATTTACTAAATTAAAAGCATTTTTGTCCTCTATATGTTCTAATATAAATTTCCCCTCATCAAGGTTTGCAACAGCAGATGGATATTCTTTTGTTTCAACATAGCTTTTCATATTTACTATTGCAGTATCCACTTTTTCAAGTTCGTCATGTTCTATATAATATGCTAGCTTATCATGTTTTTCTGTCCAGTTTTTATCTAATTCTTTTGTTCTTTCTTCAATTTTTTCTTTATTCTCTGCTAAAATTTCTCCTTTTAGGCTTTCCATTGTTGTAGTTATCTGTTTTGTCGTCTCTTTTGTATATTTTTGTGTCGTTATATCTAATCCTACAATTACAATAATAATTATTAAACATATTATTATTTCTTTGCGCATACTAGCCCTCCTTTTTTTCTTTAGCCTGACAGAAAAATTGATTGTTTCCATCTATTGTTACTATTAATGCTTCTTCTGGTTTTATTTTGAATTTTTCTGTTTGTTTTTTTAGCCATACATAATTTTTTCCTATTTTTTCTAAGTTTTTATACATCACTTTTCCATCTACAACTAAATCATATGGTATTCCCTCATATTGAGGTTCTATATTAAAGTCTTCTGGTATTGTTGGTCTTTTATTGGGCTTTGGTATTACTGTAACTTGCCCACTCGTTTCCAATATTGCATATTCTACATCTCCTATATTGAATATGTTGTTATCTCTTAGTCTTTCTTCTAATTCATTTATTGTGAATCTTTCTTTTTTTAATACTTTTTCATCTATTCTTCCTCTATATATTAATATCGCTGGTTTGCCACATATTATTTCTCTTGCTTTCGAACTTTTTATGTTTAACATGGAGATAATTAAGTGCATTACTAATAATCCTAATATTGGTATTATTCCATTTGATATTGGAACTCCTGTTTCTGTCATTGGAATTGATGCTAGGTCTGCTATCATTATTGATATTGCAAGTTCGAATGGTTGCATTTGTCCAATTTCTCTTTTTCCCATTAATCTCATTACAATTAATACTATTATATATAGCAATATGGCTCTAAAAAAATTTATAAGCATATTTTCCTCCACTTTTACTTTATGTTTTACATTTTTTCTTTATTTATTCGATTTTTGTATAAATATTTTTTTGTTGTAAATAATATTCAATATAAGGAGGTTTTTGATATGTCAAATACTCAAAGTAACAGTGCAAATAATACTTCTACAGTTTGGCAAATTGTTGGTAGATTGATTACTGCTGCTATTGTTTTAGCTATTACTGCATTTTTTACACCAGGATTTTCTATAAATAATTTTTGGACATTAGTTCTTGCTGCTGTAGTATTAACTGTTTTAGATTATTTAATTATTAAGTTTACAGGTTTGCATGCAAGTCCTTTTGGAAAAGGTTTCATCGGATTTGCTTTAGCTGCAATTATTTTATATGTTACCCAATTTTTTGTAGCAGGATACTCTATTTCATGGATTGCTGCAATTATTGGTGCTCTAATTTATGGAGTTGTTGATTATTTTATACCTGGAAACCAACAAATGTAATGCAAAAGCACCAAATTGATTCTATATTCAATCTGGTGCTTTTCTATTATTCAATTGTAAATTCTATTACCGGGCGAATGCCTAACGTAGTTCCATAATCACATGTTAAATTACCATCAAAAGTTCCATTATTAGACATAGTTATTCTCCATACTTTTTCCACTTTATTAGTCTTTGCTGAACCTAACCAATAGCTTGATGTATATATCCAAGTATATTTTTCTTTTTCGGCAAAAATTTTATCAATTTCTTCATATGATGGTATTCTTAATTTCATAGTATCCTCGTCTATTTTTATTTTTTTTCCATATTCTTTTACATATTTTGCAAGATTGGAATTTTCATTATATACATAAGGATTATTTAATAGCTCTTCATCATTATTTATCCAATAAGCGTTTATATTATCATAAAATGATAATACTCCTTTAAATTCTTCTCCTGTATTCCATCCTAACATTTCCTTATTTTGCAAACCATAATATTGAGTATTTGTGTCTATTTCAGTTGTAGTTTTAGTTGTTTTATTATATATATTTCCTATCATTAAGTTGTACTTAGCAATGGCTACTGCTTTTTTAGTTTGTTCATCATATGAAATCACATAGAATTCTTCTTTTGTCCCTTCTGTAGATTTAATTGAAACAACATCTCCTACACTTTTTCCTGTTCCACTTTCTACTATTATTCCTTCTCTACTATCTTCATAATCTTTTATTGATTTACTATAATTTTCCTCTATTCGAGCAACTTCTTTCTCTTGTGCTTGTAGCTTATGTAAATTTGAAATATAAACTCCTGACAATATAAACACAAAAAACAAGCATGACATTAGTACATATAATGAAATAGCTCCTTTTTCACTTCTCATAATAATTTATCCTCCGTTTTTATTTTCTTACATTTTATACTACTTTATTATTAATTGCAAGTATAATTGTTTATAAATTGTTTATACTATTTTTAGAGGTGATATCTTTGACAAATATTAATTGCATTCTTGATTGTATTTATCAAATCGATGGAAAATGTTCTTATGATATTATTTCTAATTCAGTTATATGTACAAATTCAGAATGTGCATATTATGAAAAACTACTCCAAAACTCAAATTGATGAGCTGCGGGGTAGCTTTTCTTTTTATTATTTTCTAAATTCTTCAAAAACTTTTGCAAGATATTTCATGCTTATTTCAGATTGTTCTAAGGTATTCCCTGTTGAGCCCACTTCTATTATACATGCAGCTCTTCCCAAATGTTGATTGTATCTTGAATTTCTCACAATTATTGGCTTGAATAAGCCCGGATATAATTCATTTGCCTTTTCTTGAACTTTTATTGCGAATTCAAGATTTGATTTCCAGTCAGGATGGTACAACCCTCCTCCATTCGTTCCTATAACAAACATTAATTGTGATGCAACATCTCCCCCTATTTTTACGCTTGGGTCATAATTACTTTTACTTCCAATTGCATCTCTATGTAAATCTATGATTATATCACTTTTATTTTTTTCAAGTAATTTTTCAACAGTTGCTTTTGACCTTGTATATGAACCAGTATAAGCAGGATAGTCATGAAATGTTCCATCATGTATAACATTGAATTCTTTTTGTTCTAAATAATTTTTCAAATCTTCTCCAACTTTTACGACATTATAATTTGAATCTGTTGTTCTGAAATTTCCTGTTTGTTCATAATCATTGCTTTCACTTGGTGTATAGCTTTCACAAGTATGGGTATGAAATATCAGTATATTATTTTTATCTATTTCTAATGAATTATCCATTATAGATTGATTAATTTCAAATTCAGTTTCATTTTTTATTTTTACACCATTTATTTCTGTATTATAACTTTCTGTTATCGGATTTTGAGTTACTATTTCTGTATTTGCATTTTCCTCTGTAACTTGAGGTGTTTTAATTTCTGCCATTTCTATATTACCTTCCTGTATAACTTGCTCTGTTTTTTCTGAAATATTTTGAATTTTTGATAATTCTATACTTAAAAGTTTACTCATTATTCCTTCTTGATCATCTTGTTCAATTTCATTTTTTATGTTTTCTATAGATTTTTCATATGTACTTGCCATTGCTGGAATTTCTTTATTTATGCTATTTATTAATTTTTCTGAAATGTTCATTTGCATTATTTCTGATTTTTGAATTTTGTTCATACATTTTGAAATTATTAAAATAGTCATTAGTAACATCAATATTATTGTAATACTTTTCATTGATTTTTTTATATTTATTACTGTAACATTAAACATATTTTTCTCCTTGTCCTAATGTTCCTATATATAATATATGTTTAATGTTTTTCATTTAGAACTTTTTCATTTACAATAATCTTGGCTTTAATTCCAAATATATTGGTTTTTCTTCTCTTATCATTGAGCTTTTACCATGCCCTGGATAAACAATCGTGTCATCTGGTAAAACCATCAATTTTTGTGTTATTGATTTTATAATTGCATCAAAATCGCCTGTTGGCACATCTGTTCTTCCCCAAGTCCCTCTAAAAAGAGTATCTCCTGAAAATAATAATTTCTCTTCTTCACAATATAAGCAAGACCCTCCTGATGTATGGCCTGGTGTATGAATTACTTTAAACTCTAATTCTCCCAGATGAAGTAAATCTTCATCGTTTACTCTTGAGTCCACTTCTACAATTAATCCATTTCCACTTATATATGTCGTTAAGCTGATGTTTGGATCTAGCAAGTTTTCGGCAGTAGCTCTATGTGCAATTATTTGACCACCATATTTTTCTTTTAGCTCTTTTACTCCTCCTATGTGGTCACCATGACAGTGAGTTAAATATATATATTTTAATTTTGCTTTCAATATATCTAGCATTTCTATAATTTTTTCTACATCTCCTGCTGGATCTATTACCATTGTTTCTTTACTATTTTCATCTTGAACTATATAGCAATTTGTAGCATCTCCTACCCATGATTTTATCTTTAGCTCTTTTAATATCATTTTTTCATTTCCTCTCTTATTTCTTTCTTTTTACTTCATATACGCTATCTACTTTTTTTATTTCTCTTATTATTTTGTTTAGACTGTCTAAGCTATCTATTTCTAATGTTAGTTCTGTTATTGCAATCCTGTCTTTTGTTGCTTTAGCATTTACACCTAATAGTTTTGCTTTTGTTAAATTAACTTGTTGCACAATTTCTCCAAGTAGTCCATTTCTGTCATTTGCAAGCACTTCTATTTCAACTGTATATGTTACTTTTTCTTGTTCATGCCAAGAAACCTCTATTATTCTATTTTCTTCTTTTAATAACTCTTCTACATTTGTACAATCTTTTCTATGTACTGATACACCTCTTCCTTTTGTTATATATCCTATTATTTCATCTCCTGGCAATGGATTACAACATTTTGAAAGTTTAACTAAACAATTGTCTATTCCTTTTACTATTATTCCTGAACTAGATGTTTTATTGTTTCTTTGTTTTTGAGCTTCTAGTTCTTCTATTTTTTCCTCTGTTACTTCCTCTTTGTGGTCTTTCCTGTATTCTATAAGCATTCTCGCTATAATTTTAGTTGCTGACATTGCTCCAAAACCGACCGCTGCATACATCTCATCTAAACCTTTATAGTTATACCTTTCAAGCATAGGATTTATATAATCAATTTTAAATATATCTTCATGGCTTATTCCAATTCTCTTTAGTTCCCTTTCTATTGAGTCTTTACCTTTTTCAATATTTTCTGTTTTTCTTTCTTTTTTAAACCATGCTGAAATTTTGTTTTTAGCACTTGTACTTTTTACAAATTTTAGCCAGTCCATACTTGGACCTTTTGAATTTTCTGATGTTATTATTTCTACTATGTCTCCACTTTTTATTGGAGTTATTATTGGCACCATTCTACTATTAATTTTTGCACCTGTCATGTGATTTCCTATTTCTGCATGAATACTATATGCAAAATCAATTGGTGTTGCACCTCTTGGTAATACTTTAATTGCTCCTTTTGGTGTGAATACATATACTTCATCTTCAAATAATTCCGTTTTTAATGTCTCTAAGAATTCTTGTGGGTCTTGCATTTCTTGTTGCCATTCTAGTGTTTCTCTAAGCCATGCTAATTTGTCTTCTTGAACTGAAACAGTTTTTTGCCCTTTTTTACTTCCATAGTTTGCTTCTTTATATGCCCAGTGTGCGGCAATACCATATTCAGCTATTCTGTGCATATCCCAAGTACGAATTTGTACTTCAAATGGAGTTCCTTTTTCTCCTAATAATGTTGTGTGTATTGATTGATACATATTTGTTTTTGGAACAGCAATATAGTCTTTAAATCTACCAGGCATTGGACTATACATATCATGCACTACTCCCAGTGCTGCATAGCAGTCTTTTACAGAGTTCACTATTATTCTTAGTGCAAACAAGTCATATATTTGGTCTAGAGTTTTGTTATCTCTTTTCATTTTTCTATAAATACTATATAAATGTTTTGCTCTTCCTGTAACTTCTGCTTCTATATGTTGTTTTTTTAGTTGAACTCGTATATCTGACATTATTTTTTCTATAAATTTTAGTCTTTCTTCTCTTTTTTGCTCTATTCCTTTTACTAATTCTTTAAATTCTTCTGGATACAAATATTGAAATGCCAAGTCTTCTAATTCCCATTTTATTGAGTAAAGACCTAATCTATTTGCTAATGGTGCATATAGTTCCATTGTTTCTTCTGAGATTGCAATTTGTCTTTCTTTTCTCAAATATTCTAATGTTCTCATATTATGTAATCTGTCTGCAAGCTTGATTATTATTACTCTAATGTCTTTTCCCATGGCTAGGAACATTTTTCTATAATTTTCTACTTGATGTTCTTCTATGCTCGCATATTGAATCTGCTTTAATTTTGTCACTCCATCAACCATTTCAGCTATTTCTAATCCAAATTCCGCTTCTATGTCTTCATATGATACATCTGTATCTTCTACAACATCATGTAATAATGCTGCACATATTGTATGTTCATCTAACCCTAATTCTGCTATTGTATATGCAACATTAACAGGATGAATAATATAAGGCTCTCCAGATTTTCTAAGTTGAGTTCCATGCTTTGCTAAAGCATAATTATATGCTTTTTGTATTATTTTTAAGTCTGGCCATCTCTTGTTTTTCTTAACTCTATCTAATATATCTTTTATGGTATAATTTTTTGTCATTGTTCCTCCTTACTGAATTAAAGTTTAAATTGATTTCATAATATCTTTAAGATTTATTTGTATATTGTCAACTCCATTGAAAGTATTTATTTCTAAATTTCCAACTACATCTACTTTATCTCCTATTTTATATTCATTTGCTAAGTTTCCCATGAAGAATCCTATAGCATTTATTATATTCTTATTATCTTTTAAAGTTAATTTCAAATGTTTTCCTTCTGATAATGCTCTTATTGAATCAATTTTTAAATTTTTTAGAGCAAATACTGGCATTTTATTTGCTTCTCCATATGGTTCTAATTCTTTTAGTCCATTTATTGTTTCTTTGTTTATTTCATCTAAGTTTACTTGTGCATCTATTTTTAATATTGGAACTATTTCTCCAATATTTTTTTCTATTGCTATTTCTTCTAATTTTTCTTTAAATTCATCTAATTGGTTTGTCTTTACATTTATTCCAACAGCCATAGAGTGACCACCAAATTTTTCTATTGAGTCACTACATTCACTTAGTGCTTCATATAAATCAAATCCTGGTATACTTCTTCCTGAACCTTTACCTATGTCTCCTTCTTCACATAGTAAAATACTTGGTTTAAAATATAATTCTGTTATTTTTGAAGATACTATTCCTATAACTCCATGATGCCATCCTTTTCCCATTAAAACTATTGTATTTCTTTCTGCAAGATTTTGATTTTCTATTTGTTTTAAAGCTTCATCATATATGTTTTTTTCTATATCTTGTCTTAGTTTATTATACTCATTTAATTTTTGTGTTAGTTCTCTTACTTCTTCTATCTCTTTTGATAAGAATAGTTTTAACGCTTCTTCTTGATGCCCCATTCTTCCACATGCATTTATTCTTGGTGCAACTCCAAATGATATTGCATTTGAATCTATTTTTGTATATCCTGATGCTTTTAATATTTCTCTAAGTCCTAAATTTCTGGTTTGTTCAACAAGTTTTAATCCAAGTTTTACTATTACTCTATTTTCATCTGTTAATGGTACTATATCTGAAATTGTACCTATACATACAATATCTAAATATTTTAAATATTCTTTTTCTTCCAATCCTAATTTCATTGATATTGCCTGTATTAGTTTAAATACAACTCCAACTCCTGCTAGATTTCTACAAGGATATCTGTTATCTTTTCTCTTTGCATCAACTACTGCTAATGCCAAAGGTAAAGTATTCCCTGGTTCGTGGTGGTCTGTTATAATTGTTTCTATTCCTAATTCATTTGCATATTCTACTTCTTCTACTGCTGATATTCCACAATCAACTGTTATCATTAATTCATTTCCAGCTTCTACAATATCTTTAACTGCTTTTTTATTTAGTCCATATCCTTCATTTAATCTGTTAGGAATATATTCTGTTACTTTTATTCCTCTTTCTTCCAAAAAGCTTTTTAAAACTGTTACACTAGTGATTCCATCTACATCATAATCACCATATATTATAATTTTCTCTTTATTATCTATTGCTTTTATTATTCTGTTTACTGCAATTTCCATATCAGGCATTTCATATGGATTATAAAAATCATTTCTTGTTGGTTTTAAGAATTTATTTATTTGTTCGTCTTCAATTATTCCTCTATTTGCTAGTATTGTAGCTAATAGTTTATTTAATTTATATTTGCTTTGTATTTCATCTATTTGCTTTTCATCAACTTGATATATTTGCCACTTTTTGTTCATATATTTTTTCCTCTCTTTGTACTATATTTCTGGATATATTTTACTATTATAGAAAAAAAATAGCAAGAGTTACTTGCTACTTTTCGTTACTATTTCATTTTTATTTTTATATATGCTATTTTCTTTTACAACCCCTCTTACTGAAGAAAGTGGATAAATATTAGTATTTCTACCTATTACACTCCCTGGATTTAATATGCTTCCACATCCAACTTCTACATTATCTCCAATCATTGCTCCAAACTTTTTTAAACCTGTTTCAATTTGTTTTTCTCCATTTTTTACAATTACAAGCTTTTTATCTGATTTTACATTTGATGTTATAGAGCCAGCTCCCATATGAGATTTATATCCTAAAATTGAATCTCCAACATAATTGTAGTGTGGCACTTGTACATTATTAAATAATATTACATTTTTCAACTCTGTTGAATTTCCTACAACTGCATTATTCCCCACTATTGCATTTCCTCTTATAAATGCACAATGCCTTACTTCAGCATTTTCTCCAATTATTGCAGGGCCTTTAATATATGCAGTTGGATATATTGTCGCACTTTTTGCAATCCATATATTGTCTTCCTTTTGTTGATATATATTTGTGTCTAGTTTTTTTCCTGTTTCTATTATAAAATCACTTATTTCAGGTAATGCTTCCCATGGATATTCATATTTTTCTAATAGATTTTTTGCTATTGTTTCTTCTAAATTATAAAGATTTTTTATCTTACATTCATCCATCAATTTCCCTCTTTCTATTGGTTTTGTCTATTCCAATATTTTTCATATAATTCTTTTGCAGTTTTAGGGCTATCTACTCCTTCTGCATTTTTTACAGGTGCAAAGTCATCTTCTCTTTTCCCTCTGAGAATCGCTATATCATCAAAAAATTCAAATGCATCAAATATAAATGATTCAAATTTATAAGAATTTGGTTTTGTTGGTATAACTTCTTTTCCATTTTCATCTATATATGGATTTTTCTTAAATGCTGAATGATACATTAATGTTTCTGTACTCACTTTTTCAATTGCATTTATTGTGTATAGATTACACATTATGTGTGACTCTCCATATTTTAATTCTCCATTTTGGTCAACTTCTTCAGCCATTTTTTCAGGTAATTCTGTATATTCAATTACTTTTGGGTGTCCATTCATTTTGCAAAACACACCAACTCTTTCATGTGGATTTGCTTTTACTACTGATTTTGATGCAATTTGTACATTTTGTTTTTTTGCCATTCCTAATAATGTAACATCTACCATTTTTAGAAGAGCATTATCTACTGACCCAATAAATATCCATTCAATTCCTCTTTGCTTCATATCAGCAAGACATCCACTTGCTCTTAATGATGAATATGTTCCACCATTTCCATCAGATGCTTCTTTTATTTTTAAGTCTTTTCCTATTAAAAGTTTGCCTTCTGTATCTACTAGTGGCAATTCACTTTGAGTAAATATTGTAACATATTTTTTGTCATAACCAAAATAATTATTTTTTTCTAAGAATTTTACTGTTTCTTCGTTATTTTCTTTGCTTGTCATTATGTACCAAGGTATTGTTGTATTATATTTTGTGTTTGCTTCTTTTAAATTTTCTATTAATATTTCAAATAAATATTTGCCTTTACCATATACATCTAATTTAAATGTTCCTTTTGGACCTGGATGGCCTAATCTGGTTCCTTGACCTCCTGCCATTGTTACAACTGCATATTTGCCTCGTTTTACAATATCTTTTCCAATTGAATCAAACTCTTCTTTTTGTTCTAAAGTAAGCTTTTCTTTATCTAAATATTTTAATGGTTCTATTTTACTTTCTTTAAATTCTACTTCTTTTTTTGTATTATTATATAATTCCATTATTTGATGAAAATCAATTGTTTGTATTTGTTTTATTAATTCTTCTTTTTGTTTTCCTTCTAATTTTTCTAATAATTTTATTATATGCTCTTGATTGTATTCTTTTAATATTTCTATCACATCTTGTAATTTATCCATAAGATTCTCCTTTTGTTTTTTATATATAATATGTTTTCCAATGTCACTATTCTATCATATTCATTTTATTTTAGCAAGTTTTTTTATTTGTGTGGAATATTATTAAATTAAGCCCCATATATATTAATAAAAGTTTGTCTTAAATTTAATCTTAAGGAGGTATTATAGATGGAAAATATAGGCTTATATCAGGATATAGCCAAGCGAACTGATGGTGATATTTATATTGGAGTTGTCGGCCCTGTAAGAACTGGTAAATCTACTTTCATCAAAAAATTTATGGATTTACTTGTTATACCAAATATAGATAATGATTATAAAAAAGAAAGGGCTAAAGATGAACTTCCTCAAAGTGCTGGTGGTCGTACAATTATGACTACTGAACCAAAATTTGTGCCTAATGAGGCAGTTGAAATTACAATAGATAAAAATTTAAAATTAAAAACTAGACTTGTTGATTGTGTTGGTTATTTGGTTGATAATGCTATTGGCTATCTAGAAGATGATTTACCTAGAATGGTTAAAACTCCTTGGTCTGATGAAGAGATTCCTTTTGAAACTGCTGCCGAAATCGGCACAAAAAAAGTAATTGAAGAACATTCTACAATTGGTATTCTTGTAACAACTGATGGTTCTATTACTGACATTCCACGTGATGATTATATTAAAGCAGAAGAACGTGTTGTTAATGAACTTAAAGCAATTAATAAACCTTTCATTATTTTATTAAATTGTGCTTCTCCATCTTCTCCTGAATCAAGAGAACTTGCCATCCAATTGTCTGACAAATATAACACAAATGTAATTCCTGTTAATTGTGAAGAACTTACAACAGAAGATATAACAAATATGTTTTCTAACTTACTTTATGAATTTCCAGTTGAAGAAATTAGAATCAGCTTTCCAAAATGGGTTGATGGCTTAAATTTTGACCATCCTCTAAAAGCTAAATTGTTTTCTCAAATAAAAGACTGTTTTTGCAATGTTTCAGCTTTAAAAGATGTCTCTAATTGTGTTTCTTCAATTGATTCTACTGACATCATTTCAAAAACATTTGTTGAAAACATAATGCTAGATACAGGAAGAGTATATATATCAATTCATTTAAAAGATGAATTATTCTATACCGTTCTTTCTCAAATGACAGGAATGAATATCACTAATGAAGGAGAATTGTTCTCTATTATGAGTGATTTATCTTGTACTAAGAAAAAATATGATAAAATTTCTTATGCTCTTGAAGAAGTAAAAACTAAAGGCTATGGTATTGTTACACCTTCAATTGACGAACTTGTTTTAGAAGAACCCGAAATGGTTAAACAGGGGTCTCGTTTTGGAGTAAAACTTCGTGCAAGAGCTCCATCAATTCATATGATTCGTGCAGATATAGAAACCGAAGTTTCTCCTATCGTCGGCTCTGAAAAACAGTCTGAGGAATTAGTTAATTATCTTCTTTCCGGTTTTGAAAATGACCCTACAAGTATTTGGAATTCAAATATTTTTGGAAAGAGTTTAAATGAACTTGTTAATGAAGGTTTACAAACCAAACTTGCAAAAATGCCAGAAGAGGCTCAAATGAAACTTCAAGAAACTCTTGAACGTATTGTTAATGAAGGCTCTGGTGGATTGATTTGTATTATACTATAATAAGGAAGGATTTTTCCTTCCTTATTTATAAACTTCTATAATTTTTTTCAAAAAATCAGTAATATTTTCATTAATCTTTTGTGGTATATCATTTTCATCTAAAAAATATGCATAATACAATGAAAAATAATTATCTGAAACCCCAAAAAACAATAATTTACATTTTTCAACATAATGTTTTTGAATAGTTTCAACTAAATATTTTATTAACTTCTCTTCATCATTTACATCCTGAATTAATTCATAAAAATCTTCTATTTTTATGAACTTTGTACTAGTGCAAAATACTCTTTCTTTAGGTAATATCCCTTTTTCTTGAAAATTTTTTCCATACATTGATAATAAATTAAAATGATTAAAGTTATGTGATGGTGTTCTGCCATTTATTTCAATTAATCCCATTTCTCCTGTTATATTATCAATAATAAGTTGTATTCCAAAGTCTTCAAAATTAAACTTTTCAAACTCTTCTGGATTATTTACTAATTTTTCATTTAAACATAATAAATATATTAATATTTCAATTGCCAAAAATATCAATTCTTCTTGTCCTTTAAATACTGTATTCTTTAAAATTTTATTTATATATTTTTCTTCATAATGTAAAACATCTCCATAATGTGCTGTTCCTTCTGTTAACACATCACTAACATCTAAATCAATCATATCTAAAGAAAACTCTTTATTGTATACTTCTAACGGCTTAAAGAAACCAATTGCGTAATCATTGCCTTTTATATATCTTTGTAAAATGATTCCATCATTTTTTATTGTGTTTACTATATAATTATAATTAATTTTTTGTCCATTCTTATTTAATGCAGAAACTAAATATTCTTCTATTTTAGTATCAGATTTTATAGCATCTTCTATTTCTCTTATATCATACTTTCCATCTGTATCTTTAGGATAATGAACACCATACCCAGAAATAGAATTGCTAAATTTAAGCACTGGTAAAAAGTCTTTATTTAATAGTTCTTTTATTTTTAGTCTTAATCCTTTTATATCTCCTTTATATAATACACATGGTATTAAAAGTGCCTTAACTAATTTTGACATTGTATCTATGTCTTGTGTAAATAAGTTTTTTGGTTGTTCCAAATTGTTTTTCTTATAAAAATACGTCAAGTATTTTTCAATGTTGTCTTTTAACCATTTTTTATCTTTTCTACATAATTTTTCTAAGCATTCATTTTCGCCAATAATTCTATTTCCTTCTTCAGAATTTGCATAAATTATTTGTTTATTTCTAAAATTATAATTTTTTAGCTCAGAGTTTTCCTCATTGCTATAATTAGGATAATTTTGTTTTATAATAATAAATTTTTCCTTAATCTTTTCAATAAAAATATTAAAATCATTAAAATTATTTATTTCAAATGGAATATTTAAATTTTGCATTTTTCTTAGTTTTAATGTTATTCTTCTTGAAGTCTTCTGGTTTCTAGGATCTAAATCATCTAATCCCAAAATAGCGCTTGTATTATTGTTGCTTACTTGAGCAACAGCACGATTTATCCATACATATTTTAACTCTGAATCTGCATTAGTATTTGTAATCAATTTACTTAATATAATTCTATTATCAATAGGATATGTTCCAATTAGTTTTTTATCTTTTTCTCTTAAATTAGTGTATATTTTAAAAATTTCACTCATATTTATACCTCTTAAATATTATATTCTTTAAAAAATATTTTAAATGCTCTTTCAACTACATCACATATTTTATGCATTTCTTCTTGTGATTCTTCTCCTATAGAAAATCTTAAAAATGGTGGTTTATTTTGAGCCATTGCTGCTGCGGCCGAAATTCTTATAGTAGAAAATCCAAAGCTTACACCTTTTGTAAATGCAATGTCTTCTTTTTGGCATTCTTGAATTATTAAATCAATTAAGAAATCTAAACATGGTTTATTATTAATACCAATCTCCTCAAAGTTAACTGCTACAATTCCTCCACCATGTTGCCACCCTAGCTCTCTCCAGTTAGCTGGGAATGTGATATTAATTCTTTTTTTATCTATATTTAATTTTTTTAATGTTTCACAAAGAATTTCTGAGTTTCTAGTTAATAATCTCATTCTACTTAAAAATGTATTTCTATCATATGATGGGAATTTAGTCACACCTGATTGATACATTACTGTTCCTGTATTTCTTCTATGCACATTTAACTCTGGTAAATATTGTTTTTCAGCAACTACTATTCCAGCCATTTGTAAATCTAATCCAAATTGCAAATATTTACTACCACTTTCTAAATATAATATATGAGGGTGATTAGGTTTATTAAATATTTCAAAAAGATTTATTCCTCCAGAAACCATTGTTCCATCAACAACAAGCCATCTATTAGACCAATCATGTTCTTCTAATAATTTTGCAAATTTAACAAAATCTGTAATATGTAATGTTCCAAGATTCGCTAAAGGATCTATAAATAATGCCTCTGCATCTTCTTTTTCGACAAGATTAATCATATCTTCTATTTTCCAACTTTCTGAAAATATAAAATTAATATTTTTCAATGCTTGTATTTGTTCCAGATTTTCAAAATAAATATACGGACAAGAAACTACAGTTGGTTCTTTAGATAAAATATTTCTTATTAAAAAACTTTCAGCAACTGTATATGCAGCTTGACCAGATGATGTTAATAATAATCCTGTTTTTTCTATGTCAAAACCTAAACTTTGTTGAAGTTCTATCTCTTTTTCTTTTAACAATAATGAACCATATCTATCATAATTGCAGGCACTATCATTGTTCTCAGCGGGGTCAAAAAACATTATCTTTTTGCTTTGAGCAGAACTTGCACTACACCAAGCAAAACTATTTTTCAAATATGAATATTGTTGTATTGCAATACGTATTAATTCTCTTTTACAATTTGTTTCTTTTTCTTGATCAATTTTATTTAATAATTTTTCTAAACTAGTAGTATCGTTTTTTATATGTTCAATACTATAGTAATTTATATTTAATTTTTCGTATTTACTATATTCTATAAATCCTTTTAATTCCTTTTTGAATTTTGATAACTCTCTATTTACATTATTATATACTACATCCCATATTCCAGCTGACTCTTTTATATAACTTGTTTTATCTAAACTTTCAATATTATTATTTTTTCTCTCTTCTTTATATTTTACAGATTCTTGAGGTAATGTTATAGAATTAAATCCTAATAATTTACCAGTTTCTTTACTGTTTGTATGTGTTGCTAAAGCATGCATAAGTGAAGACGTAGAAATATTTCCTCCACTGATAATTATTAATACATCTCCATTGTATTTTTCCCCTTCTGGATCATTTAATAATGCTGCTATACCTGTTCCACTAGCTCCCTCAACTAATAACCCCTCATTGCTTAACATAGAAACTATTCCTTTTTCAATATCATCTTCTGATACATATTCTATAGAATCTATTACTTCTTCAAGTAATTCTGCAGTAATATCATCTTTTGAATGTTGAACTGCTAACCCATCTGCAATAGTCGGATATATTGGTTTAGATAGTGCTTCAAAATAGTCTTTTGAAAAGTCTCTATTAAATACTTTTGGATGAATAGCATCAATTTGACAATCTGAATTTTTATATTTAAAATACATTCCAGCTCCAATTAATAAACCTCCTCCGCCAAGAGGAATTAATATATGATCAAAATGACTTTTTTGTTTTAATGTCTCAACAGCTAAAGAGCCTTGACCTATAATTACATCTGTTGTGGAAAATGGTGAAATATAAGCTCCACCTATCTCTTTTGCTACTTTCTTTGCATTCTCTCCACACTTATATAAGTCTTTTCCTACTGGAATTACTTCAGCTCCCATATTTATTAATCTTCTTAATTTTAATTCTGAAGCATTTTCAGGTACAAAAATCTTTCCTTTTCTGTTCATTCTTTGCAAAGTATATGCAATGGCAAGTCCATGGTTTCCAGCAGAATTCGTTATCACTGGAATATTTTCATCAATTTTTCTAATTGCATTATATGCTCCTCTTACTTTAAATGAATTTGTTAGTTGATTACATTCAAGTTTAGCCCACACTTTTCTTTTTGGTGTATCCAACCAATGCAATCGTATTAATGGTGTTTTTAATGCAAATTTTTCTATCTCTACACTATCATTTTCAATATTTTTAGGATTAATTAACTTCTTTAAATTTTCTTCCATATTATTATTTATTTTTTCCTTTCAATATTTGATTTTATTTTTATCTTAACGTGCATTATCATCATTTTCTTTCTGTTGTTCGAAGAATTTTTTTGATTCTAAAGCAATGTTTCTGGTTTTTAACATTTCTTTAATATTTTCTATAGCATTATTAATATCATCTGAAAAAATAATTCTAGTAATCCCTCCATCTTCATCTGACAATGTAAATTGTTCAAATCTTATTAAATAACAGTTAATTATTTTGCTGTTATATGCATCTATTTTATTTGTTATTGTTCTAGTTTCATTTAAATACATATCAGTAATAATAGGTGATTGATTGTCTGCTATACCTAAAGATTTTGTTAATAAATCATAATTAGGAATTTGAAATTCTAAATCCTCATAACTATCTACTAATTTATCTCCATCACTCGTATAATATTCATATTCTCTGTCTAGTATAAATTCTTCTATTTTTTCTAGATTTCCTGAATTTAATACTTCTTTTAATCCATTAATCATCTCTTTCCTCCTTTTTTAGTTTTAAAAATAGAGAAGTTTTAACTTCTCTTCTTTTGTTTATATATTTTTTATTTATATAAATTTTGAATAACTTCTTCCCATTTAAAATCTTTTTCAAAAAATAGTTTTGCAAATACATCTAAATTTAAATTAAATATTTCTTTTATTTTCATCATTTCACTAATATAAAATTCTTCTTCACCATTCAGCTTTTTTTCTAATTCTAATAGTGTCAATTTTAGATTTTTGGCTAATTTATCTTCAGCAACTGCTTCTATATTCATTAATTCTTTTATTCTATTTCCTATAACTTTTGGTTCCATGTCTACTCCTTTGTTTCTTATCAAGAAACATGATATAATATTTTTTTTATTTTGTCAATACATTTTTCCAATTATTTACTTTTTAGTCTATCTAATCTTACTATTTACATTTTTACTTTTTAATGTTATAATAATTCCAATAAATTTTTAGCGAGGTGACTATACTTGAAATATACTTTTCATGAAAGATTTTCTGAACTTATTAACCAATCCGACCTTACTTATGAAGAAATTGCAAAAAAATTAGGTCTAAAGTCAAAAAGTACCATTTCTAAATATGCAAGTGGGCAAATTCAAAATATTGGACCTGTTATGATTGATAAAATTGCAACTCTTTTTGATGTTTCACCTATTTGGTTATTGGGTTATACAGATAATAAACATTACAAAATAAAAAAGAATTAGTTTTATTATAACATTATGATTTACTAATTCTTTTTTATTTTATGTAATTACCTGAATCATTTATGAAATTTTAATTTTTTACTTTTATAGAAATTTTTTCAGCTTTGAGGATACTCCCCTACAATTATTGGGAACTCAAATATTTTAAAAAAAAATTTAATGAAGGCTCTGGTGGATTGATTTGTATTATACTATAAAAACATTAAAGAGGAAGTTTGCACTTCCTCTTATTTATATTTATTTAATAACAGCATTTTTTTCTATCAGTACTTTTGCAGCATATTAGGGCAATTAAACTTATTATGAATAAAACTCCTAAAGCTATCAGTAATACAATTATTGCCCCAAGTCCTAATGTTGATATTATTTCAGTTAAGGCTGTTACTAATACTCCTGCAAAGAAAGCTAATGCAATAGTAACAACTGTTAAAACTATCCAAATACAAGAGCAATCTTTTTTCTTGCGTTCTTTTTTACAATATATTTCTACTTGTGGTTCCATATTAGCACCTCCAGTACTAATATATATTATGTTATTTTTACACTTTTTGACATAATATGTTGTAAATTTGTTATATTTGTTATATAATATCGTAGAAATGAGGTAATTATGAAAATTTTAAGTATAGATACAGCAAGCAATTTATGCACAGTTGCAATTTTGGACAACCAACTTTGTCTCAAAGAAATAAATGTAAATGATGCAAGAAATCATTCTGAAAAAATAATGCCTGTTATTGAGCAATTATTTAACGAGACTAAACTTTCTATTTCAGATATCGACTTAATTGTTTGCGACAAAGGGCCTGGTTCTTTTACTGGTATAAGAATTGGTATTGGAACAGTTTTAGCATTTAGAGATAGTTTAAATGTAAATTGTGTTGGTATAAGTTCTTTAGAAGCTTTAGCTTATAATATAAAAAAAGAAAGTCTTATTTGCTCTTTAATAGATGCAAAAAATGATAATGTATATTTTGGATTATTTAAATTAGAAAATTCTAAATATAATTTGATTTCTAATTTGGAATTCAAGTCAATTGAAGATGTTGTTTCTGACTTAAGTAAGTATTCAGATACTATTACTTTTGTTGGAGATGGTGCAGTTGCTCATAAAGATTATATAATGCAAAATTTACATTCTTGCAACTTTAGTGAAGCTAATGATTTAAGTAGTTTTTCCCTTGGTCTTGCAGGTTTAGCTTCATATAAAGAAGGTATTAATTCATCTATTATGCCATTATACTTAAGAAAATCACAAGCAGAAAGAGCTCTTGAAGAGAAAGGTGGAAAAAAATAATGGAAATAGTTACAATGACTTTAGAAGATTTGGAATTAATGAAAGATACTCTTTATTCAGACTTTGATAATTTTTGGAGTTATAATGTTTTAAAGCAAGAACTTGAAAATAAAGATACTACTTATATTGTTGCAAAAGAAAACAATGAAATTTTAGGTTTTGCTGGAATTATGATATGTCTTGATGAAGCCACTCTTCATAATATCGTTGTAAAAAAATCTCATCGTGGTAGAGGCCTTGGAGGAGAATTACTTGATACTCTAATAGATCTTTGCACTGAAATGAATATCAAAACATTGACTTTAGAAGTAAATTGTACAAATAAGCCAGCTATTGGATTATACGAAAAATTTGGATTCAAAAATTTAGGTATAAGAAAGAAATATTATAATAATTCACAAGATGCAATTATTATGACTAATTATCTTAATTAATATAAAAAGGACTGCAATAATCACTATTACAGTCTTTCTTTTTATTTAAATTTTTCT
Source organism: uncultured Clostridia bacterium (assembly GCA_934162255.1). GTDB lineage: Bacteria > Bacillota > Clostridia > TANB77 > CAG-508 > CAG-269. Next base: position 49,420 of record CAKPIG010000003.1, on the reverse strand, counting down.
ACTTTTAAAATTGTTCTTCCACTTCTTGTCTGTCCAAGAATTTCTTTTATGAAGAATCTTCCTTTTCCTCTAATTGTTATCATATCTCCTGCTTTAATCTGTTTTGTCTTTTTAGTTTCACTTTGGAAATTAACAAATACCCTTTCCATATTAATTATGTCCATAGCCTTATTTCTTGAACATCTTGCAAGTTCTGCAATAACATTATCTAGTCTTAATGAAGCAACAATAACTTCAAGTTCTTCTTTTATTATTTCTACTTTTCTTAGTTCATTAATCTCTATACAAGTTATTTCAGATTTAGAAAATCTAGTTAGGCTTCCTAAATTATCTTTCAAAAACTTTTCTACATCTTTATCTATTAATATATCTGCCCCATCATTATCAACAATTATGTCTCCTATTTTTCTTCTTTCAACACCTAGCTTTATTACTGCTCCTAAATAATCTCTATGATTATATTTTCCTTTCAAATCATCTGGTAGTTGAATTCGTATTGCTTTTATAATACTGTTTAAGTTTTTCCTTACTACTTGTTCATTAAATTTTTCTGGATATATAACAAGCACTTTTCTTTCAGCTTGTTCAAATCCTCCAAAAAACATATAATTTTCTATTTTTATTTTATTAATAAATTTTTGTACTAATTCTATTTGTGCCAAGTCTAAAAAATCTGTATATTCTATTTTATTTCTGCTATCTACTGCCTCAATTTTATCTAATACTTGTGCCAACAGAATTTTATCATCTTTTTCTCTGTATTCATTTAATATTTCTCTATTCATTCTATCTCCTATCCTAATAATAGCAATAGACTTAATGTTCCAAGAGGAACAGTTATATTATCTGTGCCTTTTACTGATATTGCCTCTAATGCTGTAATCATAAATGCTGCTAAAACTGTAGTGCAGCTCCAATGTGTTGTTCCAAAAAATATTGGGCTTGTATGCTCATATATTAGGTATCCTCCTATTACTAATGTTGCTATTATAAACATTGTAATAGAACCTGCAAATGATTTTTTTGAATCTCCTAATTTATATTTCTTACTCTTTATTTTCTTGCCTATAAGTGCTGCCAATCCATCTCCATATGCCATTACAAGAGTTGGTGCTAATCCTAAAGCAGGGTTATGATATATTCCAAATGATACTATTGTTAATATAAATAGTGACATAGCATAATATACTGTTCCTAGTCCATCTTGATTATCTCTTTCCATTACTTTTATTATGTCTTTTTTGTATGAAATATAATTAATTATAACAAATGTAAATGGCACAAATGCTGCAAACCACACATTTGTAAAGAATATCATTGCTATTATCCACCAATTACCAAGCATAATATGTATAAATTTACGACTTGCTTCTTTTCCTATTTTTTCAAATAATTTTGCGCCTACTATTATTAGGCCTATGTATATATATGATACAGCCAATCCTATCCAATTCATGTAATTCACCCTTATTCTTCATATTTTTTTAGTTCAATTAGTGCTTTTGCTGAAATAATATAGTCTTTTGTAAAGTTTAATATGTAATTTGAAAGTTTTGATGCAGGTCTATTCATATATAAATCTCTTACTACACATAAACCTAATCCTTTGTCAAATAGCTTTTTTAATTGCTTTCCTACTTGAATAACACTTTCTCTTTTTACTTTTTCATATATTTTTTCTGCTTTTTCATCTCTTTGTTTTAATTCTTCTGTAAATTCTTTAAATGTATATTCTCTATATCTATCCATTTTATAAATTTGTGCTGCATATTCTAATCCATATATCGTCTGTAGATTAAATTTCTCTAGCATTTTTGTAAACTCTTCTGTTCTAAAATAGTATATGTGCCCTTGTAACTTACTGAAACTTCTCATCGTGTCTAAATATCCTAATTTTATATTATTGATAATTTTCTCATGATTGAATTCAAATGTTCCACCTAAGTCTTCTGATGGATATATTACTTTTACATATACATCTTTATTTACTGTTTTTTTGCTAAAACCAATTCCAGCAATATCAGCAATTATTAGATTTTTATAACCTTTTTCTATTAACATATTTGATGGAATATTGTCATATAATCCACCATCATAATACTCTTTCCCATCTATTATCTGTGGTTTAAATATTGGAAAACATGCTGTTGCAAGTAAATATTCTACCATTTTTTCTTTTGGAATTTCATTTTTGAATTTTTGCAATGGCTCTCCATCTTTTACAGAATATGTTACTAATCCAAAGTCAATTTTAGAATCATACAACTTGTCCATGTCTACATATTGTTCTATCATCTTTCTTAGTGGTGTATTATCTATACCTTTTTGTTTTGTATATCCTGCAGCTAAATTAAATATATTTGATAAATTAAATATATTTTTATTTTGGTCTATCCCATCCACTTTCATTATATTATCAATTTTGATATTTTCATACATTTGCTCAAGTGCTTTAAAGTCATTTTGTAAGAATAATGCTCCATTTAACGCTCCTATTGATGCTCCTACTATTCCTTTTATATTTAGTTTCATTTCACATAATGCTTTCCAAACACCAACTTCATATGCTCCTTTTGTTCCGCCTCCTGCTAATACTAACCCATATTCTTTTTCTTGCATAATATGCCCTCTCTTTCTTTTTTCGAAATTATTATACAACTATATATTAATTTTTTCAAGATTTAGGCATAAACTAATCCATGAAAAAAATTTCCATGCGACACTAGTCCACACGGAAATTTTACTTTGTTTTCTAATTTTTTCTATTATTTTTTTTACTCTTTCTTTCTAGTCTACTACTGTTAATTGAACATCAGGTTTTAGAGTAACTACAGGCCTAAGCCCATTACTGCTGTTGCTGTAGAGGCGAACGTCGCTACTGATATAGTTCACACCGTACACGTCGTTCCTGCTGCTCGTGCTAGGTGAAGCCAACCAATAATAATAATTTTGCGTATATCCATCTAATTTCTGCATATCAAATAGCCCTAATGCTGTTCCTGTTAAATCTTTAAATCCTGAAGTTGTATCTATATCCTCTCTAGTAGTTCCACTTGCTTTACTTGTTGCTCTATTTAGTTCTGCTAATGTTAAATTGTGTACGTCTACTACATCTGTTCCATTTGCTCTAAAGTTTAAATTTATATTTGTTCCACTTGTTGTATTTCCTATTTTTCTAAATATTCCTGTATTAGCTGTACTTACTCTTGTTCCACTTGCTTGATATGAAAATGGTATTCTTCCAAATTTATATCTCATTCCATATGCTGCATATTTATTTGGTTCTCCACTATCTGTATTATAATCATATCCTTTAGTTGTTTTATACAATGTATCTGTTGTTGAACTTATTTCATTTTTAGTTGCCCACCAACTATTTGCTCCTCCATTTGCTTGATTTCCTTTATTAGTAGCACTACTATAAAATAATATTGCTGGTATTCCTGTACTTACTATTAGTTGATTTCCTGAATCGTCTTTTCCTAAGTATCTCCAGCCATTTGTTGCTGTATATTCTTGTCCTGAATACATATCTGTATATGGCATATCATATTGTACATAACTTCCTATATCTATACTTGTTTCTTTTGTACTTGTTACTCCTCCATCTGTTGTTACTGAAAATGCTTTTCCATCTATTGTTACTGTTACTGGGAATTCTTCTCCTGTTACTGTTCCTCCATAGTTGTTTTCTACTTCTTCCCTTAAGTTTGCTATTGTTAATGTTCCTAATCCTTTTGCTCTTGCTGCTGATATTGCTAATCCTACTTTTTCCTCTGCTCCTTTATTTTCTGTTGCTTCTTTTGCACTTTCTGCTTTACTCAATATTCCATTTTCTCCTCTTAGCATTGCTATTGTTACACCTGCTAAGATTAATAACACTACTATTGTTACAACTAATGCTATTAGCGTTATTCCTCTTTCTGTTCTTTTTTGCTTTTTTCTCATTTTTTCCATCCTTTAATCTTTTGATATATTTATTTTAAAACGTTTTATTTTACATATTCATTTAATGGTTTTACTTTGAAGTTTAGTTCTCCAAATTCACATGTTGGAACATATCCAGGTTTACTGTTTATAACATCTGGTAATCTGTTTACAACAGATGCACATGTAAGTTCTACTGTTGCTGGTTTTGCAACAACTATTGTTGTATCTGGTTCTCCATATACTGTCCATTCATTTTTGTCATATTCTTCTGGAGCATATACTTTTCCAATACATTCACTTTCTATTGTTATTCCTTCTTCTGTTTCTGTTGTAACAACAGCACTCATTCCTGTTGCATCTCCTGCTTTTACTGTCATTCCTAATGTTGATGAATATAAATCTTCTTTATATGTTTGTGGTACACATTTTTGTCTTTGTGATTTAACTGTTAGTCCTAGTTTTTCACATAGCCATCCATTTACATTCCACATATATGATGGTAAATATTCTCCACTTTCAATTATTTTTTGTCTTTCTTCATCACTTATTCTGTCTACTGAAGCTACTTCTTTATCAAAATCATCTAAAGATAGTCCTGCTCCATGAGCTTTTGCTAATGCTATTCCATATTCTTCTACATTATAGCTTGAACTTCCTTTTATTTTTGTTATTTTTTGTGTAGAACCAGCTATTGAAGAAATTAGTTGTCCCCAATATATGTCTTGGTATCCGCTTCCTGTAATTGTACAATTATTTTTCTTTGCAAGTTCATCTATTCTTTTTGTTAATTCTGGATTTGAATTTTCTGGATAAAATGCTTCTTCACATGTTGTTATTGCATTTACTCCAAGTTCTGCACATAATAATAATGGATTTTCTACATCTTTTATTAAACTCATTGTTGTTACTATTGCAATATCTGGTTTTGTATCAATCATCATTTGTCTTGCATCATCTGCACTTACTACTTTTACACCTTTATTTTCTGTTCCTAATATTTCTCCTATATCTTTTCCAATTACATCTGGATTAACATCTACTGCTCCTACTATTTCTGCTCCTTTTTCATATACATATCTCATTGTATATAAACTCATTTTGCCTACACCATATTGAATTACTTTTAATTTTCTTTCCATAGAAAGACCTCCTTTTAATTTAATATGTTTTTATTTTATCATATTATAAACAGTTTTCAATGTTTTTATTATATTTTTTATAAATGCATAACTCTTGATTTTATTTCTTTTGTTTTTCCTACATTCCAGAAATTCTCGCCTAAGTAGCCACATGTACGTCTAACTACATTTAATTTTGATTTATCTTTATTTCCACATTGTGGGCATTCCCATTCATTATTATCATTTATTATCATTTCTCCATCAAAACCACAGCATTGGCAGTAATCTGATTTTGTATTAAATTCTGCATATTGAATATTGTCATATATAAATTTAACAACTTCTTCTAATGCTGTTAAATTATTTTTCATATTTGGAACTTCTACATATGAGATTGCTCCTCCTGCAGATAAAGGTTGGAATTCGCTTTCAAATTTTAGTTTATCAAATGCATTTATTTTTTCCCTTACATCTACATGATATGAATTTGTGTAATATCCTTTATCTGTAACATCTTCTATGTCTCCAAATTTTTCTTTATCTATACGTGCAAATCTATAACATAAACTTTCTGCTGGTGTTCCATATAGAGAAAATCCTAATCCTGTTTCATTTCTCCATTTTGTTGTTCTATCTTTTAAATATTTCATTATTTTTATTGCAAACTCATGTCCTTCAGGAGTTGTGTGTGATACTCCTTTTATTAATTTTGTTGCTTCATATATTCCTATATATCCTAATGATAGTGTAGAGTATCCGTCTTTTAAGAATTTATCTATTTTTTCACCTTTTTTCAAACGAGCTATCGCTCCATTTTGCCAATGTATTGGTGATATATCTGATGATGTTCCTAATAACGCATAATGTCTACACATTAATGCTTCTTTGCATAGTTCTAATCTTTCATCTAATAATTTCCAGAATTTTTCTTCATCCCCATGTGATAATATTCCTATTTGTGGTAGATTTATGCTTACTACTCCTTGATTAAATCTTCCTTCAAATTTATAATTACCATTTTCGTCTTTCCATGGAATTAAGAAGCTTCTACATCCCATTGGACTAAATACGTTTCCTTCATAGTTTTCTTTCATTTTCTTTGCTGATATATAATCTGGATACATTCTTTTTGCTGAACATTTTACAGCTAATTTTGTTAAGTAATCATATTTGCCACCTTTTAGACAATTGTGTTCATCTAATACATATACAAGTTTTGGAAATGCTGGTGTTACATAAACTCCTACTTCATTTTTTATGCCTTGAATTCTTTGTTTTAATATTTCTTCTATTATCATTGCATTTTCTTTTATGTATTCATCATCTTCCTCAAGATGTAGAAACAGTGTTACAAATGGTGATTGTCCATTTGTTGTCATTAATGTATTGATTTGATATTGAATTGTTTGAACACCTGCTGTAAGTTCTTCTTTTACCCTATCATTAACCATTTCTTCTATAAGATTTTTAGATAGTTTACCTCCATATTTTTCGGTTAACTTCTTTTTGAATTTGTTATAACTTCTTCTTAAATATTTTCCTAAATGTTTTAAGTCTACTGATTGTCCACCATATTGATTGCTTGCTACTGCTGCAATTATTTGTGTTGTAACTGTACATGCTACTTGGAAACTTTTTGGGCTTTCTATAGTTTTTCCATTCATTGCTGTTCCATTATCTAACATATCTCCTATGTTTATTAAACAGCAATTAAATATTGGTTGTACAAAATAATCTGCATCATGAAAATGAAGGATTCCTTCTTCATGTGCTTTTGATATTTTTTCTGGCAATAATATTCTTTTTGTTAAGTCTCTTGATACTTCTCCTGCTATATAATCTCTTTGTGTTGATGCTAACATTGTATTTTTGTTTGAATTTTCTTCTGCTAATTCTTTGTTTTCGTTTCTTATTAGTCCTAATATTGATTCATCTGTTGTATTTGATTTTCTAACTAAAGCTCTTGTATATCTATAAACTATGTATTTTTTAGCAAGCTCATATTTATCAAATTCCATAAGCTTTTCTTCTATAATATCTTGAATATCTTCAACTAAAATTCTTTTTTTACCTAATTCTACTATATAATCAATTATTTCTTCTATTTCTTCCTTTGTTGCTCTTTCTTTTGCTCTAACTTCTTTATTAGCTTTTTCAATTGCAATTTCGATTTTTGCTCTATCGAATTCAATTGTTCTTCCGTCTCTTTTTATTACCTTCATTCTTACCCCGTTCCTTTCATCTGTACAAACATTTTTTATTTGTATGGCTTCATTATATATCTAAATTTGCAAATTTCTGTTGCAAAAGCAACATTTTTGTGGTATTATTTTCATAATTTTTAGTAGAATTATTATGTCGAATTTTAGAGTTTTAGAAAGTCAAACTTTTGATGATTTTGGAGGTTATTTTATGGATACTTATTTCAACAAAAAAAATTTTATAGAAAATTTTAAAAATAATTGTGAACGTATTCAAATAAAAAAATTTACTAAAGGAGAAACTGTAACTACATATATAGAAAAAAGAAATCAAATTTGTATTGTCCTTTCAGGTGAAGTTGATTTACTTAGATATGATTTTAATGGTAATAAAACTATAATTGGTCATTTTGTTGAAAATGATGTTTTTGGTGAAATATTTTATCCTGCAAATACTAATAATGAGCTTTTTGTAGAAGCCAAAAAAAAGGCTGAGATTTTGTTTTTTACATATGATACTCTTTTTACAAAGTGTAGGAAGAATTGTGATTTTCATAAAGAATTGATTAATAATTTAAGTGAACTATTTTTAGAGCAAATAATTCAATTAAATTTAAGAATTGAATTACTAACAAAAAGAAGCATTAGAAGTAAAATTCTTTCTTATTTTGATATGCTATCTAGAAGCAATTTAAGAAAATCTTTTACATTACCTTTTTCTTACACTGACTTTGCTGATTTTTTAAGTGTTGATAGAAGTGCCATGATGAGAGAATTGAAGTTATTAATAGATGAAGGTTTTATAAAAAAAGATGGAAATTTTATTACTTTACTTTATTAGTTCATATTTACTTATTTTTTGCATATAATTATAGAAAAGTTGGAGGAATTATATGCAAAAATTTTTTTGTTTTATTATGTTATTAATATTATTTTGCTCTATCTTGATACCATGTAGCGCATCTTCCCAATCTTATACTTGGACTGTATCAAATGATTTGGTAGAAGCTTCTTCAACACTAGATAATTTTCTTAATTTAGAAGCAGGTTCAGCAATTTTGATAGAGCAAAATAGTGGTCAAATATTATATGGGTATAATATACATGAAAGATTACACCCCGCAAGTGTTACAAAAATAATGAGTTTACTCCTTATTATGGAAGCATTAGATAGTGGAAAAATATATCTTGACACTCAAATTCCTTGTAGTGATAATGCTGCAAAAATGGGTGGTTCTCAGATTTGGCTAGATCAAACAGAAACTTTAAGTGTTAATGATATGTTAAAAGCTATTTGTGTTGTTTCTGCAAATGATTGTGTTGTTGCTATGGCAGAATATTTAGCCGGAACTGAGGAAAATTTTGTTCAGATGATGAATGATAAAGCAAAAGAACTTGGAATGAATGATACCCATTTTGTTAATTGTCATGGTCTTGATGAAGATGAACATTTGACTTCTTCATATGATATTGCATTAATGTCAAGAGAGCTTTTAGTTAATCATCCTACTATTACGAATTATACAACTATTTGGACAGATTCTTTAAGAGATGGAAAATCTGCTCTTTCTAATACAAATAAGCTTGTTAGAAATTATTCAGGATGTACTGGTTTAAAAACAGGTTCTACTTCTCTTGCTCTATACAATCTATCTGCTTCAGCAACTCGTGATGGTTTGTCATTAATTGCAGTTATTATGAAGGCTCCGTCTTCTGCTCTTAGATTTAAAAATGCAACTAGTCTTTTAGATTATGGATTCAGTACATTTTCATATAGTTCTTATGCAGTAAAAGGAGATGTTTTTAAAACAATTCCTGTTCATAAAGGAGTTGAAGATTCCATCAATATTATATATGAGACTTCTCCTTCATTTCTTGTAAAAAAAGGTGAAGAAGCAAGCATTAGTTATAGTATTAATTTACCAGATTCTATTGATGCTCCAATAACTCAAAATCAAGTCATAGGAAGTATAACTTATTCAATAGGTGAATCAAATGTATATACTGTAAATTTAGTTGCTGAAAAATCCATTAATAAAATTGACTTATTTAGTATGTCAAAACATTTACTAACAAAATGGTTCTCTTTACTGAGACTTTAAAACAGCTGGCTTATAGCTAGCTGTTTATTAATTGAATTATTTTAGCAGTAACATTATTTTTATCACATTCGAATAATATTTTTATGGGCGAATCAGTATTATTCTTAAATTTAAAATCATAACTTCCATATGCAACTGCTGCATCTTTTCCATCTTTTATATATGGTACATAACTACTATGTTCATGTCTTTCAACTACTTCCAACTCTGGGATTTTTAATATTGCATTATACAATGTAGTACTTACTTGGCAATTTCCTCCCCCAAGACCTTGCTTTTTTTCTCCATCTATAAATATATCTGCTTTTTGATAACCTTTTTCTTCTGTTGCTTTTCCTACTACATCACAAAAAGAAAAAGTTTCTCCGCTTTGTATTACCGTATTTGTTAATGTATTGCAAGTTATTGAAATATTATTTTGTCTTGCTTTTTCTTTGTTATATATTTTTGTTGAAAAACTTGCTATTTCTTTTTCTTGTGTTTGTGTATTTTGAGGCTTATCTATATTAATATTTATTTCATTATTGTTTGTTGCATTTGTATTTGTAGTATTTGTATTTACACTACTTCTTTGTGCTTGATAATCACTTTCTGTATTCTTTTGTGGTGAATTATTACTATAGATAATGACTCCTAAAACTATTGCAAAAATAATTGAAATTAAAATAATTTTTTTCATTTTTCATGCTCTCCCTATATTTTTTAATATTATTTTACCCGAAAATCTTAAATAATATTGACAAAATCATAAAAAATAAGTATAATTATTTATGTATAAATTTTTTAAAGGAGTTTAATATGTTAGCAAAATATTGGAAAAAAATTGGATTATTAATTTTAATAATAGCTTGTGTTTTTAATGTTATGTCAAAACTTGTTCATAAAACATCATTAAAAAGCGAATTAGAATCTTCTGCTACATATGTTAATCAACAACAAGAACAATCAACAGATAAGAAAAATTTAGACAAATAACTTGAAAAAGGCAAAAATATATGGTAATATAATATATGGCAAAAATTACTGTTTTAAGAAAGAGGTGAATTGCACATGAAAGAAGGAATACATCCACAATATAACCAAACAACTATTACTTGTGCTTGTGGTAATGTTTTAGAAGTTGGATCAACAAAAAAAGATTTAAAAGTAGACGTTTGTTCAAAATGTCACCCATACTGGACAGGTAACTTAAGACTTGATACTAAAGGTGGTAGAGCAGACAGATTCAAAAAGAAATATGGACTTGAATAAAAAAATGGCTTTAATTAAAAAGCCACTTTTTTATTTTATTTTTTCTATCAATGTTATTTTCCAAGCATAATTATGATATTTTGTTTCAAAAATCTCTTCTGAAACTTTTTTATATTTTGTTTCATCTCCAAATAAATCTTTTGAAGCACTTCCATCTTTATTATCTATCACCCATATTCTATCAGGTGCATTTTCAAGAAATTCTCTATTTATTACAGTTTCGTAGTTTGGTCCAAAGCATTTATATGCTTCTTGTACCCCCCAATTATCTTCATTTAAAAAATATACTTGTGGTTCTATATTGTGAACTGCTGCAACTGAACCAACACCACAATCAGTGTATACTACAATATCTTCTTTTTTTATGTTTTCTGCCATATATTGCAATGGTTTATTATTTGAACTATCATAATTGTCTTTTATTAATCCAATATTATTATATAATCCTAATCCTGCTATTACTGCTAAAATTGTAAATATTGCAATTTTGTTTTTTTCTTTACTAAGTATGTATGTTATAGCAAATATATATAATCCTGTTATAACAAATAAATATCTATAATATAATATTGATTGTTTCATTATTTTTGTAATTATAATTGCTGCTAATATTACTGCAAGATACATTCCAGCAGAAAAATAAAATGGTTTTAAGTCTTGTTTTTCTTTATATAATTTATATGCTTTATAAAAAGTATATGCATATAATTCTACTGCAAATATTGTTGGCGCTATTAATTCTGGTACTTCTGTAGTTCTTATATATCCTGCTAATTGGCAACCTAGTAATTCCATTAAAGTTTTTGGCCATGTAAATCCAATCCAAAATCCATTTGAAACATGTCCCATTTGTGATAATAATGCCATCATCCATGGAATGTATGCTATTGCTTGAATAATTCCAAAAGATATAATATATATTAATCCTTTTTTTCTCTTTTTTATAATTAGATATACTAATAATGCTACATTAATTAGCCCTGCAGCCATCAAGCCATAATAGTGCAAATATATACTTATTAAACTTGATATTCCAAATATTATCCAATCTTTTACACTATCCTTTTTTAATAGCCTCCAAGCATATATTGCTAATATTGTTACTGATAATATTGCCCATGAATACATTCTGACTTCTTGTGCATAATATGCCATTTCTGGTAATATTGCACATAAGAATGAAAATATAATTCCTGCTTTTTCTCCAAAGTCTTTCCTTATATGTGTAAATCCTAATATTATCATTATTGCAATTGGTATTGCTGAAAATATTTTATATGCTATTATAGGTCCTCCTGTAATTAAGTATACTACTCTTAAGAACCAGTAATATAATACAGGATGTACATCATGCCCTCCTATATTCCATATGTCTCCCAAATTTTGTCTTGCCATTGCTACTGAATAGCTTTCATCAAACCATACATTTCCATTAAATACAGGTAACATTATGAATATTATTCCTAATATAATTACTATTATATGGCATTGTTTTAAATTTAACTTCTTCATTTTTTGCTCCCTTTTTTATTTTTTCTTTAATATAATAGCATTTTTTTTGGTTAATTGCAACTTTTATTCTTCATTTTTGGTTATATCATTTATTTTTTGTATTAAATCTGGTATATAATCTAAAAGCTTATCTACACAAGATACATGTTCAACAGGCATTAGTTTAACACTCTCACCTTGCACAACTAAAAATGCTACAGGATTTATTGAAACACCAGCACCTGCTCCTCCTCCAAATGGAAGTCTGTATTCAATATCTTCATCTTTTTCTTTTCTTGTGTATTCTTTTATTGTTTCATTTGAAAATTCACTACCTCCTGCTGCAAATCCAAATGACACTTTAGAAATCGGAATTATTGTAATACCTCCATTTGTTTCTATTGGTTCTCCAATTATAGTATTTACATCAACCATATTTTGAATACTGCTCATCGCAGTCATCATAAGACTTTCAATTGGGTGTTCACTCATTATCTATACTCTCCTTCTTATTAAATATTTGACTATATATATATTGCATCAAATATATTGTAAATATACCATCAAGATTCATTTTTAGAATATTTTTGTTTTCATATATTGGCTCTAATCTATATGTTGGTTTTCTTACTATTGTTCCAATTATTGCTGAAATACTTCCTAATATTATTGCAGTCTGTGCAGCATCTTCTGTTCCAATTCCGAATATATAAGTTTATTTTTACTATTTGCAATTTTACCTTTTTTATTAATTGCTTATAGTCAATTTTTAGCTTCTTATTTTTAATCATTTTAAAATTTGAAATTTTAGCCTTTCGAAGATTTTTCTTAAAAATCTTTAACTTCCAAAAAATATAAATATTTAAATATATTTGTCTATCCTCATTAATTTTAATGTTTTTTTGTGTATCAATTTTTAAATTTTTGACTTCTATACCAATTTTACTTGTATGTATTGCAATTGCTACTATTAATATGAATATAATAAAAAAAAGAAAAAACAATATTATCGCCTCTCTTGCTATAATATTATTTTTCCCTTATTTATTTTGTTTTATTCTTTTCAACTTCAATATCTCCAAATATTTCCTGTTGTTCTGTTATTACTTTATTTCTTCTAGACATTTCTAGTAATCCTGTAAATGCTGTTACAATCTCTCTTTTATTTCTTTTTTTAATAGAGAATAATTTGTTAAAAGTAAATTTTTTGTATTTTATTAATGCTCTATACATTTCTTTTACTTTATCTCCTACAAAATATGTTTCAGTTATTGCTATTTTTTCTATGTTTGAAGCATTTTCATTTACTTTGTCTTTATTTCTTTGTACAACACTATTATAAATTTCTGGTATAATTTCTTTTGTATAATTTTCTTCAATTTGTTGTTTTGGTAATACTATTTCTTCTGGCATTTTAAAATATCTTTTTGAATATTCTAAAAAATTTTCTTTAAGTACTTTTGTTATTTCTTTGTATTTTTTGTATTCAATTATTCTTCTTATCAATTCTTCTTCAGAAATCTCTTCTTCATCATCTTCAATTTTAGGTAATAAGTGCTTTGATTTTAAATAAAGTAATGTTGAAGACATTACTAAAAATTCACTAGTTACATCCAAATTCATTTTTTCCATATTATTTATATATTCAATATATTGGTCTGCTATTTGACTTATGTTTATATCATATATATCCATCTTATTTTTATCTATTAGATGGCATAATAAATCAAGTGGGCCTTCAAAATTATCTATTTTTATTGCATATTTGTTTGTTTCTAATTGTAGTATATTTTGCATTTTAATCACATTTATATCCTTTCCTATATAAGTATTGCTCTATTTCTTGTTCATCCATTGTTCCTGCTTTTTTGGCTTTTATTTTTTCTATGCATTTGTCTTGATATTGTTTTAGTTTTTCATAATTTTTTTCTATATATTCTTCTATTAGTTTTCTGTTAATACCTTTTTGCATTAGTTTATATTTTATTTCTTTTATTGATAATGTTTTTAAAATCATATATTCATTTACTTGTCTTTCAATAAATTCATTATCATTTATGTATTTTGCTTCTTTTAGATATTCTATTATGTCTTCTAACATATTTTCATCTATTTGCCCTCTGAATTTATTTCTAATTTCTTGTTCAGTTCTTTTTTTATATGTTATATATTTGAATACTTTTGTTTTTTGTTTATCAAATTCTTTTAATTCTTCAATTTTTGAATTATTTGTTTCATAATTTTTAATTATTTTCATTTTTTTCCTCTTTTCCTAGTTATTGTATATGATTTTTCTTTTTTTTGCAAGTATATTTTGTTTTAAACAATTTATACTATAAATAGGTTTTATTATGTATAAAACTAATTTTTAAGGAGGATTTGTTATGAACAAGAAATTACTTTTTATCATTGGCTTTGCTATTGCCGTAATATTTACTTTCTTGATTCCTTTTTGTTTTGGAACAGATGGTGATAATGTTATGAATGATGCTGTTAATGGTGTTCGTAATACTGTTGGTGGTGCTGAAAATGCTATTGAAAATGCAGTTCATGATGTAACTAATGGAACAAACAGCAATATGAATTATTCTGCAAATAGAACATCTACATCTACAACAGCAAATACTGGTACATTTTTAGGTATGTCATCTACAGCTTGGACTTGGCTTATTTTAGCTATTGCAGCTATTTTAATTATTGCATTAGTTTGGTATTATACAAGTAATACTTCTAAAAGAAGATATGATAATTATGATGAATAGTCTGTTTTAATTGATTTCTTTTTGTATTTATGCTATAATTTTTACAGAAAAGAGGTTATTATGGAAACAAAATTAATTGCAAAAAATCCAACTGCATATCATAATAATATTGAAGATAAAATTGAAGCAGGCATTGTTTTAAGCGGAACTGAAATTAAGTCTATCAGAGCTGGTAAAGTAAATTTAAAAGATTGCTATGCTGGATTTAATAATGGAGAATGTTTTATATATTCAATGCATATTAGTCCATATGAACATGGAAATATTTTTAATAAAGACCCTTTACGTAATAGAAAATTATTATTAAATAAAAGAGAAATTAATAAATTGTATGGTAAAATTAAACAAGATGGATATTCACTTATACCTATTAGTTTATATTTTAAAGGCAGTATTGTTAAAGTTGAACTTGGTATAGGAAAAGGAAAGAAATTATATGATAAACGTCAAGACATTGCAAAAAAGGATGCTGAAAGAAGAATGCAAAAAGCAATGAGAGTAAATCAAAGAGGAGAATAATTCTCCTCTTATTTTATGCTTTATTTGCAGAACCAAATACATCTCTTATTTTATGAGATACTGTTTCTTTTACTAATTCTCTTGCTGGAATTAGATATTTTCTTGGATCAAATACACTTGGTTCTTCTGTTAGTACTTTTCTTATTCCTGCGGTTAATGCTAGCCTTAAGTCTGTATCTACATTGATTTTTGATACTCCTGATAAACTTGCTTCATGTAATAATTCATCTGGTACTCCTTTTGCACCTGGAATATTTCCTCCATATTGATTGCACATGTCAACTAATTCTGGAATTACAGTTGATGCACCATGTAATACTATTGGTGTATTTGGAATTCTTTCTTTTATTTGTTTTAAAATATCAAATCTTAGTTTTGCTTCTCCTTTGAATTTGTATGCTCCATGGCTTGTACCGATTGCAACTGCTAATGAATCACAACCTGTTCTTCTTACAAATTCTTCAGCTTGTGCTGGATTTGTATATATTGCATCATTTTCTGAAACATTAACTTCATCTTCAATTCCTGCTAGTTTTCCAAGTTCAGCTTCAACTACAACTCCATGTGCATGTGCGTAATCTACAACTTCTTTTGTTAATCTAACATTTTCTTCAAAGTCATATTTTGAACCATCAAACATTACAGATGTAAATCCATTATCTATACACATTTTGCAAGTTTCAAAATCTGGACCATGGTCTAAATGTATTACAATTGGTATATTAGGATGTTCTTCAACTGCTGCTTGTACCATTTTTAACAAATAGTTTATTCTAGCATATTTTATTGCACTTGATGATGCTTGTAATATTACAGGTGAATTGTTTTCTGCTGCTGCATCTACTATTCCTTGCACAAGTTCCATATTGTTTACATTAAATGCTCCTATTGCAAATCCTTCTTTCATTGATTTTTCAAACATTTCTTTTGTTGTTACTAATGACATTTAAATCACTCCTTATCTTTTTCTGCCCCTATTTTATTTCTATTTTATTTATTTGTCAATAGTCTATCATAACTTCCACACATTGATTCATCTGTTTTTCCTGATGAGCAATCTTTTGTTGGTTTTACAGTAATAGATTGTAGTGTACATCTTTTATTTTTTTCATCTTGATATACACAGCTTTCTACAGTACAATTTATTTTTTGTTTTTCTTCCATTTTTCAAACCTCCTCTTTTATATTATTTCTGTATTTTGAATTTCTATTCCAAAGTATATTTTTTTATCTTTTTCATATAATACCTAAAAAGGAGTTTTTATGATTGCAAAAGTTTTTTTACTTAGTTCTAAGTCAGATGATATTTCTGAATTTTTATATAAGTTTTATGATAAAGAAATAGACATAGATAACTCTATGTCTTGGACTTCTGATTTTTTAAATCCTGTAGATTTAGCTGAAATTATTGCTGCATTTGTAGATAATATCAGTAATTTTGATATTATTATGTGGATTTCTCTTGACCAAAATTTATTTATAAGAATTTCTCCCAATAATGCAGATATTATTATAAAATATCTTTTTGAGAGATATCCATATTGATACTATTTTTCTAAAATAATTGTTACTGGACCATCATTTAATAATTCTACTTTCATGTCTGCTCCAAATATTCCTTTTTGAACAATTACATTATTTTTTTCACATTCTTTGCAAAAATATTCGTATAATTCATTTGCTCTTTCAGGTTTTTCTGACTCTATAAAACTTGGTCTATTTCCGTCATTGCAATTTGCATATAGTGTAAATTGAGATACTATCAATAATTTTCCATTTATATCTTTTAAAGCTAAATTCATTTTCCCATTTTCATCTGAAAAAACTCTTAAGTTACATAGTTTTTTTACTAAGTAATCTGCCTGTTCTTTAGTATCTCCCTGTTTTACACCTAATAGTACTAAAAATCCTTGTTCTATTTTTCCTACTATTTCTTCTTCAACTTTTACACTAGCGTGCTTTACTCTCTGCACTATTAATTTCATTATTCTTTATTCTCCGCTTCTGATGTTTCTTCTTTTTCTTCATTTTTATCTGTTTCACTATCTGCTTCTGTTTCTACAACTTCTGCTTCAAGTACTTCTTCCTCTGGTTGTTTTTCACCACATTTTGAGCAATATAATGCATCTAATTCTAATTCAGTATGACATTTTGGGCATTGTTTTTTCTTTCTTAATTCTAATATAGATTTTAAACATGCTTCTGTATCTGCTGCTAAAACATCTATTTTTGTACATTCTTCTTCTAATTCTGTTTTTATATCAATATTTTCTTCTCTTACATGTTTTTCATATACTTTTTTTCCTATTTCTTTGTATAAATCATTTATGTCTGATTTATTTTCATTCATTTTTAATCTTAATTTTGCTTCTCTTGCTAATTCTCCTGTTTTTTTAGCTGTTACATCATATGCTTCACTTGCTTTTTTTCCTAATTTATTAAAAAATTCCATTTTTAATTTCCTCCCTTAATTTTATTTATTACTTATTATTAGTAATCTAAAAAAATTTATGTATTAGTCTTCGCTTTTTCTTGCTCTATTCATAAGCATATTAACTGCTTCTTGTGGTTTTAATCCATTATATAATATATTATAAACTGATTCTACTATTGGCATTTCAACATTATGGATTTTTCCTAATTCATATGCAACTTCTATATTATCAATACTTTCAATTGTCATTCCAACTTCTTTTTTTGTTTCTTCAATGCTTTTTCCTTGTCCTATAAGTCTGCCTGCTCTTCTATTTCTGCTATGCTCACTTAAACATGTTACGATTAAATCACCTAATCCGCTTAATCCATATAATGTTTCTTTTTGCCCTCCAAGCTCTACTCCTAATCTTGCGAGTTCTGATAATCCTCTTGTAACTAGTGCTGCAAATGTATTATCTCCTAAACCTATTCCTGCTGCAACTCCAGCACAAAATGCAATTATGTTTTTTAATGCTCCTCCAAGTTCTACTCCTTTTACATCTCTTGATGTGTATATTCTCATTTTTTCTGACATAAATGTATCTTGTATAATCTTTAGTATATAATCATATTTTGATGCTGCAACTAAAACAGTTGGCATTGCTATTGATACTTCTTCTGCATGGCTTGGGCCTGATAGAACTGCTATTTTGGCATTTGGTATTTCCTCTTCTACAACTTCATCAAGTGTGTATAATGTATCTTTTTCAAATCCTTTTGAACAAATTATTATTGGCTGATTTTTTACATATTGTTTATATTGTTTTACAATCTCTCTAGTAAATTTTGATGGTGTTACATGTATGATAAAGTCTGAGTCTTCTATTGCTTCTTCAAATGATGTTGTACATTTTATTCCTTCTGGTATTTGTATTTCAGGTAAAAATTTGCATTTTCTTTCATTATTTATTAAGTCTCTCTCTTCTTCTAAAAAAGACCAAACTTTTATTTCATTTCCTAAGTTTACAAGATGTATTGCTAAGGCAATTCCCCAGCTTCCACTACCTATTATTGCTATTTTTTTCATTATGAATTCCTCCTTTTAAATAGATATGATATAAATATAATTAATAGTATAACTGCTATGGTCTGCCACCAACTCCAATTATAGCTTATTTTTATTTTTGATTCTTTTTCTGTTTTAACTGTGTTTTCTTTGTAATCATATTTAATATTACATTTATGATTTTCTTTTTTCAAATCTTTTATAATAAGTAAATCATCTTTGGTGTTTGACTTTATTCTATATATCATATCTAATTCAGGATAATCATCTAATATGTTAAATAAGTATATATTATCACTAAAATCTTCTAATTCTATTTGGACATATTCTATTCCATCATCTTTAAAAATATCCTTTTGTACCTTATTTACATTTACTATTATACTTGGTATATTTCTTTCTATTAATGTATTTGCTCCATCATATCCAAAATCTAAATTATCATGTTCTATAGCATATTGAATATATTTTTTAGGTAATAACATATATACTTTGCAATCTTCATCTGCATTAGCTATTTCTAATTTTAGTTGTGTCATTTTTTCATTTTCTGCCATTGCAATTGTACCAATTGCTATTATTGTAATCAATATTATTATTGAAATAATTTTTTTCATGGGTATCTCCTATTTTTTAAAACTTAATTTGTTTTCTGTTCCGTTTAATATTCTTTGTATATTGCTTCTATGATTAAATGCAACTATTAATGCTAAAATTATACTATATATTAAATAACTGCTTCCTTCTGATATTGTGTAGTTTGTATGTATAAATAAAGTTAAAACTGGGAACAGTACTGCTGCTCCAACAGATCCCATTGAGACCATTCTTGTTAATGCCATTAGTACTAATGCAAATACTAAGCAAATTAGTCCTATTTTCCAATTAGTCATTAATACAACTCCTAAAGATGTTGCAACTCCTTTTCCTCCTTTAAATCCAAAGAATATAGGAAATGTATGTCCTATAACTACTAGTATTCCTGCAATTTGTACTAATAATGCTTTATCTGAATTTTTGGCTATTGCTCCAACTATTATGGCAAATAATATAGCAACAACTCCTTTTAGTGCATCACAAATTAATGTTAATACTGCAGCCTTTTTTCCCACTGAACGCAACATATTTGTTGCTCCTGCATTTCCACTTCCTTTTTCTCTTACATCAAATCCTGCAATTTTTTTACTAATTATTACTGAAAAGCTTATACTTCCTATTAAATACGCAGCTATTGCTACTATTATATATGGTAACATTAATCATCATCACCTTTCTCATGTTTTTCTCTAACTATTATTCTTATTGGAGTCCCTTCCAATCCGAATTCTTTTCTTATTTGATTTACTAAATATCTTTCATATGAAAAATGGAACAGTTCTTTGTTATTTACAAATATTACAAATGTTGGTGGTTTTGTACTTGCTTGCGTTCCATATAATATTTTTAATCTTCTTCCTTTATCTGATGGTGGTTGAACTATTGCAATTGCTTCATTTATAACTTGATTTAATACAGATGTTGCAATTCTTCTTGAATTTTGTTCTGCTACATTATTTATCATTCCAAATAATTTATCTACTCTTTGACCTGTTTTAGCTGAAATAAATATCATTGGTGCATATGATAAATATGAGAGTTTATTGTAAACTTCTTTTTTGTATTTTTCAAGTGTTCCTGTTTCTTTTTCATATTCATCCCATTTATTTACTACTATTATTATTCCTTTTCCTGCTTCATGAGCCTCTCCTGCAATTTTAGCATCTTGGTCTGTTACACCTTCTAAAGCGTCTATCATCATAAGACATACATCTGCTCTTTCTATTGCAAGTAGTGTTCTCATTATACTAAATTTTTCTATTGATTCAGTTACTTTGCTTTTTCTTCTAACTCCTGCTGTATCTATTAATACATATTTTCCATATTGATTTTCATATTCAGTGTCTATTGCATCTCTTGTTGTTCCTGCAATATTACTTACTATTGTTCTATTTTCTCCAAGGATTTTGTTTATTAATGATGATTTTCCTACATTTGGCTTTCCTATAACAGCTACCTTTATTTTGTCATCTTCATCTTCATTTGGGTCTTTTTCTGGAAAATTCTCATATATTGCATCAAGTACATCTCCTATTCCTAATGCATTTGCCGCAGATACAGGATATGGTTCTCCCATTCCTAAATTGTAGAATTCATATATATCATCTTTGTCTTTACTCATATTGTCTGCTTTGTTGCAAACTAATACTACAGGTTTTTTAGATTTTTTAAGCATTAATGCAATTTCTTGGTCTACTGCTGTTACACCTTGTTTTATATCTGTTAAAAATAAGATAACATCAGCTATATCTATTGCAATTTTGGCTTGTTCTCTCATTTGTGATATTATTATATCTTCAGATTCAGGTTCTATACCAGCTGTATCTACTACTGTAAAGTTCCTTCCTCTCCAGTTTGTTTCTGCATATACTCTATCTCTTGTAACTCCTGGAGTATCTTCAACTATTGATATTCTGCTTCCTACTATGTAATTAAAAAATGTTGATTTTCCTACATTTGGTTTCCCTATTATTGCTACTGTTGGTTTTCCCATTTTCAATACCTCCACTATTTTTCGCACTTATATTTTACTATTTTTCGATAAAAATATCAAGCTTTTTACATAATAAAAAATAGGGATTAAGCATTTCTGTTTAATCTCTACTTTTACTTCTATACTCTTAAAATTCCTCCAAGAACTTTTTGGTCCATTCCATTTGTGAATGTTTGTGCTCCTCCTGAAAGTATTACAACATCTCCTTTTTCTAGGATTCCTTTTTCTTTTAGTTTTTGAATTCCTTTTTCAACTGTTTCATCAATTGTTTCTTCACCTTCAACAAATATTGGTGTTACATTCCATGCTAATGCTAATTGATAGAATGTTCTTCTACTATCTGTAACTGCTAAAATTGGGCAACCTGCTCCAAGTCCTGCAAGTCTTCTTGCTGAATCTCCTGTATGTGTATATGCAACAATTGCATCTGCTCCTATATTTTTAGCTGTTATACAAGCTGAATATGCTATTTTTGTTTCGTCTTCTGATAAATCTAAAAATTCATTATTATCAAATCTTCTCCAATATCTTATATCTGGTTCAACCCTACTAGCTATTTTTACCATTGCTTTTACACATTCAACAGGATAATCTCCCATTGCACATTCTCCTGAAAGCATTACTGCACTTGTTCTATCATATATTGCATTTGCAACGTCACTTGCTTCTGCTCTTGTTGGCAATGGATTATGAGTCATTGATTCTAGCATTTGTGTTGCTGTGATTGCAGGTTTTCCTGATTTATTTGCAAGTCTTATGAATTTCTTTTGCATTACTGGTGGTTCTGTATAATCTGTTTCTGTTGCCATGTCTCCACGAGCTATCATTTGAGCATCTGCATATTTTACTATTTCCTCCATGTTTTCTAGGCCTTCTTGGTTTTCAACTTTTGTTATTATCTGGATATCTTTTCCACCATTTTCGTCTAATACTTTTCTTACTTGCATGATGTCATCTTTATTTCTTGTAAATGACATTGCAACAAAGTCATAATCATGTTCACATGCAGTTTTTAAATCTGCTATATCTTTTTCTTTTAATGCTGGTAATCTTACAGATGTTCCTGGTAAATTGATTGTTTTTCTACTTCCTAATGGATTTCCATGAACTACTGTACATATAATATCTTTATCTTTTATTTCATCTACAACTAATTCAATTGCTCCATCATCTATTAGAACTTTAGCTCCTGGTTTTACATCTTTATATAATTCTTTATATGTTACAGAAACTTTGTCTTTATCTCCAACTATATCTTCATTTACAAATGTAAATTTTTGGCCGTCTTCTAGCATGATTTTTTCACTTTTTCCTGTAATTAACATTCCTGTTCTTATTTCAGGTCCTTGCATATCTAATATCATTGGAATTGGTAATTCTAATTCTTCTCTTAGTCTTATTATTTCTTCTGTTTTTTCTTTTTGTTCTTCCCAACTTCCATGAGAATAGTTAATTCTACATACGTTTAAACCTGCTTCAAATAATTCTTTAAGTCTAT
Organism: uncultured Clostridia bacterium; assembly: GCA_934162255.1. Taxonomy (GTDB): domain Bacteria; phylum Bacillota; class Clostridia; order TANB77; family CAG-508; genus CAG-269. The sequence continues at coordinate 26,474 of CAKPIG010000003.1, read as the reverse complement.
GTTCACTTGCTGGTCCTATTGTTCCTACTATTTTTGTTCTTCTTAAATTTTTCACTTTTTATTCCTCCTTGTTCTCTTACAATTATAAAGTATTATAACATATTAATAATGTTTTATTCAATAGCTTTATTATGTTTTTAATTTTTTAATACTGCGCATGATGTTGCACATGCAAAAAACGCCTTTCGGCGCCCATGCTAATTATTTTTCTTCTTTTTGTGCAACTACTTCTTTTCCATTGTAATATCCGCAATTTGAACATACTCTGTGTTGCATTACTGGTTCATGACAATGTGGGCAAGTAGCATAATTTGGTTTTTCTACTTTCCATGTTGATCTTTTTAAATGTGTTCTTGCTTTTGACCATCTTCTTTTTGGTTGTGCCATCTTAATCCCTCCTCGTAAAAGATATATGTATATATCTATTCATTATTTTTTCGTACTTTTAGTCACTATAAAATTATACAAGGATTTTTGTTTTTTGTCAAGATATTTTTGCCAATTTAGATTAACTTTATGATATCTCTTGCATATAATTTATTTTAGGAGGATTTTATGTGTGGAATTGTTGGTTTTGTAAATTATAAACAAGACATTTCAAAATACCGAAATGTTATAAATAATATGAATTCTGTCCTTTCAAAAAGAGGACCTGATGAGCAAGGTTTCTATTTAAAATCCCAAGTTGCTCTTGCTCATAAAAGATTAATTGTAGTTGACCCTGATGGTGGTAAACAACCTATGATTGAACATTTTTCTGATAACGAATATGCTATCGTTTATAATGGTCAGCTTTATAATACTAAAGAATTAAGGCGAACTCTAGAAGAAAATGGTTTTTCTATAACTTCTCATTCAGATACTGAAATTTTATTAAAAAGTTATATTTTTTATGGTAATGATGTTGTGAATCATTTAAATGGTATTTTTTCCTTTGCTATTTGGAATTCAAAAAAAGAAGAACTTTTCATTGCCAGAGACCATTTTGGTGTAAAACCTTTATTTTACACTATGCGAAATAATTCATTTATTTTCGCTTCTGAAATAAAGGCAATTTTTCAATATCCTGGTGTTGAGAGAATCCTAGATAGTCAAGGAATTTCAGAGTTATTTGGAATTGGTCCTGCTCATACTCCTGGTCTTACTATTTTTTATAATATTTTTGAACTAAAGCCCGCTCATTTTGCAATTTTTAATAAGTCTGGTCTACATATCGAAAAATATTGGAAATTAGAAAGTAAACCACATCCAGATAATTTTGCAAAAACTTGTGAGACTATTGATTTTCTTTTAAAAGATAGTATAGAAAGGCAGTTAATTTCTGATGTACCACTATGTACATTTCTTTCAGGAGGATTAGATTCAAGCATCATTACTAAATATGCATCAGATTATTGTTATAAAGCAGGATTGCCTCCTTTAGATACTTATTCTATAGATTATGTAGATAATGATAAAAATTTTGTAAAAAGCGATTTTCAGCCTAATTCTGATAATTACTATATCAATTTAATGGTGAATAAACTTCATACAAAACATCATTCAATAGTTATTGATACTCCTGAACTTGCTGAATATTTGGAAGATGCAATGATTGCTAGAGATATGCCTGGCATGGCTGATATTGATTCTTCTCTTTTACTTTTCTGTAAAAATGTAAAACCTACTGCAACTGTTTCCCTAACTGGAGAATGTGCAGATGAGATTTTTGGCGGATATCCTTGGTTCTTTAGAAATGATGCTTTAGATAGCGGTACATTCCCTTGGTCTATAGCTATTTCTGAACGACAAAAATTGCTCAACTCTTCCATTTCTCAAAAGATTGATTTACAAAATTATATTGATTATAGATATAATGAATCTTTGAAAGAAGTGGAAATTCTTGATTCTGATTCTCTAGAAACTGCAGAAAAACGTAAAATTTCTTACTTAACTTTGAATTGGTTTATGCAGACTCTTTTAGATAGGTCAGATAGAATGGCTATGTATAATGGATTTGAACTTCGTGTTCCTTTTTGTGATTATAGATTGGCTCAATATGTTTGGAATATTCCATGGGAAGTTAAGGCTCTTAATGGACGTGAAAAAGGCTTGTTAAGATATATCTCACGTAAATTTTTGCCAGCTGAAATTGTAGATAGAAAAAAGAGTCCTTATCCTAAAACTCATAATCCAACTTATCTTGCTAAGGTTAAGTCTATGCTTACAGAAATCATGGCTAATAAAAATGCTCCTATTAATTATCTTTTGAATAGAGATTATATTTTAGATATTTTAGAGACTGATGGCAAGGCCTTTTCTCGACCATGGTTTGGTCAACTTATGACTGGTCCTCAGCTTATGGCTTATTTGTGTCAAGTTAATATGTGGCTTGAGAAGTATCATCCTAAAATTGAAATTTAAATTAACAAAAAACATTCCTTTTTATAAAAATTGGAATGTTTCTTATTTTTTAAATATTTTTATTATTCAATTCTTTTTTGTATTCTTTAAATTCTTTTATGTTTTCTGAAGTATATCCTTTTAATGAATCCACTGGTGCTTTTTCACAAAGTTTATTAAATACTTCTGTAAATTCTTTTGTAGCTTTTTTCTTGATTTGTAATACTTGCATGTTTGTTTTTCCATCTTTTAAATATACTATAGCATCTGTCGCAATTGTAAATATTCCCATATATTTTACGGTGTGTACATATATCCATTTTATATCTGAATATTTAAAAGCTACTAATCCTTTTTGTAAGTCCACAAAATAGTCTTTTGTAAATATTACTTTGTCTTTAAAGAATTTTTCCTCTACAAAATCATCTAATTGATTTTCTACATCTTCTTTATATTGATTTGTTCTTAAATATTTCATTGTTTTATGTGCTACGATTTTTGAAGATATCTGTTCTATAATTAATAAGATAATTCCTATACATCCGAATATTATTACCATTTCTTCAATAATAGTATCAACTGGTTCTTTTCTTGTATTTAGTAATACACTTCCAAAATAGTTTTCAAAATTTTCTATTGGTATATCTTCTTGTATATTAAATATTTCTTTGAAATATTCTATTATTATTTGTTTCAATTCTGTTGGAATTTCTTCTGTTACACCATATACTCTTTTTGAATCTGGCGTTTTCTTTTCTTCATCTACTGTTTCAGAATTATAATATTCTATTATTTCTTTTAAATCTTCTTCTCCTTCTGCACTTAAGTTTATTATGTATGGGTAGCCTTCAAAGAAAGCTAAGTAATATCTATCACTTGTTTTATCATCATCACCTGTTCCATATGTTGCCACTTCTCCTATTATTGATTGTACATCTAAATATGCATATTTGTTGCTTTGCATTCCAACAGCAGCATTTGTAGCAAAGTCAATTGGTTCTGGTTTCATGTTTTTTTCTCTATAATAAATAGAATATAGTGCTAATATTATTGCAATTATACATATTATGTATCCTATTATGATTTTTTGCTTAGTTTTTGTTCCTTGTTTTATGATTTGTTCTCCGTTTTTTTCCATTAATAACTTCCCCTTTTATTTTTCACTAAATCTTTTTGTATAAGAATAGTGATATTCCTAATCCTAATATACTTGATATATTAAGATTTACTATTAGTCCAAATGTTAATTTAATTACATTTAAATCTAATACTAGTGGTTCTTTTAGTCCAAATTCTCTACCATATGATAGCCAGTTAAGCCAATCTACTTGACCTGCTACTTCTCCTATTAATCCACCTATAACTAATCCTGCACATATGAATAATAGTAATATCCATATATTTTTTTCTCTTGTAGCCATTTTTATTCCTCCATTTTTTACTTAATTTTATTCTCCTAATGCTTGTAATCTTTCTTCTATATTATCTGTGTTTCCATTGTATGTCATAAAATATGTGTTTTCACTTGTTGCTGCATTTGTTTTCATATATACTGAGTCTAATACGAATGATTGTATTTTTTCTGAACCATCAATTCCCATTAAGTTAAACAATTTGTCTTTTTCGACAATTATTATATTGTAACTTGGAACTGTTAATACAGGATATGTGTTTACTAATTTTGATGTTGTACATCCTACTCCCGTATATTTGAATTCTGTTATTTGCTTACCACTTATATTATAGAATCCCCATAAGCTGTTTTTCTTTAAAGGTATTAACTGGTCTAGTAATACATATTGATTTTCTATTCCATTTTCACTAAATGTGCTTACATTACTGATTCCTACTTGCTCATAGTCTGGTTCTATTACAGTATTTCCGCTTGAATCTAATACTCCATATAATTTTTCTTGTTTTACTAAGAATAGTTTATTTTTATTATCCATCATTTTTATTTCATCATATGCTGTTTTTACTTTTACTAACGCATCTTTTTGAACTATTCCGTACTTTCCATTACTTCCTACGATGAAGTCTGTTGTACTTGGTACATATTTTATTGAATCATATTTATTTTCTAATACAAATTTTCCTGTTGATACATCAACAACTCCATACATTTTGTCTTCTGTTTGAACAACTAACATTCCTTCAAATATAGCTTTTTGGTCATTAAAGTCTGTTGTATATTCTTTATCTGTATAGTTTAATCTTGTTGCATACGTTGTAACTAGATATTCCATTGTATAGATATCTACTGTTCTTTTTTCTGCATTATAAATAAATTCTACATTAAATGCATTTTTTATTCCATCTATAGTCGTATATAACTCTCCATCTTTTTGAAATACCTTTTCATCAAGTGTTATATAATCATATTCATTGTTTTCTCTTACTTTTAGTAATGTTGCAGAATCTAGTGTAAACATTGCTGTTTCATATTCGTTTTTTACATAACATTTATTTGCATCTTCTGATTTGTTTTTATAATCTCCACTATAATCTTCATAATTTAAGTATTTTGCTATTTTTCTTATTGGAATATATAGCTCTGTTCCAAATTCGTTTTGTTCGATGTCTAATATACTTTCAATGTCTCTGGTTTTGTTTACTCCATCTACTTTTATTCTCATTACTGTGCTTTTTAAATATATTATTAAATATACTATTATTATTGTCATAACTACTAATAGTGCTATGCAACCACCTATTATAAGTGGTGTTTTTGATTTCTTTTTAATTTTAAAGTAATCATTATCTTCATTATATAATTCCATGGGATTTCCTCCTATTTTTCGTAACCGTATTTTTTATAAAATTCTTCTTTGAATGTACCTAAATTGTCGTTTTCAATTTCTATTCTAACTCTTTCCATTAATTTAGTCAAGAATCTTAGATTATGAATTGAAAGTAATCTTACTCCTAGTATTTCATTTGTTTTTACTAGATGTCTTATATATGCTCTTGTATAGTTTTTACAAGTATAGCAATCACATTCTGGATCTAATGGTCCCCAATCTCTTTCATATGTAGCATTTCTTACTACAACTTTTCCGTTCCATGTCATTGCTGTTCCATTTCTTGCAATTCTTGTAGGTAATACACAGTCACACATATCTATTCCAGCCATTGCAGCTTCTATTAAATAATCTGGTGTTCCAACTCCCATTAAGTATCTTGGTTTATTTTTGGGCATTAGTGGTGTTGTATAATATAGCATTTTTAGAAATTCTTCTTTTGGTTCTCCTACACTTATTCCTCCTATAGCATAACCTGGCAAATCTAATGCTATTAGGTCTTCAGCTGATTTTTTTCTTAAATCTTCAAAAAATCCTCCTTGTATTATTCCAAAAAGTGCTTGTCTATCTGTTGTAGTATGTGCTTCTTTACATCTTTGAGCCCATCTTGTAGTTCTTTCCATTGAATTTTTTGTGTATTCATATGTTGATGGATATGGGCAACATTCATCAAATGCCATTATGATATCTGCTCCTAGATTTTCTTCAGTTTTCATAACAGATTCTGGTGAAAAGAAATGTCTGCTTCCATCTAAATGTGATTTAAATTCTACTCCTTCTTCACTTATGGTTCTTAATGCACCTAAACTAAATACTTGAAAACCTCCACTATCTGTTAGAATTGGTCTATCCCAATTCATAAATTTGTGTAGTCCTCCTGCTTCTTTTACAATTTCACTTCCTGGTCTTAAATATAAGTGATATGTATTTGATAAGATTATTTGTGCTTTTACTTCTTCTTTTAATTCTTCTGGTGTCATTGATTTTACTGTAGCTTGTGTTCCTACTGGCATGAATATTGGTGTTTGGATATCTCCATGTGGTGTGTGTACAATACCTCTTCTTGCTCCTGTTTGTTTACATTCGTGTAATAACTCATATGTTACTGCTTCTTTACTCATTTCTATCCCTTTCTTTTAATTTATGAACATTGCATCTCCAAAGCTGAAAAATTTGTATTTCCTTTCAACAGCTTCATTATATGCTTTCATTATGAATTCTTTTCCTGCTAGTGCAGATACAAGCATTAATAATGTAGATTCTGGTAAGTGAAAGTTTGTGATTAATCCGTCTATACATTTAAATTTGTATCCTGGATAGATAAATATTTTTGTATCTCCTTCTGTTGCTTTTACCATTCCATTTTTTTCATCAGCAATTGTTTCTAATACTCTACATGATGTTGTTCCTACTGCTATTACTCTTTTTTCTGCTTTTTTTGTTTCATTTATTTTATCCACATCTTCTTGTTTTATATAATAATGTTCTGAATGCATATCATGTTCTTCTATATTTTCTACTTTAACTGGTCTGAATGTTCCTATTCCAACATGTAATGTGACATTTGCTATTTTTACACCTTTTTCTTCTAGTTTTTTTAGTAATTCCTCTGTAAAGTGTAACCCCGCTGTTGGTGCTGCTGCTGAACCTTCATATTTTGCATATACAGTCTGATATCTGTCATTTTCTTTTAATTCCTCGTGTATATATGGTGGTAATGGCATTAGTCCTATTTGATCAAGTATCTCGTTGAATATTCCATTATAGTTAAACTTTACTTTTCGTGTTCCTCCTGGCATTATATCTAGTACTTCTGCTTCTAATAACCCTTCTCCAAATGTTACTTTTGTTCCTACATGTAATTTATTTCCCGGTCTTACTATGCTTTCCCAGATATCTCCTTCTATTCTATTTAACAATAGAAATTCTACATTTGCCCCTGTTGATTTTTTTCCATATAGTCTTGCAGGTAATACTTTTGTATTATTTCTTACAATACAATCTCCTGGTTCCAAATAATCTAATATATCTTTAAATACTTTGTTTTCGATTGTTTGTTTTTCTCTGTTTAATATCATTAGCCTAGCTTCGTCTCTTTTTTCTATTGGTGTTTGTGCAATTAATTCTTCTGGTAATTCATAATTAAATTCTGTTAATTTCATATCGTCTCGCTTATGCTATCTCCTTTCATACTTTTCCTTTATATTTTACTATTTATCTGCATTTTTTTCAATACTTATTTAAAAAAAGATAATATCTAGCATTGAGCTAAATATTATCTAATTTTGGATTTGGTACACTTATATAATTTAGAGATGTAATACTTCTTCTATTCTTGTTAATCTTTGTCTATCACTTTCAAACATTTTCTCTATACTTGTTTGAAAAGACCATAAGATATTTTCTATATGTCTAACATCTTCACTTCTCTTTTGATCACTGTCTTTCCATCGTTTCTCATTTTCTTGCCAGCGTCTTTCATTTTCCTCCCAACGTCTGTCATTTTCTTGCCAACGTCTTTCATTTTCCTCCCAGCGTCTTTCGTTTTCTTGCCAACGCCTATCGTTTTCCTCCCAGCGTTTCTCGTTTTGCTCCCAACGCCTATCTTCATCTTTTTTGTTTTCTCTTACTTCATCTCGTAAGTCATTAATTGCTTTTAAGATTTGTACCATTTCATTATTACTCATAATATTGAGCTCCTTTCCTGAATTAAATTTTCAAATTAATTTCTCGAATTAAACTTTCGAATTAAATTTTTGAATTAAATTTTTTTGAATCAAATAAAAAAGTGTACCAATAATTGAATTTTTGTGCAAAAAATAGAAGCACATCTATAAAATATACTTCTATTATACATTCTCATTTTGCTGTTGTCAAGAATTTTCAATCGACAATTTTCAATACTTTTCTATTTTATAACCTCGACATCAAGCATCAATTTTTCACCATTAATACTTACTTCTGTATAAGTATTTCTTTGTGTATTAAATACAATATTTTCTGTTAAAGTTTCTTTCTTAATTTCAGATTCAAATTTCTTTACAAGTTCTTCTAGCATTTCATTTTCAGATACATATAAGTTTATCTTATCTAATACTTCAAATCCTTTGTCTTTTCTCATGTTTTGAACTTTTGATAAAATTTCTCTTACATATCCTTCTTCTTTTAGTTCAGGAGTTATAGTTGTATCTAATACTACACCAATTTCTCCTTCACCAGCAAATGCGAATCCTTCTTTTCCTTGCATTGTAACAAGTAAATTCTCTGATGTTAATTCTATTTGTGTTCCATCAATATCTATATATTCTATTCCACCATTTTTTACTTTATTTGCTAAATCCATTTGATTTAATTTTGAAATTGCTTCTCTTATTTTTGGTATTAGCTTTCCATATTCTTTTCCTAATACTGGTAAGTTTGGTTTTATTTCAAAATGAACATATTCATTCATGTTTGCACCTAAATCCACTTCTTTTACATTTAACTCTTCTTTTACTATATTTCCATAGTATTCAGGTAATGTATCTACAGATATTAACATTTTAGAAAGTGGTTGTCTGTTTTTGATGTTTGCTGAATTTCTTGCACTTCTTCCTAATTTTACTAATGAATAAGCTAAATCCATTTCATTTTCAAGTTTTTTATCTATAGCTTTTTCATCAACTTCTGGCCATAAGCATAGATGAACACTTTCTGGTGCTTTTTCATCTAATCCCACAACTAAGTTTTGATAAATTTCATCTGACATAAATGGTACAAATGGTGCTGATATTTTTATTAAGTTTACTAATACTTTATATAATGTTGTATATGCTCCTATCTTATCATCTGTTAATTCTTCTCCCCAGAATCTCTCTCTGTTTGTACGAACATACCAGTTTGAAAGTTCATCTGTAAAGTCTTCTATTTGTAAAGCTGCACTTGTTATATCATATTTGTCTAATTTTTCTGCAACTTCTTTTATTAAAGTATTTAATTTTGATAATATCCATTTATCCATTATATTTTCTGATTTGAAATCAGCATATTTATTTGGATTGAATTGGTCTATTTCTGCATATAAAACATAGAATGAATATACATTCCATAATGTACTTAAAAATCCTCTTTGTGTTTCTTGTACATTGTTTAGTCCTAATCTTGTTGGTAACCATGGTGCTGAACATGTATAGAAATGCCATCTTGTTGCATCTGCTCCAACTTGGTCTAATAATACCATTGGATCTACACCATTTCCTTTTGATTTTGACATTTTTTGTCCTTTTTCATCTAAAACATGTCCTAATACTATACAGTTTTCATAAGGTGTTTTATCAAATAAACATGTTGATACTGCAAGTAATGTATAGAACCATCCTCTTGTTTGGTCAATTGCTTCAGAAATAAATTGTGCAGGGAAATGTTTTTCAAATTCTTCTTTATTTTCAAATGGATAATGTAATTGTGCAAATGGCATTGATCCAGAATCAAACCAACAATCTATTACTTCTTTAAATCTTGTCATTTCTTTTCCACATTCTGGACATTTTAAATGTACATTATCTATATATGGTTTATGTAATTCTATTTCATCTGGACAATCTATTGCTTTTTCTTTTAATTCAGCAATTGAACCTATACATTCTTCATGACCACATTCACATTTCCATACTGGTAATGGTGTTCCCCAATATCTATCTCTTGAAATTCCCCAATCTATTACATTTTCAAGGAATTTTCCAAATCTTCCTGTTCTAATTGTATCTGGATACCAATTTATTTTGTTGTTGTTTGCAACTAATTCATCTCTTAGTTTTGTCATTGCAACAAACCAGCTTTCTTTTGGATAATATAAAAGTGGTGTGTCACATCTCCAGCAATGTGGATATGAGTGTACATGTTTTTCTTTTGAAAATAGTTTTCCGTGTTCTGCTAACCATTTACATATATCTTCATTACAATCTCTTACAAATCTTCCTGCCCATGGTTCAACTTCTGGTACAAATTTTCCTGATTTATCTACTAAATTTACAAATGCTATTCCATTTTGTTTTGCAACTAAACTATCATCTTCACCATAAGCTGGTGCTATATGTACAATTCCTGTACCATCTTCTATTGTTACATAATCACCATGAATTACTTCAAATGCTTTTCCATCAACTTTAGCAAATGGCATTAATTGTTCATATTTTGTTCCTAATAATTCAGTTCCTTTGAATTCTTTAACTATTTCATATGGTGTTTCTTTTAATACACTCGTTAATAAATCTTTAGCTAATATATAGTTTTCATATATTGGTTCATCATCTGTTCCAATATTTGCTTTTACTTCAACATATGTATATGCTTTGTTAACACAAAGTGCTAAGTTTGATGGTAGTGTCCATGGTGTTGTTGTCCATGCTAATATATATTTATCTTCTCCAACTACTTTGAACTTTGCAATACATGTTAAATCTTTTACGTCTTTATATCCTTGTGCGACTTCATGTGATGAAAGTGCTGTTCCACATCTTGGACAATATGGCATTACTTTATGTCCTTCATATAGTAATCCTTTTTTCCACATTTCTTTTAATGCCCACCATACTGATTCTATATAATCATTGTGATATGTTACATATGGATGTTCCATATCTACCCAGAATCCGACTTTATTAGTCATTTGTTCCCACATATGAACATATGTGAATACACTTTCTTTACATTCTTTTACAAATTTTTCTACACCATATTCTTCTATTTGTTCTTTTCCTGATATACCAAGTTTTTTCTCTATTTCAAGTTCTACTGGTAATCCATGTGTATCCCATCCAGCTTTTCTATCTACATGATATCCTTTCATTACTTTGTATCTTGGTATAATATCTTTCATTACTCTTGTTTCGATGTGTCCAACATGTGGCTTTCCATTAGCTGTTGGAGGTCCATCATAAAATGTGAAATATCTTTGACCTTTGTTCATTTCAAAGTTCTTTTTTATTATGTTCTTTTGTTTCCACATTTCTGCTACTTCATTTTCCATTCCTACAAATCCATTTTTTAGTTCTACTTTTTTGTACATATAACTTCCTCCTCTTTTTATTTATTAAAATTTGATTTTACACTTTTAATGTCTTGTAATTCAAATCTATATTTTTGTTTTACATTTGGATATTTGTTATGGTCTACTTCTGATAAAAACATTTTCTTTGGACGTACCCATAATCCTCCATCTTCATATAATCTTCTATAAATGACCATTTCTTCTTGCGTTTCAGAATCTTTTGCAATTCCTTCAACTAAGTAGTAATCCCCTTTAAAATGTTTATAGATTCCATTAATTTTTAGTTCTTGCATGCTATCACTCCCTTATTATTTTTACTTGCAAAACAAAAAGTCCTAATATGCATTTTGTCTTGCATACTAGGACGAAACTTTTTTATTAATTCCGCGGTACCACCTATTTTAATATTAAACTTTAATATTCTCTTATTTTTCTTTAACGCAGATTTACGGCAAAACTTACAAATTTTTCAGTTTTACAACTAAACAGGTGATATCAAATAATTTTTACTATTATGGCTTCCACTATCCCATTTTCGCTATTAGATATTTATTATTTGCATTGTCCTATTTCTTGTCTTTGATTTTATGTCTATTATTATAGCACAATTTTTTTATTTTGCAAGTAGGTTTTGAAATTTTTTTATAGCTTTATTTCAAAAAACCTCATAGATAACTATGAGGTTGTGTTTTATTTTCTTGATTCAACTATTAATTTTATTCCTGTTCTGTCTTCTCCTTCTACTTCAACTTCTGCAAAGGCTGGGATACATACTAAGTCTACTCCTGCTGGTGCTACAAATCCTCTTGCTATTGCTACTGCCTTTACTGCTTGGTTTAGAGCTCCTGCTCCAATTGCTTGCATTTCTGCTTTGTTTGATTCTTTTACTAATCCAGCTATCGCTCCTGCTACTGAGTTTGGATTAGATTTTGATGAAATTTTTAAAACTTCCATTTCCATTTAGCCTCCTATTATTAATTTATTTTTTGTTGCAACTTTTATATTTTGTATTTTACATTATTTGGTAATATTTGTCTAGTAGTTTTGGAATTTTTTTACATATTTTCATCGCATTCTTCGACATCTTTTATTTTAAATATATTCTTTCAATCTCAGTTACCTTATTAGTTTCATCATCAATAGTAAATACTACTGCATTTAATATGCATTCTCCATCTGCCAATTTATATTTTTCTGGAAGTGCTGTTTCAAATCTTTTTATTGAAGCATTTATGTCCATTCCTATTACTGAGTTTTTTGGTCCTGTCATTCCTAAGTCTGTTATATATGCTGTTCCTCTAGGAAGTATTTGTTCATCACTAGTTTGTACATGTGTATGTGTTCCAAATATAAGTGTTATTTTTCCATCTAAGTATCTTGCCATTGCAATTTTTTCGGCTGTTGCTTCGGCATGAAAGTCTAATGCTATTATATCTGCTTTTTCTTGCAATTCTTCTACAGTCTCTTTTGCTATTATAAATGGATTTTCTGTTAATATATTTATATCCACTCTTCCCATCAAGTTCATTACTGCTATTCTTTTTCCATTGCATTCATATATTCCATAGCCTTTACCAACTACTCCTTTGGGATAATTTCCTGGTCTTAAAAGTTGTGGTTCATCTATGAAATTAAATATATCCTTTTTTCCCCATGTATGATTTCCCATTGTTACAACATCAGTTCCCGCACTTAAAATTTCTTTAAAATTCTTTTCTGTAATTCCCATTCCACCTGCTGAATTTTCTCCATTTGTTATTACAAAATCTATATTCTTTTCTTTTTTTATTTTTGGCAAGTTTTCTTTTAATTTTCTTACTCCTGATTCTCCTACTATATCTCCTACAGCTAATATCTTCATACTTTTACCCTCTTTCTCTTGTTTTCACTTACTTATTTTAACATTTTTTAGTTATATTAGTCAAGTTTTCCATCATATATTGATTTTATAGGAGGCTACAAAATGAAAAATTATAAACTAGCTATTGTTGGTGCTACAGGCCTAGTTGGAAGAACTGTTTTAAAAGTATTAGAAGAAAAGAATCTTCCTAATTTTACATATGAATTATTTTCATCAAAAAAGTCTGCTGGTACTACTTTAAAATTATTAGGTAAAAATTATACTGTTCAAGAATTGCAAGATTCTTCTTTTGACAGTAATTTTGATTTTGCAATTTTTTCAGCTGGTGCTAATGTATCAAAACATTTTGCTCCAATAGCTGCTTCTAAAAATTGTATTGTTATTGATAACAGCAGTGCTTTTAGAATGGATGATGATGTACCTTTAATAGTTCCAGAAGTTAATATGTCTGATGCATTTGATCACAAAAATATTATCTCAAATCCGAATTGTTCAACAATTCAAGCTGTTGTTGTTTTAAAACCTCTTGATGATGAATTTAAAATTAAGCGAATTGTTTATTCAACATATCAAGCTGTTTCTGGTTCTGGTAAACTTGGTCTACTAGATTTAATAAATAAGAGTTCTGGTAAATCTTTACTAAAATTTTCTCATCCTATTTATGATAATTGTTTGCCACATATTGATTCATTTCTTATTAATAGATATACAAAAGAAGAAATGAAATTAGTAAATGAAACAAGAAAAATTCTTAATAAACCGAAACTACAGATTACCGCAACTGCAGTTCGTGTTCCCGTAAAAAACTGTCATGGAGAATCTATTAATATAGAATTTGAAAAGTCATTTACTTTAAATGATATTTTTAAAGTTCTAAAATCTGCACCTGGAGTTATTATCAAAGATGATTTAGAGAATCTAATTTATCCAACAGCTGAAATTGCTAATAATCATGATGAAGTTTTTGTTGGTCGTATTAGGCGTGATTTTAGTTTAAAAAATGGTATTAATTTATGGGTTGTATCTGATAATTTAAGAAAAGGTGCTGCAACAAATGCAGTCCAAATCATGGAAAATTTAATTGATGGAGGTTAGATATGAAAAAATGTATTTTTAAAGGTGTTGCAACTGCTCTTTCTACACCTTTTGATGAAAATGGTATAAATTTAAGTGAGTTTAAAAAGTTCATTGAATTTCAAATTTCATCAGGTATAAATGCTTTGGTTGTTTGTGGCACAACTGGTGAATCTAGCACAATGAGTAATTTAGAAAGATTATCTGCTATAAAATGTGCTATTCAAACAGCTTCTGAAAAAATTCCTGTTATTGCAGGAACTGGTGGAAATGATACTTCAGAAGTTATAAAATTATCTAAATATGCAGAAGAGCTTGGAGCTGACGGACTTTTAATTGTTACACCGTATTATAATAAAACTACTCAATCTGGTTTAATAGAACATTATAGGGCAATTTGTAATGAGGTTTCTTTGCCTATTATTTTATATAATGTTCCTAGTAGAACTGGCATGAACATTACTCCTGAAACTTGTTTTGAACTCTCTAAAATTGACAATATTGTCGGCATTAAAGAAGCTAGCGGAAATATATCACAAGTTGCCAAAATTGCAAGTTTATGTGATAAGGATTTTTCAATTTATTCTGGTAATGATGATCAAATTCTTCCAATACTTTCTCTTGGTGGAAGTGGTGTAATTTCTGTTTTATCTAATGTAAAACCAAAACTTGCTACTCATATTACAAATTCGTTCTTTGGTGGAAATTTTGAAGAAGCTCTTTCTTGGCAATTGCAAGCTCTACCTTTAATAAATCTTCTTTTTGAAGAAACTAATCCAATTCCTGTTAAAGATGCTTTAAATCAAATTGGATTTAATTTTGGAATTCCTAGACTTCCTTTAATCCCTTGTTCTAAACAATTACAAGACAGATTAAAAAGCTTACTCTGAGTAAGCTTTTTAGATTATTTTCTATTAATTTCATCAATCTTTTCTTTTATTTCTCTTTTTGAATTATCAATTTTCTCTTTTATTTCTTTTTTTGACTCTTCAATTTTCTTTTTGAATTCTTTTATCTTGTCGTATCTTACACCATTTCTAATACTTGGGAATGCTTTAACAAGTCTTTTATATAGTTTGAATTTTCCGCTTTCGATTCTTGCTTTAACTTTTTCAGATATTTCAATAGTATTGTCTTTGAATTCTTTAGACATTCCTTTCAAATCAGATACTATCTTACAAGACACAATTTCATCAATAATAAATATAATTGTTATTATTCCTAGTATTATACTTAAAACCATTTCTGGTACCATATTTATATATTTTAGTAAAAATGGGTTTGCTATAAATATTATAAATGTTCCCATTATTCCAAATGGTATTAATGTTTCTAAACAGATTCTACCATTTATATTAAACTTTCTTTTGCTATAATCCCACCATCTTGCATTAAATATTTTTTCCATTAAATAACTCGTCATATATTCTAGTGCTCCGCAAATCACTATTGACATAAAGAATGTTGCCCATACATCATTACTATATTTTTGTAAAAGTATTGTTATTAATAATACTCCTGTTCCATATATTGGACAATATGGACCTATTAGAAATCCTCTATTTACAAATTTCTTTTCTCTTATTGATATTCTAACTGTTTCCATTAGCCAGCCTGCAAATGAATATATAAAAAACAGTGCTATGTAATCTTCTATTTTTACTAACATATTTCTCTCCTTCTATTCCTTTTTCAAATTATCTTTAGCTACAGTCATTAATAGTTTTATTCTATTTGTTTGGTTTGCTTCGCTTGCCCCTGGGTCATAGTCTACAGGAACTATATTTGCTTCTGGATAAATATCTCTTATTGTTTTTATAACACCTTTTCCTACAACATGGTTTGGCAAGCATGCAAATGGTTGTACACATACAATATTTTGGATTCCATTTTCCATGTATTCAAGCATTTCTGCAGTTAAGAACCAGCCTTCTCCTGTTTGGTTTCCTGTTGACAATACTTCTTTTACATTATCTGCTAAATGCCAAATGTCACAAGTTGGTAAATATCCTTTTTTAGATTTTTCTAATGCTTTCTTTTCATCTTTTTCAAATATATTAATTAATTTTAGGCCTACATCAGATAATGTTGATTTTAGTCCATTTGATTTTAACATTTTGTGTGATATTACGCCATTTGCAGCTACAAATTTCACAAATCCCATAAAATCTGGTAGTATTACCTCTGCACCTTCTTTTTCAAGCAAGTCTGCAACAAAGTTATTTCCAAATGGATGATATTTTATTAGTATTTCTCCTACAATTCCAACTTTTGGCTTTTTTATATCTGTTCTTAATTCGATTTTTTCAAAATCATCTACTATTTCATACATACTTTTTGCAAATTCTCTTGAACTGCTTTTTATTGCTAGTTTTTTAGCCTTTTCTACCCATTTATCAAATAATTCTTGAGTTTCTCCTTTATTTTTCTCATATGCTCTATTTTTGTATAACATTTTTTGTAATAAATCTGCATATATCATTCCTTTAATAAGTTTTTCAGCTAATGATATTGTTAATTTGAATCCTGGATTCTTTTCTAGTCCTACAACATTAAATGATATTACAGGTACATTTTCAAAACCTGCATCTTTTAGTGCTTTACGTATAAAGCCAATATAATTTGTAGCTCTACAGCCACCTCCTGTTTGTGACATTATTAATGCTGTTTTATTTATATCATATTCTCCTGATTCCAGTGCTTCTACCATTTGCCCTGTTGTTATTATTGATGGATAACATGCATCATTATTTACATATTTTAGTCCTGTTTCTATTGTATGTGGTGTACATTCTCTCAATAATTTTGCTTTATACCCTTCACTTTGCAATATTGGCTCTATAAAATCAAAATGTATTGGAGCCATTTGTGGAATTAATATTGTATAATCTTTTTTCATTTCTTCTGTAAATGCAATTCTATTTAATCTATATTCTCCATTTGATTTTTCATCTTTTTTCATATTTAGTCTTTTATTTATACTTGCTAAAAGTGAACGTAGACGAATTCTTACAGCTCCTAAATTATTTACTTCATCAATTTTTATTAATGTGTACATTTTTCCAAAGCTTGTAAGTATTTCTTCAACTTGATCTGTTGTTACTGCATCTACCCCACATCCAAATGAATTTATTTGAACAAGTTCTAAGTTATCATGTTTTCCAACAAAATCTGCTGCTGCATATAGTCTTGAGTGGAACATCCACTGATCTACAACTCTTAATGGTCTTTCTGGTAAAGTTTTATCTGCAACTGTATCTTCTGTTAATACACACATTCCTAAACTTGTTATTAATGTATCTATTCCATGATTTATCTCTGGATCTATATGATATGGCCTTCCTGCTAATACTATACCTTTTAAGCTATTTTTTTCTATATATTCTAATGTCTCTTTCCCCTTATCATGTATATCTTGTCTACATTTTTGATATTCTGCCTGTGCCTTTTCAATTGCTTCTTTTAATTCTTTTTTGGTGAATTTATATTCTTTAAATTCTTCCAGTTCCATCATTCTTTGTAATAAAGCTTTTGACTCAAATGGTAAAAATGGATTTATAAATTTTACTTCTGGATTTTTTAATTCTTCTACATTATTTTTTAATACTTCTGAATATGATATAACTATTGGGCAATTATATCTATTATTAGCATCTTTATATTCTTTTCTTGAATATGGAATACAAGGGTAAAATATTGTTTTTATTCCTTTTTGTAATAAACTAATTACATGTCCATGAGAAAGTTTTGCAGGATAACAAACTGATTCTGAAGGCATTGATTCTATGCCTTTTTCATATATTTTTCTTGTACTCTTTTCTGAAATTATTACTCTGAATCCTAAGTTTGTAAATAGTGTAAACCAAAATGGATAATCTTCATACATATTTAAAACTCTTGGTATTCCTATTGTTCCTCGTGGTGCATCTTTTTCTTCTAATGGAGTATAGTCAAATATCCTCTCATATTTATATTTAACTAAATTAGGTAAATCTTTGTGATTATTGACGATTCCTTCTCCTTTTTCACATCTATTACCTGATATATGTCTTTTTCCATTACTAAATATGTTTATTGTTAATTGGCAATGATTTTCACACCCATTACATCTTGTGTGTGTGACTTTTATATCTAATTTTTCCATTTGTTCTTTTGTTGCAATTGTTGATTTATATTCCATATCCATGTTTGCCTCATATTGTTCACATGCAAGTAATGCCATTCCATATGCTCCCATAAGTCCTGCAATATCTGGCCTTATTACATTTCTTCCAACTATTAATTCAAAGGCTCTTAAAACTGCTTCATTATAAAATGTTCCTCCCTGAACAACTATATGACTTCCAAGTTTTTTTACATCTCTTATTTTCATTACTTTTTGTATTGCATTTTTTATTACTGAATATGATAATCCTGCTGAAATATCTCCAACTGTATATCCTTCTTTTTGAGCCTGTTTTATTTTGGAATTCATGAATACTGTACATCTTGAACCTAAGTCTACTGGATTTTTTGCTTCTAATGCTTCATTTACAAATTCTTCAATATTTAGATTTAAACTTTTAGCAAATGTTTCTATAAATGATCCACATCCAGATGAGCAAGCTTCATTTAACATTATATTATCTATTGTATTATTTTTTAGCTTGATATATTTCATATCTTGTCCACCAATATCTACTATACTTGTAACTTTAGGTTCGAATTTCTTTGCTGCTGTGTAATGTGCAATTGTTTCTATTTCATTTAAATCAACATTTAGTGCTGTTTGAATTAGTTTTTCTCCATATCCAGTAACACCACTATATCTTATGATTGCATCTTTAGGCAATTTTTCATATAGCTTTTCTATCATTTTCATTACACTTTCAAGTGGCTTTCCTTCATTTCCCTGATATGCAGAATATAGTAGTTTTCCATCTCTATCTATTAATACTATTTTTGATGTCGTAGACCCTGCATCAATTCCAAGGAAGCAATCTCCTTTGTGTTCTTCTAATAGCTTTTTATCCACTTTATCTTTCTCATGCCTTGCTTTAAATTCTTCATATTCTATATTTGTTTTAAATAAAGGTTGTAATGGCTGTGTTGTTGTATCTTTTGATGCTTTTAATACTTGAATTTTGCTTTTCAATTTTTCTACTGTTATTGGTTTCATATCTTTAGCATCTAAACAGGCTCCTTTTGCAACTAATAAATGTGCATCATTTGGAACAATTACCTGTTCATCTGACAAGTTTAATGTTTCTATAAATCTTTTTCTTAGTTCAGATAGATATGTTAGTGGACCTCCTAGGAACGCAACATTTCCTCTGATTGGTCTTCCACACGCTAAGCCTGATATAGTTTGATTTACTACTGCTTGTAGAATAGATACAGCAATATCTTCTTTAGCAGCTCCTTCGTTCAATAATGGCTGCACATCTGTTTTTGCAAATACGCCACATCTTGATGCTATTGGATATATTGTTTGATATCCTTTTGCAAGTTCATTTAATCCTGTTGTATCTGTATTTAGTAATGATGCCATTTGATCTAAAAATGCTCCTGTTCCTCCTGCACATGTTCCATTCATCCTTTGTTCAATTGACCTTCCAAAGTATATTATTTTAGCATCTTCTCCTCCAAGTTCTATTACTACATCTGTTTGAGGTATATATTTTTCTACAGCTCTTTTACATGAAACAACTTCTTGTATAAATGGTACATCTAAAAAATTAGCCGTACTCATTGCACCTGAACCTGTTAATGCTATTGTAAATTGATTATTATTATATTTTTCATATATATCTTCTAAAACTTTACAGACTGTATTTTTTGTGTCTGAATAATGTCTTTCATATGATGTATGAATTACTTCTAGTTTTTCATTCATAACTACTATTTTTACTGTGGTTGAGCCTACATCCATTCCTATATGTATTATTTCATTCATGGTTGATGTCTCCTTATCATTATAAATTCTTTTTCATTTAGGCAATATATCATATTTATTGCCTTTTTACAACCATTCCCCATATTTTTTCATATATTTCTGCTTTATAATTGAGACCAAGAAGAAATACAATATAACTACTAATATTAAATATCCATAAAATTTAATTGGCAAAATTACAAACTTAAATGTTTCTACTTTACTTAAAGCTATTGGTGCTAGTATTGTTAGTATTAAAGAAAATATTGTTAAGTAATTTAATTCTTTTGAAGCATTTGATTCTATAAATGGTTTCTTTGCTGTCCTTACATTATATATAATCATCAATTCTGTTACCAAACATGTTACAAACCATGCTGTTTGAAATGCTGCTTGTTTTTCTACTGAATTATATCCAAGTATAAACCAGAATATTATAAATGATATTACATCAATTATTGAACTTGTAATTCCCATAACTTTCATATATTTTGAAATTCCTTTTGTATCCCATTTTCTTGGTTTCTTCAGAAATTCTTCATCTACATTATCATATGGTATTCCAATTTGTGAAAAATCATATATAAAGTCTTGTATTAACATTTGTATTGGCAATAATGGCAAAAATGGTAAGAATATACTTGCTATCATGATACTAAATACATCTCCAAAATCCGCACTCAATGCCATTTTCATATATTTAATTATATTTCCGTATACTTTTCTTCCCTCTATGACTCCATTATATATCACATCTAGATTTTTCTCCAATAAGATTATATCACTTGCTTCTTTTGCAATTGATGTTGCTGTATCTACAGATATTCCTATATCACTTTGACTTAATGATGGTGCATCATTTACCCCATCTCCCATATATCCAACAACATGTCCATTTTCTTTTAATATTTTTATTATTCTTTCTTTTTGCAATGGATTCATTCTTGCAAACACATCTGTTTTTTCAACTACATCTGACAATTCTTCATCTGTTAATTTATCTATTTCTTCTCCAATTTTAATATTTTCAGTATTTAATCCTACAAGTTTGCAAATATTTTTTGTAGCATATGGATTATCTCCTGTTATGATTTTTGTTTTTACACCAATTTTATTTAATTTTGTAAGTGTTGTTTTTACATCTTTTTTAGGTGAATCTAAAAATGCTACAAATCCTATAAATGTCATGTCTTTTTCATATGTAGCATCAAAAGTTTCAACTCCTGGATATTCTCTTTTTTCTGCAATTGCTATTACTTGCATTCCTTCTTCTGCAAGTTCAATAGCTTTTTGTGTAACATTTTTTATAATTTCTTCTGTTATTTCATTTTCATTATTTTCAATTTTTACTTTTGTACATCTTTTTATTATCTCCTCAAGAGCTCCCTTTGTAAGCATTCTATAGTTATTATTATCTTTTACTATTACACTCATAATTTTTCTTGTATAATCAAATGGTATCTCATCAATTTTTTCATATTCTGGTAAAATTTTTTCTATATCATGTTTTTTGCCATATGATAAAATTGCTTTATCTACAAGGTTTTTCATTCCTGTTCCATAATAACTATTTATATATGCATATTCTAATATATCTATATTTTCATTGCCTAGTACATCTATATATTTTTGCAAAATTATTTTATTTTCTGTAAGTGTTCCTGTTTTATCTGTACATAACACATCTATTGCTCCCAAATTTTGTATTGATTCTATTCTTTTAACAAGTGTTTTTTTCTTCGCAAGTGTTTTACTTCCTTTTGTTAAATTCACATTCACAATCATTGGCAACATACTTGGAGTTATTCCCACCGCTACTGAAAGTGCAAATAAAACAGCTTCATTAAAATTGTTTTTTATAATTCCATCTATTACTAATACAGCAAAACATATAACAACCATATATCTAATTAAAAGATTTGTTATATTTTTCATACCTTTATCAAAATTAGTTTGCTCTTTTTTTACATTTAGCTCTTTTCCCATTTTTCCAAGATATGTATCAAACCCTGTTTTAAACACCATTGCAGTTGCGGTTCCACTAACTACACTTGAACCCATTAGACAAATGTTTTCAATTGAGAATATATTATCCGCTTCTTTTTTTGTTTTACTCTTTTTTTCGACAGGTATGCTTTCTCCGGTAAAGACAGATTGGTTTAAAAATAAATCTTTGCTTTCCAGGATTATTACATCTGCTGGAATTATTGAACCGACATTTAATTTAACTATGTCTCCTACAGCTATTTTTTCTACATTTATTTCTTTTTCCTTGCCTTCTCTAATTACTATTGTTTTTGTAACAATTTTTTCTTTTAGTTGTTTGTTAAATTTATATACTGAGTAGTCTTGCACAAATCTTATAAATGCACTTATAAATGCTATTATTACTATTATTGCAGATCCTAATTTATCTCCCAAAGAGAAGTTTATAATTGCCAAAAACAGCAATATTATTATAAACTGATCTTTGAATGAATTAAAGAAGAAGTATAACCATCCTCTTTTGTCTTCTTTTACAACAATATTTTCTCCTTTTTCTTCAATTCGCTTCTGAGCTTCTCTAAAGCTTAAACCTTGTTCTGTTGTTTTATACTCTTTCAATATTTCTTCTTTTTCTTTTATTGATTCTCTTTTATATTCTTGTATTCCTTCTTCTGTATTTTTTACTAAGTTCTTTTTTTGTTTTTTTATATCAAATATATTAATCATTTCTATCACCTATGTAATTAAAATTCATATTGATTTTATCATAATTTCAAAAAAAATCAAATATTTCAGATAATTTTTTGTTTATTTTAGTTCATATAAAAATATAGGAGATACTTTTTGTACCTCCATTTTTTATAAATTGCAATCATTCATATAAAATTTTTTTTCAGCTAATTTGTCTTGAACTCCTCTTAGTGCTTCTCCAAATCTTTGAAAGTGTACAACTTCTCTTTCTCTTAAAAATCTAAGTGGATCTATTACGTCTTTGTTGTCTCTGCATAAGTCTATTAATTTTTCATATGTTGCTCTTGCTTTTTGTTCTGCTGCCAAGTCTTCTTGTAAATTTGCAATTGCATCTCCTTTACAAGCTAAACAATTTGCATTAAATGGCACTCCTGCAGCTGATTGAGGATATACATCTACTCCATGTGGTGTGTATTTGTTATCTATCCTAGAATAAAATTTAAATCTAATTGGAAATCATGTAAACCAAATGATAGTAGTTATTAGACTAAGTCTAACAACTACTATCAGCTCTTATTAAGCAAAGCTAAATGTCAAATCAGACATTTATTCTGCTACCTGCGATAATTATATGCTTTTCTCCAAAGAGTTTTCCAATCTGCCGCATATCCTACCGAAACAGAAACTTTATCTTTGCTGATAACCATACTGGTTTTCCAAGGGAATCCCATATCATCAATACCGGCTTTGTGTGCTGCCTCATGAAGTAACATATCAGGCTCATAGTCAACATCCAAGTTGCATTCGCCATTCCTGGAAGACTTCATTTGTTCGACAATGATATCTGCAAGCTCTTTTCTGAAGATATCTATCTGTTCTTTACTGATAGAGCTTTTGGAGTTTACCATCATAGTCAAAAGAAAAGCCATTCCATCAGCGTTACTGTCATCTCCATTATCGAATTTTGGATTTACAATTATATTAGCCCACCAGTTGGCAGCAACCTTTACATACTCCGGATAATCGCCCACGATGTCAGCATTCTGGTCATACTTTCTATCTCTTTTAGGCGGATCAAAGTTCAAATCATCTTTACAAATCTTGCGGAACTCCTCTGCAAAATCTTTATCAGCAATTGCATCGATGATCTGGGGTATATATACAGCCTGTGTCCAAACTTGTGTTTTGTGTTTGCTTAAGCATTCAGGAATTTCTTTTGATTCTCCTGAAGCGAAACCATTTTCTCCTCTCAAAATATCTCCTATGCTTAATGCTAAATACATTACCATGCCCCAAGGCTCTAATGTATCATTGGCAATCTTTGCCATATAATCGGCCAAAGCATATACCTCTTCGCTTAATCCAGGACACTTCTCTCTGCTCATGGATAATTTTTCTCTCACGTTGCTCATTGTTCTTTCTGACATAAAAATTTCCTCCGTTCATATTGTTTTTGGATTTTGTAGCAGTATAAAAAATGCTTATATATATTATAACACAATTATTTACATAATTCAAATGATGTAAGATATACAAATTTATTTTTTCTTTTTCACAAATACAAGTCTTTCAGCATACAGTAAAATAGGAGGATTTTGTATGTGCGAAAAAGTAAATTTTAATGTAATAGAAAAGAATAAAAATAGCAATATAGAAGATATTGCGAAAAGTATAAAAACAATTGTTAATAAGCTAATTGTAAATGAATTTATTAATATTGTCGATTAAAACTACTCATTTTTGTATAATATGCTTATACGAAATGAGTAGTTTACCGATTGGAGGGTAAACTTATGAGAGTTGCTATATATTGCAGACTTTCTCGTGAAGATGACGACAAACTTCATGAAAATGATGAAAGTGAAAGTATCCAAAACCAAAAGTCTATGCTAATTAATTATGCAATAGAAAAGAGTTGGGAGATTTATAATATTTACTGTGATGAAGATTATTCTGGAATCGATAGTAAAAGACCTGAATTTAACAAATTATTAGAAGATGCTGAAAACCATAAATTCGATATTGTTCTTTGTAAAACTCAAAGTAGATTTACTCGTGATATGGAAATTGTTGAAAAATACTTACATAACAAATTTATTGAATGGAACATACGCTTTGTAAGTCTTGTAGATCATGTTGATACTTTAGATAAAGGAAACAAAAAATCAAGACAAATTAATGGTTTAGTTAATGAGTGGTATTTAGAAGATTTATCAGAAAATATTAGAAAGACTTTTGATAATAAAAAAAAGCAAGGCTTACATATTGGTTCTTTTGTATGCTATGGCTATAAAAGAAGTTCAGAAAATAAAAACAAACTTGTTATTGATACAGAAGTAGCTGAAGTTATTAAGTTAATATTTAATCTTTATGAACAAGGAAATGGTATTACGAAAATAGCTCAAATATTAAATAATAAAGAAATTTTACCCCCTACTAAATATAAACAATCACAAGGAATTAATTTTAAAAATCAAGGCAAAAATATTGATTATTGGTGTGAATCTACAGTTAGTAAAATATTGAAAAATGAAGTTTATATTGGTAATTTGGTACAAGGTTATAATAAGAAAATAAGCTATAAATCTAAAAAAATGGTAAATCAACCTAAATCAGAATGGATTATTGTAGAAAATACTCACGAACCTATTATTACTAAAGAACAATTTTACAAAGTTCAAGAAATATTCAAAAGTAAGACAAGAATATGTAAAAATGGAAAAGTTCATTTATTTGCTAATAAGCTAATATGTTTAGATTGTGGAATGAAACTTTATAAATGTCAAAACGATAGAGGTTATATTTACTTTTCTTGTAAAGGTTCTAAAAAGTTATATGGTACTTGCACTCCACATTCTATTGGTTATGAGAATCTTAAAAACTTAGTAACTCAAAAAATCAAAGAAAAAATTTTAGTTTTTTATGATTTTGATAATATTTCTGATGAGTTATTTATTTCTAATGATAACTTAAATAAAGTAAAATTTCTAGAAAACAAAAAAGAAATATTATCTAAAGATATTGGAAACATTAATAAAGCAATAAAAGAATTGTATTTGAACAAGGTAAATGGAAAAATTCCAGAAGATGTATTTGCAGATTTAAGCACTTCTTTTTTACTTGATAAATCAACAAAACAAAAAGAACTTTCAAAAGCAGAAAATGATTTATCTAATTTAGAAGAAAAAGAATTGAATAGTAAATTTATAAAAGAAAAAATAATTAATCACTTTAGGAATTTTAAAGAGCTTAATTATGATATTGTAAATAGCTTTATAGATTATATTGAAATTGGAGAAAAGGACAAAAAAACAAATTCACAGGATCTCGTAATTCATTGGAATTTTTAGTTAGAATTATTGAAAAAATATTTAATTTCACATAAACGTATGATATAATGTGATAAATGTTGCATAAAAGTAAAAGAGAGTAAAGGAAGAACTCATACATTATTCAGTTGATTGTCCACGGCGGCAAAGTTTATTTAGAAAATTTTTTCAATCATTTTTCAGATTCTAACACGAAATAGCAGGATTAGAGAGTATATAGACCCACTCCATGGTCTGTATAATATGCTCCTAACCCTGCTGCTTCAATTTCTTCTATTGAGGCATTTTTTGTTAATTGGTGTACTATTGCTCCAACCATTTCTAAGTGTGCTAATTCGTATGTTCCATCAAAGTTATCAATAGTTAAAGACTTAAATTATAAACTCTTACTATTGATAAATTTAATCTA
>CAKPIG010000002.1 GCA_934162255.1 uncultured Clostridia bacterium | reverse complement strand
TTTTTCCATATTTGCATTACAGGATTTATATCATTTTTTTCAAATTTTCTTATCATTTATTTCTCCTATAACTTGTCATTTATCGCTCTAATTATTTTTAATTAAATCTGTATAATAAATAATTTCTTTTCCTAACTTTTTAGCATATTCTACCTCTAAATTTGTACTATTTCCAATATAATTATTTACATTTATAACTAATATTGTATCAGATAATTCAATTCTTTTGAAATGTGCTTCTTTTAATTTTTCCAATTGTTCCTCTGTTTTTTCTAAACTTTCTGATAATGGATAAACTGGTGTAAGAATACAATTTCCCTCTAATGCCATTTTTCTGCAATATGTATTCTTGTATTATTATACCAACCTTCTATAAATTCAAATATAGCTAGTCTAGCTTCATTAAATGTTTCATACGTATTTACATTTACTTCTTCTTTCTTTAATATGGCATTGAAGCTTTCCATACTTGCATTATCAAATGGATGCTTGTATTCATTTATGGTTTGGAAAAGAAAAAACATCCCTTCACGCTGCAATAGATGATGCTACTGGACAAGTTGTTGGCCTATATTTTGATAAAAAAGAAACTTTAA
Organism: uncultured Clostridia bacterium; assembly: GCA_934162255.1. Classification (GTDB taxonomy): domain Bacteria; phylum Bacillota; class Clostridia; order TANB77; family CAG-508; genus CAG-269. Next base: position 164,314 of record CAKPIG010000002.1, on the reverse strand, counting down.
ATGGCTATTATAATATAACTCATCAAATCTTATCAAAATATGGTATTCCATATTTAATTAAAACAGATAAGAGAACAGTCTTTGAATATAAAAAGAAAGCATCCTCTAAAGTTGAAGAAGATATTTTCACTCAATATACCTATGCTTGTAAACAGATAGGCATACAAATTGAAACTAGTTCTGTACCAGAGTTTAAACCTCGAGTAGAAAGACTATTTCAAACCTTACAACAGCGTCTTCCACAGGCATTAAGGTTAGCACAAATCACTACCATTGATTAAGCTAACACTTTCTTAAAAACATGCATAACCCAATACAATAACAAGTTTGCTTTGTGTATAAATAATAACAAATCTGTCTTCGAAAATCAACCCTGTGAAGAAAAATAAATCTTACATTAGCTGTATTGTATAAAAGAGTAATAGATAGTGGGCATTCAATAAAATATAATAAACACTACTATAGACTTATAAATAAGTCTGGAAAGCCTATCTATTTCAATAAAGGTACAAAGTGTATAGTAATAAAAGCATTAGACGGAAGTTTATTTGTAACAGTAGATGAGTCAATATTTGCTTTAGAAGAAATACCTGAAGTACAGGCAAAATCAGTGAATTTTGATGATGTTGAAGAAATAAAAGAAAGAAACATATATATTCCAAAAATGATACATCCATGGAAAGGAAAATCATTTGAAGAATTTATAAAGACACAAAGACATCGAATAGAAAATGTCGCATAAAAATATTAGCACTAAACTAAAAATTTAGTGCTAATAAATAAAAATTTTTAAGACATTTTCAAAAATGATTGACAGTGCTATTTTATAGTTGTGAATGTTATAAAATGTCAAAAAATAGCAGATCTTAATCTGCTATTACTTTTTCTAAAATATCATCATTATCTACTTTTAAAGCAAAATATGGATTGTCTGAATTTTTTTCTTTCATAAATATTACAAATTTGTCTTTAAAATAACAATATCTTGTCTGTTCACTTACACTCATATATTCTGCAACAACTGTTGCTACACTGTTTAAATTACAGCCACTTTCATTTAATGAGAATTTAACATTTTGAATAACGTCTTCAAAATATAATCCATTTTCGCCTTTTAGAAATTTTCCAGAAAGTTCATTATATGCAATCATTCCATCTATATTTATATATGGTATTAATAGTTCATCATTTTCTTGAAATTCTCTTTTTCCTGTGTATTCTGCTTCTTTTATTTTTATATCATCATAGTATTCATTAAATGACTTATTATCATTTGTTCTATATAGTATTATTTCGTCTCCTTCTTTTGTTTTCAATTTTATTGCAAAATCATCACTCTTCAGATTTTTTTCACTTAATTTTTTATAAAATAATACTTCTATATTTTTATTCATTTCTTCTGAACTTGCATTATTTATTCCAAAATATTTTATATATTCTTCTCCATTGGCAAATGTAGTACGATTATAATAATTACTGAAATTATCAAAAGGCTCTAAGAAACTCAAATTTTTATCTAATTTTGCATCTATTTTATATCCATTTGTTGCTGTTCTCTCCACATTTATTTTATAGTCATTTTCATCTAACATTTCTTTTGAAAATTTACTATTATTTAAATCATTTACTATTTGTAAATTTCCTTCTTCAAGTTCGATCGATTTTCTATTTAACCTTTCTTCTAGCTCTTTCCATGCTAAATCTAATGTTCCTATCCATAAATTATTTATAGTACTTTGATCTAGTGTACTTTGATATGATGGATTAAATGTTACATTATGATTTTTACTATATTTTTTATACATTTCTGTTGCAGCATATGTTATTCCAGTTAGTGATATTGCTATTATTAATACAATTATAATTATTTTTGAAGTCTTGTTCATATTATCAAATCCTTTCTTTAGCAGGATTTTTCTTAACTGTTTTTTTCCTCTATGTATCATGTTCTTTGTGTTTTGAAGATTTTGATTCAATATTTTTGATGTTTCATCATATGATAACCCTTCTATACTTGTTAGATATATTGCATTTTTATATTTTTCATCAAGTTGGTTAATTGATTCCATTAACTCTTTTTTATTTTCTTGTTTTGTTATAATTTCTAAAACATCATTTTCTATTTGTTCTTGCGTATTACCAATATATTGTTCTATAATCTCACTTCTTCTTTTTTCGATATTTATATAGTTATATGCTCTACATCTTGCGATAAGATATATATAGTATTTGAAAGAATTCTCTTTTTTCATTGGATTTTGCATAACATATATGAATGTTTCTTGTGCTATATCTTCTGCTTTTGAATAATCTTTTATTATATTATATATAAAATATTCTATTCTGTTTTTATATTTACTATATAAATATTCAAATGCTTCTTTGTTTCCATTTAAATAATCATTGTACAATTTTTCATCTAAATTTTTCTCCATTTTTTACCTGCTTTCATATATATAAACAAGTAACTTTGCAAAAAGTTTCAATATTATTTTTTTGTTTTTTATAATATATAATCATTTATAAATGGTGTTAACCACTTAAAGCTTTTTCCTTCTTGAATCATATTGCATAATTCATCTGCAGTTGCATATTTAGCATCTATTACTTCTCCATCAGTAAAATTTAAATCTTTTACATCTATATTTTTATTTATAACATATATATCTCTAAAAGAATTATCTTCGTCTTTTCTCTCTTTTACTAATTTTATTTCATTATCTGCAACTTTTAGTCCAATTTCTTCTTGCAATTCTCTCTTTACTGCTTGCATACTATTTTCTCCACTTTGAGCAAGACCTCCTGTTGGTTCCCACATTCCTCCATTTGATTTGTCTAATCTTCTTTGAGTTAATAGTATTTCTCCATTATCATTTATAATCCAACATTGCACAGCTAGAATATATTCATCATCATTAAGTCGCATTTCTTTTTTTCTTTCTATTATTTTTCCGTTTTTTATTCTATTACAATTATATATATCTAATTTTTCAGCCATATTTTTGCTCCCTTTTATTGTATTTTTCCGCCTCCTACAACTATATCTTCATCATAAAATACAGCAGATTGACCTGGAGTAATTCTTTGTACTGGATTTTTAAATTCAACTTTTATTGTATTTTTATCTATTTGTTGTATTATAGCTTTTTCTTCTTTACTTGAGTATCTTGTTTTTACGTTCACTTGCATTGGTTCTTTTATTTCATCAATTGCTAATAAATTGATATCTTTAACTATCATTTCTTTTTTATATGTTTCTTTTTCAGTTCCGACTATAAGTTCATTTTTTGTAGGATTAAAGCCTATTACAAACAATGGCTCTTTATAAGAAATTCTCAATCCTTTTCTTTGACCAATTGTATATTTATATAGACCTGTATGTTTTCCTAATATTGTTCCATCTTTCATTATTATATTACCTTGTTTTGGTTTTAGATCCGAATTTTTTTCTAAAAATTGCTTATAATCTCCATCTGGTATAAAACATATATCTTCACTATCTGGCTTATTTGCCACTTTTAGATTGCTTTTTCTCGCAATTTCTCTTATTTGTTCTTTTTCTTCAAAATCACTTAGTGGAAATAGCATATGTTTTACAAGGTCTTTTGGAATATTCCATAATACATAGCTTTGGTCTTTTCTTTTTGCATTAGATTTTTTTAGTACCCATCTTCCATATTTTTCAGAATATTCAGTTTTTGCATAATGACCTGTTGCTAAATAGTTACATCCTAATTCTTGAGCCTTTTTCCACATTTCTCCAAACTTCATATATTTATTACATTCTATACATGGATTTGGTGTTTTACAATCTGAATAACATTTTATAAAATCATTAATAACATATTCTTTGAATTTTTTTTGATAATCATATGTAAAATGTGGTATTCCTATTGAATTACATACATTTTTAGCATCAATATATGTATTTATATTACAACATGAACCATTTCTAAATAATTCTAATGTTGCACCAATTACTTCATATCCTTTTTCTTTTAATAAAAGTGCTGATACTGAACTATCAACGCCTCCACTCATTCCTAATAATACTTTATTATTCTCCATTTTATAATTTCCTTTTCAATAAAATTTTTCCCTACTGAAATTAATCAGCAGGGATTTAAGGTTACTTTTCGTTTTTGCTGTAAGCAAATATGATAACATTACTCTGCTTACTATAGTATAGCATATCTTTTCCGTCCGGAGTTTTGACTATTTCATATCTGAATTCATGTCTTCCAATTGAACTTTCCCAGATTATTCTCTTGAATTCATCTAAGTTCTTCAATCTTATTGCATATACTGCTTTGTTTTCCTCTGCAACATATGCAATTTGACGCAGATATACATAAGACAATTGACTACTATTTGAACTAAAGATTTCAAGTTCTCCGAATGTCTGGTTTTTCATAAATTTCAGAATTCCACTATCAGTGACTAATCTTACTCCCTCCCGAACCAAATATTCTCTTGGTTCATTCTTAAAAAAGAATTCCGTCTTCATGCTCATACATTATACCTTCCTTTATTTTATTTATGGTAACCCCCATATGCCGATATTATATCACTAACGTTTTTTTATGTCAATTTATTTTAGCATATCTTCTATTGTATGCCATGCAAGTAATGCACATTTTACTCTTGCTGGCATATTTGATACATTTTTAAATGCTATTGCATCTTCTAATTTTTTCAGTTCTTCTTCATCTTTTGTTTCTCTTTTTATCATTTCTATAAATGTTTTTATAATGGCTTTTGCTTCTTCTATAGTCTTTCCTCTTAATGTGTCTATCATTATTGATGTTGAAGCTTGTGATATTGCACACCCGTGCCCTGTAAATGCCATGTCTTCTATTTTATTTCCATCTAGCTTTACTTCTAGTGTTATTTCATCTCCACAGTTTGGATTATGCCCTTTTTCACACAAGTCACATTTTTCTAATTGTCTTTTATTATATGAGTTCATACTATGCTCCATTATTAAGTCATTATATACATCTGTTAAATCTTCCATTTTTCTACCTTTCTTTCTTGACATATTTTTTTTGATGTGTTAATATATATTTATAAAAAGATAAAGAGGTTAAACCTCCTTATCTAAGTGTTGTTGAATTTGAGATTTATCCTTGTCCGGGTAAATCTCAATTTTTCTTTTTTCAGAACTATATTTGAATATGTACTTGTTTCTAGAACAAATATGTATCAAAAATCCTATTCCTCCAAAAGAAACTAATTTCATTAATAGATGCTCTATTAATTCCATAGTAGAGATACCTCCTTCTTTTGTAATTTACATTTAAGCCATACTTAGCATAAATGCATAAATTGATAGGCTGTGCATAGCTTATCAATCTATGCACTTATGCCAGAATTCGGTACTCCTTTATTCAAACACACTACACGAATTATATCATCGCTGGTAGTAATTGTCAATATTTTATCGAACTTTTTTTCGCTATTTTACAAATTTTTATCTCTATTCACAGCTAAATTATATGCATTTTCGAAAATTAATAATATACTGTTTTTGAAATACCGCGTAAGCGATTAAACGAGCTTATGCGAGTGCGATATTGAGCAATCTACATACTAGTATTCTTAATATGCAGATTGCGACAGCAAGGTATAAAAAAACAATATATTATTAATTTCTAAATATTAGTTTTATAATCCTTGAATTGTAATAAATTTCTTAAACATATCATATGTCTTATTCAAAGCATGAACAAGTCTATCTACATCCTCTCTTGTATTGTAAAAATAAAAACTTGCTCTGCATGTTGAATCAATCCCTAAAAATCTCATAAGTGGCTGTGCACAATGGTTTCCTGAACGTACACAAACATTTTCTGAATCTAAAATACTCGCAACATCATGTGGGTGTACTCCTTTTATATTAAATGAAATTACACCTGAATGGTTTTCTGTATTTGGAGTTAAATATAATGTTAAGTAATCTAATTTAGACAATTCCTGTCTTGCATATGATACTACATCATTTTCAAGTTCTTGTATTTTATCATACCCAATTTTTTGAATATAATCAATTGCTGCACCTAACCCAATAACTCCTTCTACATTTTGTGTTCCTGCTTCAAATTTATTTGGCAATGGTGCAAATGTTGTATCTTGTTCATATACATATTCTATCATGTCTCCACCCATCAAGAATGGTGTCATTTTGTTTAATATTTCTCTTTTTCCATATAATACTCCAATTCCTAAAGGTGCTAACATCTTATGTCCTGAAAATACTAGAAAATCTGCATCTAAGTCTTGTACATCTATTTTCATATGCGGAATACTTTGTGATGCATCTACAACTACAACGGCTCCTTTTTTATGTGCATATTTGATAATTTTCTTTACATTATTTATTGTTCCTAAAACATTTGAAACATGTGTTATTCCAACTATTTTTGTTTTATCTGTAATTTTACTTTCAATTTCTTCGTCTGAAAGTTCAAAATTTTCATTTATATACATATAGTTTAATTTACTTCCTGTTGCTTTTGTCATTTTTTGCCATGGTACTAAATTTGAATGATGTTCCATTATAGAAATTACTACCTCATCATCTCTTTTTAAGTTGTCCATTCCATATGAATATGCAATTAAATTTAGACTTTCTGTTGCATTTTTTGAAAATATTATTTCTTCTCTATGTTTTGCATTTATAAATTTTGCAATTTTTGTTCTTGTATTTTCATATTCTTCTGTTGCTTCTATACTTAAAGAATATGCTCCTCTATGTGGGTTGGCATTGTTCTTTTCATAAAACTCTTCTATGGCTTTTATTACTTGTATTGGTTTTTGTGTTGTTGCACCACTGTCTAAATATGTTATATTGCGATTTTCTAATAGTGGAAAATCTTTTTTTATTTCTTCTACTTTCATTATTTAGAAATCCTTTCTCTTTTCGTTTTTTAATCTAGCATCTCATCAATCTCACTTACAATCTCATCTTTCAAATCTTCATCAGAAATTCTCTCAATAATCTTATTAAACTTAGATTTAACAATTAATTTAACGGCTTCTTTATAACTAATACCTCTAGTCATAATGTAAAATAACTGTTTTTCATCAACTTTGCCAGAAGCAGTTGAATGATTACCTTCTACATCTTCTTCAGTACATAAAAGCATTGGTAATGCAATAGATTTTGCTTTATCTGATAAAAGCATGCAATATTCATTTTCATTTCCTTTTGCTTTTTTAGAGCCTTTTTTGAAATCAATAGTTCCTTTAAAGTTCTTCTTGGCTTCGTCTTTTAATGCTCCTTGTACATCAATATCTATATTAGTTTTTGTTCCTCTTAATTCTGCAATATAATTAATATCTTTTCTTTGTTTACCAATACCTAAATAGATTGATTTCAAGTCATTTTCTGCATTTTCTCCAATTAGGTTTGAATAATAATTAGAAACACTAGTTTTTCCACCAATATCAATAATTGTATAATTTACTTTTGAATTTTTTTCTAATCTATTTTCTATTGCTTCAAAATTATCAGAATTTTCATTTAATAGATTTACAATTGTTACATTAAGTTTTGCATTTTCATTTGCAATTGTTCTGATAATCCCATTATGCAAACATTTTTGAGATGTTTGAGATTTATATTCAATAATTACATTTGTATCACCATTTGCAATTATTTCTATTTGATTTATTAAATTTAAATTATTATCATCAAAGTTATATCTTATTTTGATATTTTCTTTTTCATTACTTGTTTGTATTCTTATTTTGCTATTTGCAGTTTCGTAATTTAATTCTTCTAAAATCTTACCATTTCCATATATTAAAGGTAAATTTGAAACTTCATTATCAATAGTACTTCTGTCATTGATAATTTCAATATTTTTAAATTCAGCAATCTTTTCTGGCAAATCAAGTTCAACTTCTATATTATTTATTTTAAAATTTCTTGCTGTTCTAACCGGTGTATCATTTACTTTTAATTTTTCCATTATCCAATTGCCCCCTCTAACTCTAGATTTATTAAATTATTCATTTCAACTGCATATTCTACTGGTAATTCTTTTGAAATTGGATATGCAAATCCTCTTACAATCATTGCTTTTGCATCTTCTTCTGATAATCCTCTTGACATTAAGTAAAATATAGCTTTATCACTGATTTTTCCTATTTTAGCTTCATGTGAAAATTCTACTTCATCTGTTCTAATATCATTTACTGGTATTGTGTCAGATCTTGAAATATCATCTAACATAAGTGATTCACAACTTACACTACATTTTGAATTTTTAGCGTTTTCATTTATTCTTACTAATGCTCTATAAGTACATGCTCCACCATCTTTTGAAATTGATTTTGAATTTACTACTGATGATGTATTTGGTGCATTATGGATTACTTTAAATCCTGTATCTAGGTTTTGTCCTCCACCTGCAAATGTAATTCCAGTATATTCAGTTTTTGCATTTTCTCCATTCAATATACTCATAGGATATAACATAGATACTTTTGATCCAAATGAACCTGTTACCCAATCTATTTGTGCATTTTTTCCTACTATTGCTTTTTTAGTATTTAAGTTCATCATATTTTTTGACCAGTTTTCTATTGTTGAATATCTTAAATATGCATTATCTTTTACATACAATTCAACACATCCTGCATGCAAATTTACTTTATTATATTTTGGTGCTGAACATCCTTCTATAAAGTGTAAACTTGCACCTTCATCTACTATTATTAATGTATGCTCAAATTGACCTGATTCTGGTGAATTTAATCTAAAATATGATTGTAAAGGAATGTCTAATTTCACTCCTTTTGGTACATATACAAATGAACCTCCTGACCATACAGCTGCATGTAATGCGACAAATTTATGATCACTTATTGGAACACATTTCATGAAGTGCTCTTTTACTATTTCAGGATAATCTCTCACAGCTGATTCCATATCTGTATAGATTACTCCTTGTTTTATTAAATCTTCTTTCATACTATGATATACTACTTCTGAATCATATTGAGCTCCAACTCCTGCTAGTGATGTTTTCTCCGCTTCTGGAATTCCTAATTTATCAAATGTGTCTTTTATCTCTTCTGGCACATCTTCCCATGAAGTATTTAAATTTGTTTTTGGTTTTACATATGTTGCTATTTCATTCATTTTTAGTTCTGATAAATCTGGTCCCCATGTTGGAAGTTCTAATTTTTCATATATTTCTAATGCTTTTAGTCTTATTTCTAGCATCCAATCTGGTTCATTTTTTCTTTTTGATATTTCTTCTACTATTTCTCTACTTAGACCTTTTTGCATTTTGAATTCATAGTCATCTTGATTTTTTATGTCATATATATTTCTATTTATTTCTTCTATTTGAGTTTTAGCCATTACTTTTCCTTCCTTTATTTTTTATATTGTGCATATCCTGTTTCTTCAATCTCTTCTGCTAATTCTGCATTTGAAGTTTTAACAATTTGTCCATCTACTAAAACATGCACATAGTCAACTTTTAAATGATTTAATATTCTAGTATTGTGAGTGATAATTAATACTGCATTATCGTCATTTTTGAACATTTCTATACCTTTTGATACTGTTCTGATTGCATCAACATCAAGTCCTGAATCTGTTTCATCTAATATTGCAAGCTTTGGATTTAATACAAGCATTTGTAAGATCTCGTTTTTCTTTTTCTCTCCACCTGAGAATCCAACATTTAAATTTCTTTCAATTAGTTTTGGATTCATATTTAATTCTTCTGAATATTTTTTAACAGTATCTTTAAATTCGAATATTTTAACTGGCTTATCTGTTACTTTATTTTTCGCGTATTTTAAGAAATTCATTGTTGATATTCCAGGTATTTCTTCTGGTAATTGGAATGACATAAAAATTCCTTTTTTTGCAATTTTATCTGTACTTAAATCATTTATATTTTCTCCCTCAAATTCAACTAAGCCACTTGTTTTTGTATATTGTGGATTATTTAAAATCACATTTGCAAGTGTTGATTTTCCTGCTCCATTAGGTCCCATTATTACATGAACTTCGCCTTTTTTTACATTTAAGTTTAATCCTTTTAAAATCTCTTTTTCTCCTACATTTACATGTAAATCTTTTATCTCTAATAATTTGTCACTCATTTTCATTTTCCTTTCTTGTTGTTACTATTCTTTTTACACAACATCTACATTTTTCCTTATTTATATCATAATTACAATTTAATTCTCTTAACCCTAAAACATTATGCACATATTTTGCTAACTTATTTATGGTTTCATCTGTTATTGTAAGTTTTATTTTTTCTGCTTCTTTTCTAGCTGCTTCTTCATCTAAGTCTAGTACATCTTTTAAGAATAAATAAACAATATCATATGCTTCTAATATTTTTTGTGCAAGACTTTCTCCATCTTCTGTTAATTCTATTGTTCCATAAGTTTCGTATTTTACTAATTTTTCTTCTTTTAAATTATTCAGTGCTTTGTTTACACTTGGTTTTGAACAATTCATTTTATTAGCAATGTCTGTTACTCTTATGTTTCCATTTTGCTTTTTGAGTACATACATCGTTTTTAAGTATTCTTCTAGTGCTTTTGATATCATTAATTTTCTCCTTTTTATACATTATCAGTTAAAATTTGTTAACTACGGTTAACATTATAATACAGAAATAGAATTTTGTCAATAAATAGGCAAAAATAAAGAAGTGAATTTTACCTCACTTCTTTAATCTTTCTACTATTTTTTCTTCACTAAGATTATAAATATCTTCTAGCTCTTTTACATCTCCATGTCTAATGAATTCATCAGGATATGCAAATGATTTTATCTTTACATCTTTTAGATTATTTTCTATGATTAATTCTTTTACTATTGTTCCTAATCCACCTATTATTGTACCATCTTCAATTGTTATTACATTTTTTGTTTTTTTAATACTTTCTAATACTGTATGGTCATCAAATGGTTTTATAAATCTAGCATTAATTACTTCTACTCCATCAATCTTTTTTGAAATATTCATTGCCTTTTCTACCATTTTTCCAATAGCAATTATTGTCAGTTTTTTTCCGCCTTTTAGAATTTCTGCTTTACCATTTATTATTTTTTCATGTTTTTCAAATTTTACTTTAGGATTTTCTCCACCTCTCGGATATCTTATAACTATTGGTCTTTTTGCATTTACAGCAAATTCTAACATTTCTTCTAATTCCTTAAAATCTTTTGGTGCCATTATTGTTAAATTTGGTACTATTCTAAAAAATGCCATATCTAGTAGTCCTTGATGTGTTTCTCCATCTGCTCCAACAATTCCAGCTCTGTCTACACACATTATTACTGGCAAATTTTGCATTGCTACATCATGTATAACTTGATCATATGCTCTTTGATAAAATGATGAATATATTGGAACAATTGGTATTATTCCTTCTTTTGCCATACCTGCAGCTAGGGTTATAGCATGCTGTTCTGCTATTCCAACATCGAAAAATCTATTTGGAAATTCCTGACTAAATCTAGTAAGGCCTGTTCCATCTTTCATCGCAGCTGTTATTGCGACTATTTTTTTATTATTTTTTGCTAGTTCCACAATTTTATTTCCAAATACTTTTGAATAGTCTAATCCTTGAGCTTTTTTACTTTCTCCTGTTTCTATTTTAAATGGTCCTGTTGCATGGAATTTATCTGGATTTTTTTCTGCTATTTCATAGCCTTTTCCTTTTTTAGTTAATACATGTATTAATACTGGTCCTTTTACATTTTTACTTGTTTCTAATATGCTTTCTAATTCTTCTATATTATGCCCATTTACTGGACCTAAATATGTAAAGCCTATGTCTTCAAAGAACATTTTCGGTATTATAAATTGTTTTATTGTTCTTTTTATTTTTTGTACTATTTTTACAGTATTCTTTCCTATTAAAGGAATCTTATTTACTCTCTCTTTTATGATTTTGTTAGTTGTTGTATATAACTTTTTGGTTCTCAATTTACCTAAAAACTTATTCAATCCTCCTATATTAGGAGAAATGCTCATTTCATTATCATTTAATATAACTGTCATCTTGCATTTACTAAATCCTGCATCATTTAGAGCTTCTAGAGCCATTCCTCCTGTTAATGCACCATCACCTATTACTGCAATTACATCATTATCTTTTCCTTGTAAATCTCTTGCTCTTGCCATCCCTAATGCTGCTGATATTGATGTACTACTATGGCCTGTATTAAAACAATCTGTTTCAGATTCATTTGTTTTTGGAAATCCCGCTATTCCATCTAATTTTCTTATTGTTTTTAATTGTTCTTTTCTTCCTGTTAATATTTTATGCACATAACTTTGATGTCCTACATCCCATATTATTCTATCTTTTTTTACATCAAATACAGAATGTAGTGCAATTGTTAATTCTACTATACCTAAATTTGATGCTAGATGTCCTCCATTTTCTGATACAACTTTTAGTATATATTCTCTTATATCTTTTGCAAGTTTCTTTTTTTCTTCTATTGTTAGTTTTTTTAAGTCCTGTGATTTATTTATTTTTTCTAACATTTTCTACCTCTTTTTTTGCATTTATTTGCTATTTTAACATATTTTCACTTTTTTAACAATACTTATTTATTTTAGGCTATTTTTGTGCTATAATGTGTTTACTAAAAACTCTGTTGGGAGGGATGTTGAATATGAAATACGAGTTAAATAATTTTTTGACTCACATTACGTCACTCATTGATAATGATTGCATTACAAAAGAAGAGTTTGTTGAAGAACTAAAACAAGTTCCTCAATATTCTCGACAATTTCAGCGGCTTCTCTATGAACGACCAGATTGGATAGAAGCAGCAAAAAGATCTTGCGATGAAAACGGTGTTTTTCACATACGTTTTCTTTGCGAACACCTTACATTAAGGTGCATCCCCATTGATCAGCCTCGTGAATTATCTTTGCTGATTTTAGATGGAGGAAAACCTGTTATTAGAGTCTTATGTTATCATAGGTCTCAGCAGAAATAACATGTTAAAAGAACAGACTCAACAGTCTGTTCTTTTATTATTCTAAATTATATTTTTTTCTTTCATGATATTGTGTATGTAATAATTTATGTGCAATATTGCTTCCTGGTTCTCCCAAAAATTCTTCATATAATTTTTTTATTACTGGATTTTCATGGGATTTTCTTATTGTGCTTTTTTCATCTATTTTGTACAATGCATTTGCTCTTAATGCTCTTACATCAATTTCTCTTCTTATTTTAGAACTTTTTATTGGTTGACCACCACCCATTATACAGCCTCCTGGACATGCCATAATTTCCACAAATTGATAGTCTGCTTTTCCTGATTTTATTTCTTCCAATATTATTTGAGCATTCTTCAATCCACTTGCCGCAACAACTTTTATGTCTTTTCCTCCAATATTTACTATTGCCTTTTTTATTCCTTCTCCTCCACGGACTTCTTCAAAATCTATTTGCGGCAAATCTTTTCCAGTTAATGTGTCTTGTGCCGTTCTTAATGCTGCTTCCATTACTCCTCCAGTTGTTCCAAATATCGCTCCAGCTCCAGTTGCTTCTCCCATCGGATCATCAAATTGACTTTCTTCTAAATTTTCAAATTCTATATTAGCTTGTTTTATCATTCTTGAAAGTTCTCTTGTCGTTATTACATTATCTACATTCCATAGTTCTTCATTTTTCATTTCTGGTCTTTTGCTTTCAAATTTTTTTGCAATACATGGCATTATAGATACTACATAAATTTTATTTGCATCTATTCCCATTTTTTTAGAATAATATGTTTTTAGTATCGCTCCAAACATCTCATGAGGAGATTTACATGTTGAAAGATGTGGTAATAATTCTGGATAATTCATTTCTATATATTTTATCCATCCAGGTGAACATGATGTTATCATTGGTAAGTTTTCATTTGATTTAAATCTTTCTATAAATTCATGAGCTTCTTCCATTATTGTTAAATCTGCACCTGTATTAGTATCAAATACTTTATCAAATCCAAGTCTTTTTAATGATGTCACCATTTTTCCTGTTACATTTGTTCCTATTGGCATACCAAATTCTTCTCCAAGTGCAACTCTTACAGCTGGTGCTGTTTGTGCAATCACATATGTATCTGGATCTTTTAATTTGACCCATACATCTTTTATCGTTTCTTTTTCATGTAATGCTCCTGTTGGGCAAGCTTGTATACATTGACCACAATTAGTGCAGTTTACATCATTTAAGCTTTTATCTCCTACTGTTGATATACATGATTCAAATCCTCTATTTATACAATCAATTGCACCTATTCCTTGAACGTTTTTGCATGCTGCAACACACCTTCTACAAAGAATACATTTATTAAAGTCTCTAACTATTGATGGTGATAAATCATCAATTTTATGTTTTGCCATTTCTCCTGGAAATTCTACATTTAAAACATTAAATTTAACTGCAAGTGTTTGCAATTCGCAATTGCCTGAACGAGTACATGTAAGGCAGTCTTTTGCATGGTTTGATATTATTAAGTCTAATATAACATGTCTTGCTTCTAACACATTGGGTGTATGCGTGTGAACTATCATTCCTTCTTCAACTTTTTGTATACATGATGTAGCAAAACCTTTTCTTCCTTCGACTTCTACTATGCACATTCTACAATCTCCAACTTCATTTATATCTTTTAGAAAACATAGTGTAGGTATGTCTATTCCCGCTTGTTTTGCAGCCTCTAATATTGTCGTTCCTTCTTTTACTTGAATTTTTTGATTATCTATTGTTAATGAAACCATTTTATCACTCCTTTTTCTAATTTCCTATTGCATGAAATGGGCAATTAGTTAAACATGTTCCACATTTAATACATTTATCTTGATTTATTACTCTCTTTTCTCTTCTTTCTCCACTTATTGCTTTAACAGGACAATGTTTTTGGCATAATCCACATCCTTTGCATTTTTCTGGATCTATCATTATTTTTGAAAGTGCTTTACATTCTAATGTTCTACATTCTTTTTCTATTGCATGTTGTCTAAATTCTTCTCTAAAATATTTTAATGTACTTATTACAGGGTTTGGTGCACTTTGTCCAAGTCCGCAAATACTTGCCTTTTGGATATTTACAGCTAATCTTTCTAGTTTATAAATATCATATTCATCACCCTCTCCTGAGCATAATTTTTCAAGTAGTTCAAGCATTCTTTTGGTACCTATTCTACAAGGTGTACATTTTCCGCAGCTCTCACTAACAGTAAATTCTAAATAAAATTTTGCTAGGCAAACCATGCATTTTGTATCATCCATTACTATTAGTCCTCCTGAGCCCATCATTGAACCAATTTCTTTTAGTGATTCATAATCAATTGGTGTATCAAGATGTTCTGCAGGTATACATCCTCCTGATGGACCTCCTGTTTGAGCCGCTTTAAATTTTCTTCCTTTTGGAATTCCTCCACCTATATCGAATACAATTTCTCTTAATGTAGTTCCCATTGGTACTTCAACAAGTCCTACATTATTAACATTTCCTCCTAATGCAAATACTTTTGTTCCTTTTGAATTTTCAGTTCCTATTGATGTAAACCATTCAACTCCATTTAAAATTATTCTTGTTACATTTGCAAATGTTTCAACATTATTTATTAAAGTTGGCTTTCCCCATAAGCCTGATTCTGCAGGATATGGTGGTTTTACTCTTGGTTGGCCTCTTTTTCCTTCTATTGATTCAAGTAGTGCTGTTTCTTCTCCACATACAAATGCTCCTGCACCTAA
The DNA here is from genome assembly GCA_934162255.1 of uncultured Clostridia bacterium. Lineage (GTDB taxonomy): Bacteria > Bacillota > Clostridia > TANB77 > CAG-508 > CAG-269. The sequence goes on along the minus strand of CAKPIG010000002.1, from coordinate 148,549 downwards.
TCTTATTTCAACATCAAATTCAAAATTAGTACCAAATATATTTTCTCCAAGCAATCCATGTTCTTTTGCTTGTTCTATTGCCTTTTGAAATCTTTTGACTGCAATTGGATATTCTGCTCTTACATATATGTATCCTTTATTTGCACCTATTGCATATCCTGCAATTATCATTGCTTCTAATACAGAATGCGGATCTCCTTCTAATATGCTTCTATCCATAAACGCTCCTGGATCTCCTTCATCAGCATTACATACAACATATTTTTGTTCTGATTTATAACTTTTGGTTAGTTCCCATTTCTTACCTGTTGGGAATCCTGCTCCGCCTCTACCTCTTAGACCTGACTTTTTTATTATATCTATTACTTCTTCTTGAGTCATTTCTTTTAGTACTTTTTCTAATGCCTTATATCCATCAACAGCTATGTATTCTTCTATATCTTCGGGATTAATCATTCCACAATTTTTTAATACTATTCTTTTTTGTTTTTTATAAAAATTCAGTTCATCTAGACTATTAACAATTTTTCCGTCTATATCTTTGCATAATAATCTTTCTACTTTTTTGCCTTCTATTATATGTTTTTGTACAATTTCTTCACAATCGTTTGGAGACACATTTGAATAAAAAGTTTCATCTGGTCTTATTATTACTATTGGTCCTTTTGCACATAACCCAAAACATCCTGTCATTATTACTCTAACATCTGGAATATTTTTTTCTTTTAGTATTTTATTGAAGTTTTCTAATATTTGTGGAGATTTTGAAGATGTACATCCAGTTCCATGACATACTAAAATGTGTTTTTCCATAATTAATCCTCCTTTGCTCTTAATTCATCTAATACTTCATCAAGTTTTTGTACTGTTGCTTTTCCATATACTTCACCATTTACTGTAAATACTGGTGCTAATCCACAAGCACCTACACATCTTGTTTCTTCTATTGAAAATTTACCATCTGGAGTCGTTTCTCCTGGTTTTATTTTTAACCTTTCTAATAATCTATCCATTATTTTTTGTGAACCTTTTACAAAGCATGCTGTTCCAAGACATACAGATATATTATATTTTCCCTTTGGTTTTAAAGTAAATCTTGAATAAAATGTTATTACTCCATAAATTTCTGCCATTGGAATTCTCAAAAATTCTGATAAAAATTCTTGTACATACATTGGTATATAACCATAATGTTCCTGTACCTCATTTAATATTTGAATTAGATTATCTTTTATCGGTTTATATTCTTCTTTTATTTTTTCTAGAAATTCATCTCGTTTTTCACATGCCATTTTTTAGCCCTCCCACTAATTTATATTCTGATTGCATTATATCAGAACAAACAAATTTAGACAATATTTTTCCAAAAAAAGTAGCTAGTTTTCTAGCTACTCTAAGTCCTTTATATATTATTTATTATTTTTTGTTTATCCATTCTTTTCCATCAACAATCCTTGCTACCATCATTGATGATGCCATATCTCCTACTACATTAAGCATTGTAGCTGGAGCATCTATAATTGTTGCTATAATCGTAAGTATTGGGAGTGCTGCTACAGGATATCCTAACATTGATATTATTAACATTTCTGAAATTGTTCCACCACCAATTGGAACTCCTGCTATTAATAATGTCGCAACTAGAGCAATTCCTATTATTTGAAGTGCTCCTCCTACTGTTCCTATACTTGTTCCAAATAAACATACAAGAAACATTATTTTAAATACTGATCCAATGATTGAACCATCTTTGTGAAAGCTTGTTCCAAGTGGTATTGTTGTTTCTGCAATATCATCAGGTACTCCTATTTTTTTGCTACATTCTATATTTATTGGTATAGATGCTGCACTTGAACATGTTCCTAATGCCGTTGCTGTTGAAGGTAAAACATTTTTCCAAAATAGTTGTAATCCTTTTTTTCCTCCACCAATTAGTGCATATATACTATACATTATTATGTAAAAACCTATTGCTACTAATGTATATATTACAAAAGTCTTTAAATATCCTACTACTATCATTTCTCCAAAGTTTCCAACTAATGCTGCAAAGTAGCATCCTAATCCTATCGGAGCGTAATACATTATAATCTTTACTAGATTATTTACAACTTCATTTGCCGCTTCTAGAAATTCAATAACTGGTTTGGCTTTTTCTCCTGTCATATTTATTGCTAGACCAACTAGTACAGAAAATACTAATAGAGCGATTATATTATCTTTTGATATTATTTTTTGAAAATCATTTACAGATATTAAATTTACTGTTCTTTCTAATATCGTCATTTCATCTTCTTCAACTTCTTCTGTTTCATCTGAAAGTGATGTTTTTATTTGTTCTCCATCAGATGGATTGACTAATTTAATAAAATATGTACTTAAAAAGCCTATAAACACAGCTATTACTGATGTTATTATAAAAACAGCTATTATTGTAAATATGATTTTGCCCAATCTTTTTGGTGATTTCATTTTAGATATTGAAGTTGTTATTGTTAAAAATACGAGTGGAACTATAATAACTAGTAAAAGATTTAAAAATAAATCTCCTAAAGGACTTACGATAGTTGCTTTTTCCTGGAAAATTAATCCCGCAATTGCACCAACAATTATAGCAACTAAAAGAATAATTGTTGATTTGTAATTTTGTAAAAATTTTTTCATAATACTACCTCTTTTCAAATAAAGGCAACTGAGAATATAATTATATTCTCAGGATTTTGAGCTATTATATAACATATTATTCATTTTGGCAATGTTTTATTCTACACTTTTTAAACTTTCTATCATATCTATTTTCTTTAAAATAAAATGTATTATATTATTTACTATAATAGAAAACGTTATTGTTATAACAGCTGCCCATATATAGCTTGTTGGCAGTATATTTTTACTAAATCTTAATGTATCTATTTCTATACTTGCTATAATTCCATTTGTTAGTCCTACTCCAAATAATAATCCTAATCCAACTCCTAAAATCGTAAATATTATATTTTCTTTGTTTATATAATTATCAACCTCTTTATCATAAAATCCCAAAACTTTTAATGTTGCAATTTCTCTTTGTCTTTCTCCAATATTGATATTTGCTAAATTGTATAGTACTACAAATGCTAACATCGCAGATGTAACAATTAACACAACTACAACATAATTCATTGTGTTTAACATATCACTTACAGATTTTATCATGCTAGACATATTTGTTACTGAAGCAACACCATCAATATTTAATATTTGTTCAGATATTTGATTTTGTTCATCATCTGTCATATCTTTTGAATTAATTAAAATCATATTTGTATCATATTTATCTAAGTTTTTCTCAAAAAACTCTTTTGACATATACATGTAATGTCCTACATAATTTTTTGTTATTCCACTAATCAATAATGTATGTTCAACATCATCTCCATCTATTATTGTAATTGTATCTCCTACTTTTAGTCCAAAAGTTATTGCAACTTTATCTGTTATTATTACACCATCATCTGTTATTTCAAGTTTTTCTCCTGTTTCATAATCTTTTAAATTGACTATATTGCTTATAGATTCTTTATCATTTGGTACAAAAATATTTATATCAAATGTTTTCTTTTCATGTATTGCCTTACTACTAGAAGCCGTAAATTCTTCATAGTTTTCTATCTTTTCTTGAGAATTTAAATATTCTTCAATTTGTTTTATATTATCAGATTTACTTAGAGCTATTGATATTTCATATTTAAAATTTTCTTTGAATTGTAAATTAGGTATGTCTACAACAGAATCTCTTATTCCAAAGCCCGCAAGCATAAGTCCTGTACATCCTGCAATTCCTATTATCGTTATTATCGCTCTTTTTTTGTATCTAAAAATATTTCTTATTGTAACTTTTTTTGAAAAGTTTAATCTTTTCCATATGAAAGTTATTCTTTCCATAAAAATTCTTTTTCCATTTTTAGGTGGCTTAGGTCTCATTAAAACAGATGGTGTTTGTTTTAATTCCTTAAATGCTACAAATATTGTTGCCCCTCCTATACAAATAAATGCTATTAAAATTCCTGCAACTCCTATTCCTAACCTATAAGTCATATAAAACTTTGGAATTTTATAAATCATTGAATATAATGTCCATACTATACTAGGTAATAAATAGAAGCAAAGGGACATTCCTAATATTCCACCTATTACACAAGCTAGAAATGCATATAATATATATTTTGATATTATTTGAAGATTATTATATCCTAATGCTTTTAATGTTCCTATTTCTCCTCTTTCTTCTTCTATCATTCTTGTCATTGATGTTAAACTTATCAATACAGCTACTAAATAAAATATTACTGGGAACATTTTTGATATATTTTCCATTGTCTTTATTGCATCAAATATATTTGTATATCCAACATTATCTAATCTATCTTGTATGTACCATTTTGCTTTTTCTATTTTTTCAACTTCTTTTCTAGCATCATCTATTTCTTGTTGTGCTTCATCTAATTTCTGTTGTGCTTCTGCTTTTTTAGTATTAAATTCTTGCTCATTTTTAGATAATTCTTGTTTTGCTGTTTGAATCTTTTTTCTTCCATCTTCTATTTCTTTTCTCGCATTTGTAATTTGTTGTTTCATTGCTTGAATATTTGGTATTTGACTATTTGCCTCAAGCACTTTTTCCTGATTGTCTAACTCTTTTTCTGAATTATCTAATTTTTCTTCACTATTTCTTATATCTGCTTTAGCTTTATTTATTTTGTTTTCTGCGTCTTGCAATTCTCTGTCAGCTTCAGCCTTTTTGTCATCATATTCTTTTTGTGCATCATCAATTTTTGAATTTGCTTCATTTACTAATTCATCATATCTTGCTTGTTGTCTTTCTTCTTTTATTCCTTCAATTTTAGTTTTAACTGATTCTACTAGTTCTAGATATTTATCACTATTAGTAACCTCTTTTTCTGCATTTGCTACTTTTACACCTATTTCAGAATAATAATCTTGATTTATTATATTTCCTGAATATATATAAAAATTAATGCTTCCATTTCCTAATGTTGTACTTCCTCTTTCTGTTGATATATATATTGGAGATTCTACTATTCCAACTACTTCTAACTCTTTTTGTGAAAATTCATCTGTATCATCTTTAATAATTATTTTTTTGCCTATATAATTTTCAGTACTTTCAGCATAAGAGTATCTTGCATCTAACAGACATTCATTATCATTTTCGATGTCTCTTCCTGCAATTATTTCTGGAGTATTTATTTTATCACTATATTCTATAACTTTACAAATATTTTCCTTTTCATTAAATTCAACAAAGGTATCTTTTGAGTGTATTCCAAAAACTCCTTCTACTCCATCTATTTTTTGTAATACCTCTATATCATCATTTTTTAATCCTAATGTTGATATTATATTAATATCATACATATTGTTTTTATCTACATATTTGTCTAGACTGTCTAGCATATCAGGACTACTTGATACTAACCCAGAATAAAAGCCTACTCCTAAAAATGCCATTACCAAGATTGATATGAAACGTCTTCTTGTTTTACTTATTGTTTTTATATTATTTTTCATTAATGACTTTTTCATATACTACCCCTTTTACCATTCTATGTCATCTATTGACATAGGATTATTGTTTATTTCTATACTTTCAGCTGTTCCATTTTTAAAATGAATTACTTTATCTGCCATTGGTGCAATTGCAGTGTTATGAGTAATTATTAATACTGTCATTTTCTCTTTTCTTGCAGTATCTTGTAATAATTTTAAAATTTGTTTTCCTGTTTTATAGTCTAACGCTCCTGTTGGTTCATCACATAACAATAGTTTAGGATTTTTAGCTATAGCTCTTGCTATTGCAACTCTTTGTTGTTCTCCTCCTGACAATTGAGATGGAAAATTATCCATTCTATCTTTTAATCCTACTTTTTCTAACACTTCTACTGGATTTAATGCATTATTACATATTTGTATTGCAAGTTCTACATTTTCTTTTGCCGTTAGGTTTTGTACTAAATTATAAAATTGAAATACAAACCCAATATCCTCTCTTCTATATTTTATAAGAGCTTTATTTTTTAGATTTGTTACATTTTTTCCATCAACTATAACTTCTCCTGATGTTGCTGCATCCATTCCACCTAATATATTTAAAGTCGTAGTTTTTCCAGCCCCTGATGGTCCTACTATTACTACAAGTTCTCCTTTATCAATGTTAAAATTAGTATTTTCTAGTGCATTTATTGTTACTTCTCCCATTTGATATTTTTTATATACATTCTTGAATTCTATATATGACATATTTTTCCCTCCAACTTTATTTTGATTATTATAGCATATTTATTATCATTTTTTCGTTTAATTCACAATATTTTCACATTATATTTTTCGTTTTAATTGACATTTTTTTTCAATTCTGTTATTATTATTAAAGATTATGATTTTAGAGATAACTATGGGAGGTTTTACAAATGCCAAAATTTTTTAAATTTTTTTGTATATTAGCACTAGTTTTACTTTTAATATCTAGCTGTTCTCATGTTTTGGCAGCAGTTGATATGAATCTTACAGATTCTGGTTCTAATAATACATCAAATACTTCTAATAATAATTCAAATGACTCTAATTCAGCAAGTAATACAAATACTAGTAGTTCTGGAAGCAATTCAGGAAGTTCTTCTTCAACTACTCTTACTAGTACAGTAACTACTTCTGATTTTGATTTGACTTTAACAAATGTTTTGAATATTTGTCTTATTGTAGTAGGAGTTTTACTTATTTTATTAGGTATAGCAATATTAATTAGATTAAAAAAATAAAATGCTTTTTTAAAAAAAGCATTTTATTTTTAGTATAAAGTGACAGATTGAAACCTTATAACTCTTCATATTGGTGCCACCAAGCAGAATCGAACTGCTGGCCTACGGGTTACGAACTCTCTTATTTTCTTTCTAAAATTATTATAAAATATATTTTGTAAATTTTACTATTATCTTTCAAAATCATCTTCTTGTATCTTTTTATTTTTACTTTGTAATCTAAATCTTTCTTTTATTGACCTAGCTACACTTTGGGGATCTATATATGTATTATTTATTTTTATATAATTTTCTTTCTGAATTTCATTTGGATAAGAATTTAATCTGTGTCTTGCTTCTATATCTCTAAATAAGTTTTCAGATTTTTCTATATTTCTTTTTGAAGGTTTATTTAAAAGTCTATTTTCTGTGGTATTTCTTTGAAGTCTTATATCATAATCAGCTTCTAACTCAACATAATAAACATCTGCTCCGTTACTTTTAAACATGGTCTCCAAGTTATTTATATATTCCCAATCATCTTTTTTTTCTAATGCCCACATACATGTGAAAATCATTCCATATTCATCACTTTTTGAAAAAGATTGAAATATTTCATTTCTAAATAATTCTGTCAACCTTTGTCTTTCTTGTGGCATATTTTCAAATAAATCTGCAACAATGTCTATTGTCATATGATTATGAAATAATTTTAAATCTGTTATTTTTTCTAATTCTTGTCCAACTGTCATTTTACCTACAGCATGTGGACCAAATATAATTACAAGTTTCATAATTTTCTCCTTTTATTTACTATTTCTATATACCATATTATCGGATATAGATGATAGCTTAGTATAATCCATATTTATTAAATTTTTCTTATAATCTTCTATACTATTAAATATTTCTTCCGATAAACATCTAACTTCATTGTCATTTAAAAATACAGACATTGGATACACTTTTAATGTTCCTAATTTTATATCAGTATTTGGAATTTTATAACTTCTTGAAGAAGTAAATGTAAATGAAATTTCTCCATTTTTTCCTTTTTCCAATATGTATTTTGCAAAATTTATATTATATTCCCTTATTTTTTTTATTTCATGTTCTTCTAATTTCAAAATTTCATCTAATTTTATTTTTTTGTATTCTTCAGGTTTTAATATAAATAATGTTGTTAACCACTCAGTATCTTCATTTAGTATACAAATATTATCATTTTTTGAAAGTATCTTTCTGAATTTTTCTGTAGATACAAACATATTTGATATGATTTCTTGAAAACCTCTTATTCCTAATGATTTTAATGTTGTTAGCGCTGTTATTGGTCCACTAGAAGGTCGTGTTAATTCTAATGTTGTTTCAAATGGATTATAATTCCCATAATGTAAATCTTCTAAGGAAACTTCTTTACCCGGATTAAGGTTGTAGAAATCTTTCCTATTTTTAACAATAAATAGACTTGATACATATGGACAAAATCCTGTTTTGTGAAAATCTACACCTAAAGAATCTGCATATTTAAATTCTTGTACTTTTTTATTTAAAGATAATATTTTTTTCAAATGCTCTTTGGGGATATCAAGGTAATTATTATTATAATCATATTTGTTGAAGAATAAATATATCCATCCCAATACTGAATCAACATGAATATGTGGAATATAGTTTAATTTATATTTGTTTACTATTTTTTGATTAATTTCTGAAATTTCTTTTATCGGATCAATGATAAGCTCATTTGTACTTCCACCATTTAAATTAAATCCTAAAAATATTCTTCCACTTTCAATATTCTCACATATTATTTTTTCTGTTTCTTCTAAATTTATTCTTCCGTCTGTATTACATTTAGCCTCAATACAATTATCTTTTCCAATTCCTAACCAATTACAAACTTCATAGTGACAAGGATGAGCATTTTGACTTGTTATCATAAAATATTTGTTTCGTTCACAACCGTAATCTTGTGTTTCCAAGCAGGCTTTTGTTAATGCTATTTTAGTTGCATAAAGGTTTGTTCCTTTTCCTCCAAAAGTAAATACTCCAAAACTCTTTTCCCAATTCCAATTTAGTAAATCCGATATATATTTTACAACCTCTAATTCAGATGTAATCAATAATCCAGAGTAAGTATCTTGTGCAAAATTAGGGTTAAATAGTTCTGTAAAGCTCATACTTGCCATTGAAATTAAGTTTACTGGTGGAATCACATTTATCATGGTTCCAGGGTTATTCCAATTTGGTAAGTTTTGATATAGCGGTGATATATATTCAAAAGTTTCCTCTGCTGTTAATGGATTATAATTTAATTTACATTTTTTTAAATATTCTTTATAACTTAATTTATGTTCTCCTTTAAAAAAAGGTTTTCCGAAATTATAATACTTACCTACTTTACTATCCAACATAGATATGTATTGATTTAATATATTTACATTATTTTGTTTATAATCTCCAAAATATTCTTTTAAATTAATACTCATTTATTTTTCTCCTTATCTATTATTATAACTGGTACTTCCATTTCATCTTTTGTTAATCCTCCATGATCTGCAATTAACCTTTCAAATTTATTACCATCCATTGTAAATCTAATAGTTTTATTAGATTTACTAATAGCTATAAAATCTCCAAAATACTCATTTATTTTATAATGTTTTTTTCCTTTTCCTAATAAATTTGATGATAAAAATTCATCTTTTTCCAAAAATATAAAATCGTTTCCAAATATTTCGTTAAATTTTATTTTAAAAAATTGTTTTTTATCTTTTTTTACAAAAAATGTTACAAATCTCGTTTCTATAGATGGTGGCATTTTTAAACAATTTACAAGTTCTTCGTACTCATTTATATAAATTTCTTCTACGTCTACAGCACCATGATCTGCCGAAATAATAATTAGAGAATTATCCAATTTATTAACTAATTGCCTTATATTTCTATCTATATTTTCTAATACTACTTTTGTTTCATTTGAATATGTACCAGTATGATGTATAGTATGATCTGGTTCATTCCAATATGAAGATATTAAATTACACTTGTTTTGATTATTACAGCTATCATATATTTTTTCACAAAGTTCTTCTATAGACTTTGCTCCTTCTGGTATGAAACTTGGAAATATTTTATTATAAATTATATGTGGATTTTTATTAATTATCTTTGAATATATTGTTTCATAATTTAAAATACTTTTTCCAATATCTAATATTTCTAATTTTTTACCTGTATAAAACTGCTTAGAGGTAAAAATTTCTATAATATCATTATATTCTGTAAAATAGGGCATCCAGCCTATCCAACCATTTTCCACAGGTGAAATTCCAGAATGAAAAGCTGTTGTAGCTGCTACTGTTGTACTTGGAAATACTGTAGTAACATTTGTTTTAAAATTTTCTTTTAATATACTATCTTTGCTCAAATTATTATTTAAAATTTTTGTACCTAGACAATCTAAAATTAAAAATATAATATTTTTATAATCTTTTTTTAAATATATATCTAATTCTTTTAGTGTAGGATAATTTGAACTGATGTTAAATTTATTTAATAATGAAGAACTTATAGATAATATACTTCTATTATAATCTGGATACAGAATATCATAATTCATATTTAACAATTCCTTTTTATTTTTTATAATTACCAAAGTGTAGAAATAAATAATTAATTCTACACTTTGATAGAGCTTATATTTTCCAATACTCATTTAAATAACTATTTACAACCTGTAAATAATCAGAGGCTAATTTAAATAAGTTACCTTCTCCGATAAATAAGAGTTTTTCTCTTTCTTTTTTGGGGAGGCATAAAATTGTTGATAATTGGTAATCTAAATGCTTGTGTAAGTTTACAGGATACTTTCTTTTATAAATAAACAGCCACTTAAGAAAATATAGTCTTGATTTATAAATATGATCTAATATATCATAATTTTTTTGTTCAATCAAAATTTCTATTCTCTTGTTATATTTTTCTATCCTTGGAATAAGCATATCTAAACGTTTTTTCCTTAACTCTTCACTATAGAACGGAAAAAAAGTTTCCTCTACTAATTTTTTTTTTGGTACTTCACCTATTAATGGAATACCATATTGATAAAAAGCACCTAAAAACATATCAACAGAATCATGAGCTACAGTTTCTTCCATATTATTGCTATTAGGTAATTCTGGAGCCATAACTGTTACATCTATTGCAATTTGTGGATGATTGATGTAAAACTCAATCCGATCAGCTATATAATCAACTACAATTGAAGGCTTTTTATCTATAAAATCTCCTTTAGTATTGTTGATAATAAGCTGAACAATATCCCGATAATCCATAGTATACATTTTGGGTGTAAAAATACATATATCAATATCAGAAATTTTCCTAACAAAGACTCCATCATAAGTAGTAGAACCAAAAATTTGCGCTGAAACAATTTCAAGTTCTTTTAAGTCATAAAGAAAATACCGTTTAATATACTCCAATGCTTCTTTATACTCATTAAAGTTAATCATAATTTCCTCCTTTTACATTTGATTAATAATCACCTACATATAAGCCTTTTGCCTCTTACTTAATGTTTACTACATTATTATAACGTTTTAATCAAATTATGTCAATCTTATATTTAAATTCTTATGTAAATTTAATATTTGTTATCTCTATACTGTAGTTTTTATCTTGCTTTATTTCTATTGGATCTATTTGCTGTTTTTTATTATTTAAGTTTTCAATTTTTTATAATATATTTTTATGGTTCATTGTCTCAACATTTAAGTTAGAACTCAAATATAAATTTACTAATCTTTTATAAATTCCGCATCTCATAAAATTACCTCTATATGTTTGCTCAAAAAAGTAGGTTTTTTCCCCCTGCTTTAGGTAAAAAATTATCCTTCTTACTTTTGAGTTTGTATGATGAAATTACAAAGTTTTTTGAAAAAATTTTATATTTTCATATTGTTTCTATAAAATGCATTTTTTGACTCTAAATTTTTAATTTTATGAGAATTTGCTTAATTTCTTTGAGATTATACTTTTGATTATGTTCTTTGATTTAAAAGTTTTTACTACTTATTTCATTTACTTTATATTCAAATATAGTAAGAGCATATTCTTTAATAATTTCTAGTATTCATTATTTAGCTCTATTTATTGTAATACTTTAAATTCCAACATAAAAAAATTCCATCCTTTCTAGAAATAAAACATTTTAATTTTATATATAAAAAAACAACCTGCAAACTTTTAAGTTCATAAGTTGTTATAAAATGGTGCCACCAAGCAGAATCGAACTGCTGGCCTACGGGTTACGAATCCGTCGCTCTACCAACTGAGCTATAGTGGCATATAATTATAATACTAAATTTATTTATAAATTTCAAGTATTAAGCTCCAAGTTTTTGCTTGGAGCTTAATTTTATAAAGAATGTTTTCCTTTTTTTCTATTACTTGTATATTGTTCTGTATAATCATTTGGTATTGAATCATCTATGTATATTTCTTTATTAGTATCTACCTTTTTCTCTGGGAAAATATCATCCTTGAATGTTGATTTTATGTATGTTGGAGTTTCTGGATTATCATCAAAACTAGTATTCTCTTCTACAATCTCATGCTTTTGATTCTCTTCTGTGTCTTCTACAAGTTCTTGATGTTTTGATAATGCTTTATCCAATTCTTCCCCTCCTGGAAGTTCTACATCATAATCAATATCTTGTTTTGCTAATCTAATTTTTAATACTATTGCAACTATTATTATCAAAACTAAAGCTACTCCAGTTGCGACTATTACTTTTTCTTTCAATCCCCATGTTGAAGGATTTGTCCATTTTGCCATTCCTATTATTTCTTGTGATGTACTTTTGTTTACAATTATTTGATATGTTGTAACTTCTTGTGTTTCTTCATTTGTAAGTATTATAGTTATAACATTTTCTCCTTCTTTTAAGTTCTCATTTCCTAGTATTTCAATTTTTGCATTTTTTTCATTTGCTTCTGCAGTTAAATCTAATTTTGAAATATTTTCATCTACATCTATTTTATATTCATATATTTCTTTGTCAAAATTAGGTACTAAGTCAAAATTACTTATTATTAATTTTGAAAGTCTTAGATTTTTCTCTTCGTCTGGATTATTATCAACTGTAGTTTGAGCTACTGCTCTTTTTATTGCTATTGTGTATGTCTTTTTTGTTCCATCTTTAGCAGTTACTTCAACATTAAATGAATTGTCTCCCTCTTTTAAATCAACTTTTCCTGTTCCTGTAATTTTAGCTGAACTACTTGTTGCTTCTGCATATATTTCTACATTAGTAACATCATTTGGAACTTCTACAGAATATTGCATTGTATCTTTTTTAAAGCCTGAAAAATCATATTCTTTTGGTGTTATTCCTAGATTTTTCAATGTTGCATCAGAATCAGTTGTTGTTGTATTTGGTGTTTCATTAGCTGTTTCTCTTGTTATATTTAATGTATATGTTTTTTTAGTTTTTCCATCTTCTGCTGTTACTGTGACTTTTGCAGTATTTTTTCCTTCTTTTAATTTTATCTTTCCTGTTCCTGATATTTTTGCTTTATTATTAACTGGTGATGCATATACTTCTACTTCACTTACATCGTTTGGCACACTTATATCATAACTATACTTATTTCTTTTAAATCCTTTGAAATCATTTGGTCTGATTCCTAAATTACTTAATCTTGCTTCTGATGATTTTGTTGTTGTATTTCCTCCTGTTGTTGAACCACCATTGTTTTGGTTAGAGTCTTCTCCAGAATTATTATTGTTTCCACTATCTGCATTTACTACTTCTATTGTTTTTGAAGCAAAACTTCTTATTGTTGTTCCGTCAGAATATTCTGTTGCATTTCCCTCTAATGTTACATTTAAAGTGCCTGTAGTCTGTGGTGTATATTTTCCAGAAAATGATATTGTCTTATTTCCATCAATATTTTCAACATCATTACTACTTGCAATTTCTGTTCCATTAACTTTTAATGATAATTTCCACTGAACAGCACTACCTGTTACATTTATTGTAGCTGTTTCTCCTACTTTTACACTACTAGGGCAAGAAATGCTTGCACTAGCTGCACTACATGTATTTTTTAATGCAAAGATAAGAAATATTGCAAATAAAAAACTAATTATTTTCTTTTTCATACATTCTCTCCTTCTATAAAGTTATATTTCCAATATTTAATACTTGCTTTTTTAATAAGAAAGTATCTCCTGTATCAACTTCTCCATCTCCATTTATGTCGCTTGCTCTTCCAAAGCATCCAGTTGGAATTTCTTTTTTTCCTAATACTATTAATTTCAACAAGAATGTATCTCCTGTGTCAACTTCTCCATCTCCATTTATATCTCCTAAGACTATAACTGTATTTGTATCATTAATTGTATATCCTGTAGCAAGTTTATTATCATCTGTAACTAATTCTCCTGAAGCATTTTTTACTACAATTTCATTTCCAACAAGTTCTTTCAAATCTTTCACAGTTGCGTTTGGTATAGCAATAGCTTCTCCTGAAACTGTATCCATTTTTACTTTTTCAGTATTAATTTCTGTATTTCCCCCATTATTATCATCTGGTTTTTCAGTTTCAATTGGTACTAAATATAATTTATATGGATTTTCATCATCATATGTTTCTCTAGCAGCATATCCTTTAGTTCCATCACCTTTCATTACATAATCCCAATATGTTCCACCAACTTTACTTGTTGCTTTAATTAATCTTGTAATAATTTCATCTTTATATACTTTTCCTACTGTTGTTGCTCCTTTTGGTTCATTTCTTAGTTTCAATGTACTTGTTACATTTACTCTAACAAGTTCTGTACTAACTACATCAGAACCACTTGTTCCTGGTCTTGGTGATGCACTACTTGGCATATTTTTAAATAGTGGTATTATAAATGTATATTCTCCATCTATTGAAGAAACACTTTCAAATGTTTTTCTTAGTGTACTACCTTCTGATTGTGCTGCTAATAAATTTTGCATATATTGATGCCAATATAAATTTCCATCTGAATTTTCCACATCAAATTTTTGAAAATATAATGTATTTTGACCTTTTGCAATATAACTTGATGCTATTATTGAAACTCCTCCATCTATTGATGATTCTATAGATGTCCATCCATAGCTTTTTGCTTTTCTTAATCCATTTAATATAATTGTTTCTGAACCTCTTCCATTTGCTCCTATATTAAACACATTATAATATCCTACATATTGTCCATTATATCCTTGTCCTTTACTTAATGTTGAACCATTTTTACCTTGTTCTTGAATTATTCTTGCAACAATGTAATATGGATTTACATTGTATTTTTGTGCTGCACTTATAATTGCATTTATGTATGAATCATTATTTAAAAATGTTCCAGATACCATTGTTCTTATTGTCTGTTCATTACATCCACCATATGTCAATTCCATAAATTGAAATATGTCTGAATAATTTGCTGAATTTCTAGCATCCATCATATATCCAATTGCTTTTTCAGAAGCACAATACCAGCTTCCATTATCATATGCTCTGTCTCCACATACTCCACATCTCCATTCTCCTGTGTAACTTTTATATGATAAGTTTCTTGGAGAACTTCCATGTCCTACATATTCATTTGCAATTGCATCATTCCAATCTATGTCTGTATATAATATTTTAAAGTTCCAATTTGGATGCTCATTTTTTAGATTTTGTAACATTTCTTTTATTTGTGGATATTGATTTGAATCTATTGAATTAATGTCTGTTGAAGTAGTTTGGTTTATTGCAAAAACCTTACTCCCACAGATAAATGTTAAAATTATATATATACTTATTAGTAATAAAAACATTACTACTTTTTTCTTCATTTTCTTACACCTCTTTTGTTTATTTCGTTTCAATTTTGTTGTATTTTTTTCAATACAAGTATATCATTTTTCTACTTTTAAAGTCAAGTTTTGCCAATTATTTTTATATTACATTTATATTACAATAGATTTATTTTTCATTTTATGTTATAATTTAAATATTAATGTCGAAAGGATTTAAATTATGATCGAATTACTTTCACCTGTTGGTGATTTTGAATGTTTAAAAGCTGCTGTACAAAATGGTGCAGATACTGTTTATTTTGGTGCAAGTTTGTTTAGTGCCAGAGCTTTTGCCTCTAATTTTGATGATGAATTATTAGAAAAAGCCATCAATTATGCTAAAGTTCGTGGTGTTAAAACAAATCTTACTTTAAACACTCTAATTAAAAATAATGAATTAGCTGAAGCTATAAATCTTGCAAAAAAAGCATATGAATTTGGAATTGATGCCATTATTGTTCAAGATTTAGGTTTAGCAAAATATTTAATAAAAAACTTTCCTGATTTACCTATACATGGTAGTACTCAGATGACTGTTCATAATTTAGAAGGTGCTATTGAACTACAAAATCTAGGATTTTCAAGAGTTGTTCTCTCTCGTGAACTTAATATTAAAGAAATCGAGGAAATTTGCAAAAATACATCTATTGAAGTTGAAGCTTTTGTTCATGGTGCATTATGTATCTCATATTCAGGTCAATGCTTATTTTCAAGCATGGTTGGAGGCAGATCTGGAAATCGTGGTAGATGTGCTCAACCTTGCAGACTTCCATATGAATTACTTGAAAATGATTCATTTATTGATAAAGGCTTTCTTTTAAGTACAAAAGATTTATGTGGTTTAGAGTATTTGCCTCAATTAGTAAATTGCGGTATTGATTGTTTAAAGATTGAAGGAAGAATGAAAACTCCTGAATATGTTGCTACTGTTACTCGTATTTATAGAAAATATTTAGACCTTGCCATCTCTGGAAAAAACTATATTATAGATGAACAAGACAAAAAAGATTTAGCTCAAGTTTTTAATCGTGGTGGTTTTTCAAATGGACATTTAAATACTGAACCAAATAAGAAGCTTATATATCCTGTAAAGCCAAATAATATGGGACTATACCTAGGTAAAGTAACCAATTTCAATAAAACAAATGGCTATATTTCTTTTATTACAAATGAAGTTTTAAATATTGGAGATAAAATTAGTGTTGAAGATGAAAAATACACAATTTCTGAATTAATGATAAATAACAAAAATATAAAACAAGCTGTTCCTGGAGATAAAGTAAAAATTGGTAGAATGAAAGGCAAAATTTTTATTGGAAATAAAATTTACAAAATATCTGACAAAGCCTTATCCCAATCAGCTTTAGATTCTTTGAACAAAGAAAGTCGAAAAAGAAATTTGAGTTGTATTTTAAATGTAAAAAAGGACTCTCCTATTTCAATTGAAGTTACAGATGGCAATTTAGTTGCAAGCATAATTTCAGATATTTATCCTACAATTGCAATAAATTCTCCTATAACAAAAGAAAGATTGATTTCTCAACTTTCTAAAACTAGTAACACTCCATTTGCTTTTAAAGATTTTAATATTTCTTTAGATGAAAACTTGCATATTCCAAGCATAGGAAGTCTAAATGAACTTCGTAGAAATATTCTAGAAAAATATGAAAATATGCTTATTCAGAACTTTAAGAGAACTTCTAACATAAAATATTCGCCTTCATTTAATAGTTCTTCTGCACACAATAAGCAAATATCAGTATTATTAAATTTAATACATCTTAATTATGATTATTCAAAATTAAACAATATTGATAATATATATATTCCATTTAAATATTTTACTAACCCAAAATATTCAAATGTATTAAATTTGCTTACTACAAGATTTAAAACATATATTTATATGCCAACAATTATAAGGAAAAATTATAAAAATTTAATAAACTCTTTTATTGATAAAATATTAGCTAACTATAATATAAAAGGCTTTGTGATTTCAAATATCAGTAATTTTGAATTATTAAAAAATTATGCTCATTCACATGAATTTATTTGCAATTATACTTTTAACGTTTTTAATAATTTAACAATTGATGAATTAAATGTTTCTAAAGTAACTCTATCTCCTGAACTTAATCATGATGATATTATGGAAATTTCTAATAAAAAAGTTTGTGAATTAATTGTTTATGGAATCACCCCTGTCATGAATTCAAACTATTGCTTGCTTGGAAAATCAAATAAATGTTACCCTACTTGTAAGAAACTATGTAATTCAACTAATAAATATTATTTAAAAGATAGACTTGGATTTTTGTTTAGAATAATTCCTGACAATATAGAGACTGTTACTACTATTTATAATAGTAAAATAACCTCTATTGAACATAAAGATTTAAATGTTTCTTCTGTTCGAATAGATATTTTAGATGAAAATATTAATGAGATTAATAAAATAATTAACATTGTAAAAACTGGTAAAAAGCTTGAAGGAAATTCTTATACAAATGGTAATTTTAATAAAATCGTGTAGTTATTGACTTTTAGCTAATTTAAGAGTATAATATGTACTATACATAATATTTATTCTTTTTTGAGGAGGACAACTATATGTTCAAGATTATTTCAACTAAAAGGCAAGTTACTACAAACCCTGCAGTTATTATCTCTGTTGAGGATGATGCGTTCAAAATTCTTGAACGGACTGATAACTGTCAGACAGTGACATTTTTGAATTTCAGATACTTTATATCTCCATTGTTGAAGTATCCAAGCGAATTCGAAAACTTTTTTTTGAGGAAGGCTTTTATCAATAAAGATGTACATGTATTGTACATCACAGATAAAGCTATGAAAAGAATCCAAGCTCTGATCGAGTTTAATCGTTTGGATTCGTGATTAATCTGAGGGCTCTCCTCAAAGACAGAGGCTTACCAATAGCCTCTGTCTTTATATTATTAATTTAAGTATCACTAAAAATACTGCTCCAGGAATTCCAAGAATTCCGTACAATTATTGCAGTCCAAATATTTAATCCAATGTGAAATGCCCACATCTTCCCCACAAAATTTATTAAAAATATCAAAAGTCCACCAATAATTGAATTTATTATTAGTTTAATAATCCATTTAATAGGCACTATAAAGACCTTTCCTAGCACAAATATTAAGCATATACATGATATAAATATAAGTATACTTATGTTCATTAAATCACCTCATTGGTTATCACTAAACCGCCATATCTTTTTTCTTATAAAATCTGGTTACAATTATCCCGTTATGTTTTGCAGTTTTTATTAAATAATCTAGTTTAGCTTGATTAGCTTTTATTTGATACGTATAATAATCTATTAAGTCATCTTCTGCAAATTCGAAATTCAAAATTGCATTCTTAAGCTTTTCTTTTGTCTCTATAATTGTTCTTATAAGCTCTTCCTTTTTTTGCTCATCAGTTTTTCCCTTTATCATTTTTTCTAACAAATATTCCTCTTGCATATTTTTCTCCTTTTACATAATTTGATACTATTGTATGCGGCAAAAGCTAAAATTATCCATAAAATATTGATATTTCAAGTTTTTTGTTATATAATATTTGCATTGGATATACGAAAGGAGAATCATTATGATTGATATTAAATTAATTAGAGAAAATCCAGAAATGGTAAAAGAAAATATCAAGAAAAAATTTCAAGACCACAAATTAATTTTAGTTGATGAAGTTTTGGAATTAGATAAAAAGAATAGAGAAGCAAAATTAAATGGAGATAATTTAAGAGCAGATAGAAAAAGATTAAGTGAACAAATTGGTATGTTAATGAAATCTGGAAAAAAAGATGAAGCTGAAAGCATAAGGCAAGAAGTTCAAAAAATAAATGATGCTCTTTCTGAAAATGAAGACTTAGAAGAAAAATATTCTCAAGAAATAAAAGAAAGAATGATGAAGATACCAAATATAGTTGATCCATCAGTACCTGTAGGAAAAGATGATAGTGAAAATGTCGAAGTTGAAAGATTTGGAGACCCTATTATTCCTAACTATGAAATTCCTCATCATGCAGATATAATTGCAAGATTTAATGGATTAGATAAAGAAAGTGCTGGTAGAACAAGTGGAGTTGGTTTCTATTATTTAATTGGTGATATTGCTCGTTTACATGAAGCAATGCTTGCCTATGCTAGAGATTACATGATAAATAATGGATTTACATATTGTATTCCTCCATTTATGATTAGAAGTGATGTTGTAACTGGAGTTATGAGTTTTGAAGAAATGGATGCCATGATGTATAAAATAGAAGGTGAAGATCTATTTCTAATTGGTACTTCTGAGCATTCAATGATAGGAAGATTTAAAGATCAAATAATAAAAAAAGAAGATTTACCTATTAACATGACTTCATATTCTCCTTGTTTTAGAAAAGAAATAGGTTCACATGGGCTAGAAGAAAGAGGCCTATACAGAGTTCATCAATTCGAAAAACAAGAAATGATAGTAATTTGCGAACCAGAAGATTCTATGGCTTGGTATGATAAAATGAAAAATTTAAGTATTCAATTATTTAGGAACTTTAATGTTCCTGTAAGACAACTTGATTGTTGTACTGGTGATTTAGCAGACTTAAAAGTAAAATCTTGTGATATTGAAGCTTGGAGTCCAAGACAACAAAAATATTTTGAAGTTTGCAGTTGTTCTACTCTAGGAGATGCACAAGCAAGAAGATTAGGAATTCGTGCTAAAGGAGAAAAAGGAAATTATTTTCTACATACACTTAATAATACTGTCGTTGCTACTCCAAGAGGTCTAATAGCAGTTCTTGAAAATAATTATAATGAAGATGGAAGTGTCACTATCCCTGAAGTTCTAAGACCTTATATGGGTGGAACAGAAAAAATTCTTCCAAAAAAATAATAAATAAAAAGGATGTTGAACATGAATTTAGAAAATGAAAATTGTGATTTTTTAATTACTGATAAAGATTATGTCTATTCACTCGGAAATGATCAAGACAGTGAATTATTTGAAACAGAAAATTCTTCCCTTGTTTTAGATTATAGTTTTAGTTCCGGAAATATGACTTTGTATAAAAACTTAGGCGCTGATAGATATTTACTTTTATGTGAATGTACATTTGATGAAAATGGTGATGAATTTTTTCAGATTTTTTCTGATTATGGTATTTTTTCATCAAGTAAAACACAGGATAATAATTTTTTTAGCGTACTTTATACAGATTATGAAAAATACAATGAATTATTTTTGAATCCTCAACCTATAAAAAGCTCGAAAAATCCAATTATAGGTGCTTATAGAGAGTATAAATTTGATAGTCGTGTATTTAATAGTTCTAAAGTATTAGTCTATAATTACATGAAGACATTTGATAACAATGGTAATAATTTGTTTAATAACTTTAAATCATCTTATATACAATACAATTTAGGCTCAAGATATATAGTTGCAAGCTCTCTTATAGATGAACTTTTGGAAATAATAAACAATTATATAGTTAGTGGTAAATTAGACAAAGAAAATCTATATCAAAATTATTCAAACTTATTAATTTTCAAAGATATGTGTAATTCTTCTATATCTGTTCTTACTCCTCTTATAAGAGATCCAGAAAATGCAGATTTAAGAACCATTTCTGACACATTATCTAGAAATTCAAAAAATATTAGTAATTTAATTGATTTATATTTAGAAAATGATTTAAATAAGGAGATTTGTTTATGATAGTAAAAAATCCTCAATTTGAAATTTCAGCAGTTAGTGAAAAACAATATCCAAAATCAGGTCTTCCTGAGATTGTTTTAGTTGGTAAATCTAATGTTGGAAAATCAAGTTTTATAAATACTATGATTAATAGAAAAAAACTAGCTCGCACAAGCAGTGAACCAGGAAAAACTCGACAATTAAACTTTTATAATATTGATAATAATTTTTACTTTGTTGACCTTCCTGGATATGGTTACAGTAAAATGTCAAAACAAGAACAGTCCAAAGTTGGAGATTTTATTGAATATTATTTAAAACATAGACAAGAAATTTCATTAATAATATTCCTAGTTGATATTAGGCATAATCCATCTTCAAATGATTTTTTAATGTATGATTATGTCATTAGAAGTGGCTTGCCTTGTGTAATAATCGCAAATAAAGCAGATAAAATTGCAAAAACAAAAGTATTAGATGCAACACTTGCTATTCAAAAGCAATTAAATCCAATCGGTGATATTCCTACTCTTCCATTTTCTTCAGAAAGAAAAATTTATAGTGAAGATGTTTGGAAAATAATAGAAAATTATATTTAAGTTTTTATAAAAGAAGGTGCCATAGATAGACACCTTCTTTATTATTTTTCTATTATGATTTTTTTTCTATTTTAGTTATTGCCTTTAATGCCTTAGGCCTTTCAAGAACTACAATATGTCCACAACCTTGGCATTTTAACTTAAAATCAACACCAACTCTAGTTATCTCCCATAATTTACTTCCACATGGATGTTGTTTTTTGGTTCTAACTATATCTCCAACATTGTATTCCATATTGAGTTCCTCCTTTATTTTTTATTACTTTAAATTTTCCTTAGCAATTTCAAAACGTTTAGCAATTCTTTCTTTTCCAAGAACCTGCATAATTTCATACATATCAGGTGTATTGGTTCTTGAAGTTAATGCAACTCTTAAAACTGTACTAACATCTCCAACATGAGCCTTATACATACCTGGATTTGCTTTAAATTCTTTAACTTCTCCTGCATATCCCATTTCTACAGATAATGCTTTGATTTTATCAAACCAAGCTTGTTTATCATCAGATACATCATAATATTTTTCAATATATAAATCTAATATTTTAGAAATATCTTCTTTATCTGAAATTGCTGGTTGATATGGATATTCTTGTGTTTTAGCAAAAAATTTCTCATCATACATATATTCAATATTTTCTTTAGCATCAGACCATTTTGAAATATCTTTTCTTGGCTTTTTATTTCCTCTTTCAATTCCTAATACTTTTAAAGCATAATCTTTATCTTCTAGCATTTTCATTAATTCTTCATCATAATCTTTAGACCATGTTAAAATTCTTTCATACACTTCTTGAGCTGTCATCTTTGATATTACTGTTTTACTTATATCAAGTAACTTTACCATATCAAACAATGCCCCACTAACACTCATTTTATTTAATTGAAAATCAAATTCAGATATATCTTTATCAGGGTTTGCTCTTCTCCAATTTTCAAAAGTAGAATTTGCAATATTTAATAAATATTCTTTTACCGCTTCTGAAGGTATTCCCTCTTTTTTATAGTAATCTACCGCTGCTTCAGGGTCTTTTCTCTTGCTCAATTTACGTTTTCCACCATTATCATTCTTCATAATTGGTGAAATATGTGCAAATTTAGGAGCTTTAAATCCTAATTCGTGGAATAATTGTAAATGAAGTGGAACTGATGATAACCATTCATCACTTCTAATAACATGTGTTGTTCTCATTAAGTGATCATCAACAGCATGTGCAAAATGATATGTTGGTAATCCATCTGCTTTTATTATTACTATATCTAAATCATTTTCGGGGAAATCAACATTTCCTTTTATAACATCTTTATGTTTTATTTTTCTATCTTCTCTTCCTGGTGATTTAAATCTTATTATATATTGTTCTCCATTTTTTATTTTTTGAATTGCTTCTTCAACTGATATATTTCTGCACTTTGCCCAAACACCATAATATCCAGGTCTTAATTTAGCAGCTTCTTGTTTTTTCCTTAATTCTTCACCATCTTCTGGTGTACAAAAACAAGGGTATGCTTTACCTTGTGCAATCAAGTATTTTGCATATGCTTGATAAATTTCTCTTCTTAAAGATTGTTTATATGGTCCATAATTTCCTATTTCTTCTTTATCTGATATCATTCCTTCATCTGGTTTCATATCAAAATCAATTAATGAATTTACAATTCCAGTTACTCCATTTTCAACTTCTCTTTTTTGGTCTGTATCCTCTATTCTTAAGAAAAATACTCCTTTGGTTTTATTTGCAACTGTTCTTGCAACTAATGCTTGGTATAGACCTCCTATATGTACAAATCCTGTAGGACTAGGAGCAAATCTTGTTACAATTGCTCCTTCTGGTAAATCCCTTTCAGGATATTTTTCTTCATAATATGATATATCTTTCGCATCTGGAAAGATTAAATCTGCTAAATCTTTATAATCCATTTTAAACCTCCATTATTATTGGTATTATCATTGGGTTTCTTTTTGTTTTTATAAATATATAATCTCTTAAGTTTTCTTTAACTGTAGATTTTATTGTTGCCCAATCACGAACTCCTCTTTCTTCACATTTAGAAATTTCATGTCTTACTACACTTTTAACTTCATCCATTAAATTCTCAGATTCTCTTACATATACAAATCCTCTTGATATTACATCAGGACCTGCAACTACTTCACCTGTATTTGAATCCATTGTTAATACTATTATTATTAATCCGTCTTGTGCCAAATGTTGTCTATCTCTTAATACAATATTTCCAACATCTCCTACACCTAATCCATCTACTAGAATTCTTCCACTTGGTACTGAGCCATTAAATTTAGCTTCATTTTCTCCTATTTCTAATACTCTACCATTTGTTAGCATAAAGATATTATCTTTACTTATTCCCATGTCTTGTGCTGTTTCACTATGTGCTCTTAATTGTCTATATTCACCATGAACTGGTATAAAATATTTTGGTTTTGTTAATGCTAAAATTAATTTTTGTTCCTCTTGGCAAGCATGCCCTGATACGTGAACATCTGCTAATGCACTATATACAACTTCAGCTCCTAATTGCATTAAATCATCAATTACTTTTGAAACATATTTTTCATTTCCTGGTATTGGTGTTGCTGATATTATAATTAAATCATTTGGTGTAATTTTTACTTTTCTATGATCTCCTGCCGCCATTCTTGTTAAAGCTGACATTGGTTCCCCTTGGCTTCCTGTTGTTATTATTACTAAATGTTCATCAGTATAGCTTCCTATCATATCTATATCTATAAAAATATCATCTGGACATTTTATATATCCAAGTTCTCTTGCAGTTGATATAATATTTATCATACTTCTTCCACATACTGCAATTTTTCTATTATATTTAATTGCTGAATTTACTATTTGTTGTATTCTATGTACATTTGAAGCAAATGTAGCTACAACTATTCTTTTAGTACAATTTTGGAAACACTTATCTAATACATCTCCTACAGAACTTTCTGATAATGTAAATCCTTTTCTTTCTGCATTTGTACTATCTGACATTAATGCTAATATTCCATTTTTTCCAAGTTCTGCAATTCTACCTAAGTCCATTAATTGACCATCTATTGGAGTATAATCTACTTTAAAATCTCCTGTGTGTAATATTGTTCCTGCTGGTGTTGTTATTGCTAACATTACAGAATCAGGAATACTATGAGAACTTCTTATGAACTCTACTTTGAAGTGTTTTCCTAACTTTATTGTATCTCCTTGATTTACAATATGCATTTCTGTACTTCTTAGAATTTTATGTTCTTCTAATTTATTATTAATTAACCCTGCTGCAAGTCTTGTTGCATATACAGGTACATTTAATTGTTTTAGGAAATATGGTATTCCTCCTATATGGTCTTCATGTCCATGAGTTATTACTAATCCTTTTACTTTTTCTTGATTTTTTACTAAATATGTTATATCAGGAATTACTAAATCAACTCCTAGCATATCATCTTCTGGGAATGATAGTCCACAGTCAACAACTATTATTTCATCTTCATATTCAAATACTGTTATGTTTTTTCCTATTTCATGTAATCCTCCTAATGGGATTATTTTAATATTTGGCTTTTTGAATATACTATCTTCTTTTTTTCTAGTTCTCCTTTTTTTCGTTGTTTCTGCTACTTTCTTTTCTCCTCCTTCTTTTGAATAGTTTCTTTTTCTTCCTACTCCTCTTTCTTTCTTTTCTAGTGCTTTTGTTTCTCTCTCTTCTAGCACTTTGTTTTCATCTGTCATATTTTTCTCCTCTCTTTTTGTTTATTTAATTTTATTAATGTACGACTAAAAAAACTTTAAATAAACATGAACTACCGCTCTTTCATGCCTAATTAAGTTTTATATGTATTTAGTTTCCGCTCTTTTATTATTTGCTTTCTCTCTTTTTTTAATACATTAAAATAAAATCTCTTCTTTGCCTTTTGGCAACCTGAGTAGAATTATAACATTTTTTTTTATTTTTGTCAAATTTGCTATGGCATGGTTTCTTTACATTTTTTATAATTATAGTATATTATTATATATTTACTCTATAATCATTATATTTTTCACATAAATTAATAGTTGACTTATTCTTTATTTTATCTATTGGTAATAAAAATAAATCCATTTTATCTGTAATAATAAATACTTCATCTACATTAGTATCTATTATTGTTTTATAAGTTTTCCCTTTTGTTCCTCCGCAACTTTTTAACGCAACTTGGTATTTATCATATTTTGTTTTACAAGATGTTGCTTTAACTTGGACTTTCTTTAATTTATTATTTTTATCAACAATTAAATCATAGTCTTGAGTATCATTTAATGGAATAGATACTATATATCCATTAGCACTATAATATGCAATAGCAATTCCTAATCCTGCATTTCCTTTTTCTTTATTGGTATCAAAAATCATAATCTCCTCCATTCGAAAATTGCAAATTTTCCTTATTTATATCATAAAATTTGTATAAAAACAAGTATTTATATTTTTCAATTTTTATAAAAAAGAAACCTCTTTCGATGAAAGAGGGAAAGAAAATATTACTTTACTTTAAAAATATCTAGTTGCATTAAAATTACATTATAAAAACCGTAGAATTATTGATATCTCAATGTTTCTACGGCTTTTAATATGGTGGACAGGGATGGATTCGAACCATCGTACTCAAATGAGAACAGATTTCTTACTACTATAGTTTTCACTACCCATTATGGTTTGTAGTCTGGACTTTCTCTTCATCTTTTCAGATGCCAGGTATAAAGTCTCTACACTCGGATTTTCTTCCTAGCTCGGGATTATCATCAGCATAGCCTGTTAAGACTTCCCCGAATTAGCCTAGTTTTCATCATACAATTTCTTGTATGAGCTGCAATTTCTGCTTTTACAAGCAAAGCATACAGTCTGCCGCCTTTAGCCACTCGGCCACCTGTCCAAATTTTTTTATTATGCAATATAATAAAAAAATGGTGCTCCCACTAGGACTTGAACCTAGGACCCACCGGTTATGAGCCGGTTGCTCTGACCAACTGAGCTATGGGAGCATATTTTTGCGTTTAGACTAACTGTCTAACGCAAGTCTAAGTATAATCTATTTTTTATTAATTGTCAATAGTTTTTTTGTAATTTTTTATTTTTTTTACAACTTTTTTGCAATTTTTTTATAAACAAAAATATATGCTAAAATATAAACTAAAAGAAGACAGAATAATTTATATTTTTCTGTCTCTACTTTTATTTCATTTTCACTTATTTTCCAAATGTTATTTCTTGGAATAGGAAATCTTTTACTTTTGACCAAGTAACTTCTTGGTGTAAGAATTCGTTTATTTCATCTTCTACTTTTTGTTGTTGAGGTGTTAATTCAACTTTTATTTCATAGAATAGAACTGCTTTAACTTTATCCCAGAATCCTCTTTTTGCTGGTAATTGTGTTCCTGCATTTTCTGTAGTAGGAATAGCATTTTGTTCTCCGAAACCTATATTACTAGCTGTTTCTTCTGTTTTTACTCCTCCGTATACTCCTGCAATTTCTTCTATATTTGCCATAATTAATTCCTCCTTTGTAGTATAATTAATTCATATTATTTATATAACATTTTTCATAATATATCAAGTACATTTATATTAAATTTGTATTACAAAATTATTACATTTGTAATATTTATTATGCAATAATAAACTCTGTTTCAGCAATTTGAGGTGTAACTCTTTTTAGTACATTTTCAAGTTTTTCCTCATTTGTTTTATATTTTACCATTATGTAATTTTGTGTATGTCCTTTGTAATAAATCTCATTGTTGATTTCTTCTTTTTCTTCAAAAAGTACCTCTACTTCTTTTCCAATATATTTTTCGTTATATTTTTTTTGATATTTGTTTGACATTTCTATAAGCTCTTTGCTTCTTTTTTCTTTTATATTTCCATCTACTTGGTTTGGCATTACTGCAGCTCTTGTTCCTTTTCTTTGAGAATATTGGAATACATGCATTTTATAAAATTTGGCTTTTTCTAAAAATTTATATGTTTTTTCAAATTCACTTTCTGTTTCTCCTGGAAATCCTACAATAATGTCAGTTGTAAGCATTACATCTGTGTAATATCTTCTTAGTCTTTCCATTATTTCTGTTAAATCTTGAGTTGTGTATTTTCTGTTCATTCTTTTAAGTGTTTCATCACATCCACTTTGTAAAGATAGATGGAAATGGTGGCATATTTTTTCTAACTTTATTAATCTTTTCATGAATTCTTCAGTTATTATTTTAGGCTCTAAAGAGCCTAGTCTTATTCTTTTTATTCCTTCTACTTTGTTTATTTCTTCTAATAATTCTATTAATCCATCTTCTTTTTCAAAATCTTTTCCATATGATGCAATATGAATTCCTGTTATTACAACTTCTTTTATTCCTTTTTGAGCAATTTGTTCTATTTCTTTTATTATACTTTCTATTTTTCTACTTCTAACTCTTCCTCTTGCATATGGAATTATACAGTATGAACAGAATTGGTTACATCCGTCTTGCACTTTTATTACTGCTCTAGTCTTTTCAGTATATGTTATTTGCCCCATGTCTGAAAATTCTTTTTGTGAAGCTATATCTTGAACTTCTATTAATTTATGATTTTGTTTGAAGTATTCTTCTATATAATTTACAATATCTTTTTTTTCTTCATTTCCTAATACTATGTCTATCTCTTCCATTTTCTGTAGCTCTTCTTTTGCAACTTGTGCATAACATCCCACAGCTACTATTATTGCTTGATGATTTTTTTCTTTTACTCTTCTTAATAATTGTCTTGATTTTCTGTCAGACATGTTTGTGACTGTACATGTATTAACTATACATACATCTGAAATATCATCATTTACATCTACTATTTCATATCCTGCTTCTTTGAATTTTTGCGTCATTCCATTTGTTTCATATTGATTTACTTTACATCCTAGTGTGTAAAAACTTACTCTTTTCATTTTTGCTTTTATGTCTCCTTTTATTAAATTAGTGTTGATCCTATTATTCCTGCATCATTTCCTAATTTTGCATGTTTTATTATTATATCATCTCTTTTGTTAAATAGCAAGTTTCCATGTAATAACTCATCTTTCAAAGGTTTGTATAAGATTTTTTCATATTCAGCAAAACTTCCTCCTATACATATTGCTTCTGGTTCAAATATATTTATGAAGTTTGATATTCCTATACTCAAGTCTTCTATGTATTCTTTTAACATGTTTTGTAATTTTATGTCTTCAGGATGTTCTAATATGAATGCTCTTATTACTTTACCACTAATAGTATTTAAATTATATTCTTTTGAGATTTTTTCTTTGAATCGTTTTATACTTGCATATGTTTCAAAACATCCTCTTTTTCCACAGTTGCATAATATTCCATTTTTTTGAATTATTGTATGACTGAATTCAAAACCTGGAACTCCTTTAGGTTCTAAAAGTTTTCCATTAAATATTACTGCACTTCCTACTCCTGTTCCAATACATAAGAATATACTATCTTCATATTCTTTCAATTCCCCATATTTTTGCTCAGCAAGTGCTGCACATTTTGCATCATTTTTTAATTTGACTGGTATATGTATGAATTCTTCTATTTGTTTTGCTAAATCATAATTTTCTAATCCCAAATTTACTGCTTTTATTATTTTATTTTCTGATACTGTTCCTGGTATTGCGATTCCTATACTTTCTATATCATTTGCAATACATATTTGCATTACTTTTTCAATTATAAATTCTTCTATAGTTTTTTGTAATTCTTTTTCTCCTGTTAAGTATTTTTCTTCTTTTTGAATTATTTCTCCATTTTCATTTACTAATCCTATTCCTATATGACTTCCGCCTAAGTCTATTCCTATTTTCATTTATATCCCTTTCTATGAATTTAGGACACCCTATCTTTATTCGACTAGGATGTCCTATAAATGCATTTTTTATTTTATTTAAACTCCATATGCTGAGAATAAGAAGTTTCCCATGTATACTTGAATTACTGGTACTAAAACTACACATACGAAGAATATTAATACTATACCTACAATTGAATAAGCAATTTCAGGTAATACTTTCATTACTCTATTTATTGTGTTGTTTATGTCCATATCCATGTATTCTAGCAATTTTCCTAACATTTCTGTTATATCTGTTTGCATTCCTATTCTTAACATTTCTGTTATCATTGGAGAGCAAAATCCTGATTTTTCAAATGGATCTATCCATGAATAACCTGTTAACATATTGTTTATTGATGTTTCAACTATTGATAACATTACATAGTTTTTACTTACTGATTTACTTACATCTAATGCTTCTTGAATTCTCATTCCATTTTCTAGGTTTAAGTGCATTGCTTTCATTAATCTTGAAAATTCTAGTGAGAATATTAATTTTCCAAATACAGGCATTGTGTATTTAAAATAATGGTATTTATATTTTCCTACTGGTGTATTAACATATGTTAATATTGCTGCTATTACTCCAGCTATTACGAGTACTGGTATATACCAATATTTTAACACCAGATTTATAAAACTCTGGAACCACAATGTTATTTTTGGTAATGTAGCTTGTGATCCTATTTCATCAAATAGGTTTTGAATTTGTGGTATTGCAAATAGTGTTCCTCCTATTAACAATGCTAATATTACAACAAATTGTATAATATTTGGTATTACTATACTTTTTATCCTTTTTGTTATTCTTTCATTATCTTCTAGATATTTTACTGCTTGGCCTAAAGAATTTGTTAATGAACCTGATAATTCCCCTACTTTTATCATATTTATATATATGAATGGAAATACATCTGAATAATATTCCAATGTTGTATACATATACTCTCCAGCTTCTACTCCTGCTAATACATCTTCTAATATACCTTTTAATGAGATATTCTCTGTACTTTTTATAATCGTATTTAATGCGTGAATATTATTGAAATTTGCCTTTTTTAATAAATAAAAGTTTTCTGTAAAAATTATTATATCTCTGGTTTTTACTTTTTCTGTCGCAGCCAAATATAAGTTTAGCTTTTCAATAGCTGATATTTGCTTTGCTGGCATTCTTCTATCTAATTGTGTTGTATTTACATCTTTTATAATGTCTTTTATATTAGTAACATTCTTTTTCTGTCTTGTTTTTTTCTTGTATGCAACTTGAATTATTTCAATTGGTGTAATATCATTGTTTTTTAGTTTTTTTATCAAGTCTTGTTTACTAGGTTCTTCAACCTTGTTTTTTACAATTAGACCTTTATCTGTTACTGCTTTATATACATATACTGGCATTGTTCTCTCCCTTACCTAAAAATTATTTCCTTTTTTTATTTTTAATTGCATAATCGTTCTGTTTAATGTTTCAATATTTTTCTCTTCAACTTGCATTTTTGCTTGTTCTAGAGTTATTTTGTTATCTACAAATAGTTGTGCTATTGAGTTTATTAAGCTGATACTTCCTTTTTCTTGACCACTTTGAATTGCATCTTCTATTTCAGATACACTTATTTTTTCTTTTCTCATAACACCTGCTACTATATTATCTACAACCATTACTTCTGGTACTAATTCAAGTTTTCCTGAAGTTCCAACTAGTAATCTTTGTGATATTACAAGTTTTAATAATGCTGATAATAAATATTTTATTTGAGATTGGTCTCTTACTTCATAGAAGTTTATCATTCTGTCTATTGTTTCTGCACATGATTTTGTATGAAGTGTACCTATTACTAAGTGTCCTGATTCTGCCATTTCTATTGCAGCTTCCATTGTTACTTTGTCTCTAATCTCTCCTATTACTAGAATATCGCAGTCTTCTCTTAATGCATTTTTTACACCATCATGATATGTCAAACAATCTCTTCCTGGTCCTACTTCTTTTTGTACTATCATTGAATTTTTTGATTTGTGCTTATATTCTATAGGGCTTTCTAATGATAATATTTTCTTATTTTGTGTTTCATTTATATGATTTACTAATGCATTTAATGTTG
Organism: uncultured Clostridia bacterium; assembly: GCA_934162255.1. Classification (GTDB taxonomy): domain Bacteria; phylum Bacillota; class Clostridia; order TANB77; family CAG-508; genus CAG-269. The sequence continues at coordinate 116,552 of CAKPIG010000002.1, read as the reverse complement.
TTGATTTACCTGAGTTTGTTTTTCCTGTTACAAGTATTAATCCTTGTGGTTGATATGTCATTCTTCTTACTATATCAGGAACTCCTAAGTCTTCATATGCTGGTAGCTCATTTTTTATAAGTCTCATTGTACAAATTGGAACTTCATTTGCATATGAAATATTTACCCTTAAACGAATATCATTGAATTCATAAGATGTATCCAATTTTCGTGTTTCTGTAAATACTTTATCTTTATCTACATTTCCTTTTACGATATAATCATATATTTCATACATATCTTCATCTTTTAAAATTTCTGTATTTTCTGCTTCCACTAATGCTCTTGTAATTCTAAACATTGGTTTTAATCCAGACATTAAATGTATATCTGATGCGTCCTTTTCTATTGCTTGTTCAATTATTTTGTCCATATTAACCATTAGACATTTCCCCCTTAGTATTAAAATAATAGTATTTTTCTATTTAATTCTTCTAAATTTGTAACTCCATTTAGTATTTTGTTAATTCCATCTATGCAAAGTGGCTTATAACTTCCTGTTAGTGCTTGTCTTTTTACTTCGATACTTGATGCACCTTTCATTATAAGTTCTTTTATATCATCTGTTATATCAAGTATTTCAAATATTCCTGTTCTTCCATAATAACCTGTATTATTACATTTATCACATCCAATTGCATCAAATGTTGTTTTTCCATTTAAGTCAAATTCTACATTATATCTTTGACCAATACTTGCGATTATATCTCTTTCTTCTTGAGTGAATTCTCTTTCATGTCTACAATGTGGACATAATTTTCTTAATAGTCTTTGTGAAATACTTGTTGCAAGTGTACTTGCTATATCATAATCTGTCAATCCTATTTTTCTTAATCTTGTGATTACTTCTATTGCATCAATTGTGTGTATTGTTGATAATACATAATGTCCTGTTTGTCCTGCTTGTATTGCAATTTCAGCAGTTTCCTTATCTCTTATTTCTCCAACTAGAATAATATCAGGATCTTGTCTTAATACTGTTCTTAAAGAGTCTGAAAATGTTGCTTTTGAATCAATTTCTATTTGGTTTAGACCATCTATACGTATTTCAACAGGGTCTTCAATTGTTGTTATATTTATTTCTGGTTTGTTCAAATAATCAATGAAACTATATAATGATGTTGTTTTTCCTTCTCCTGTAGGAGCTGCAATTACTGTTATACTATTTCTTTTGTTTATACTCTTATTTAAACTTTGTTCTGTTCCTGGATATCCAAGTTCAAATATATTTCTAATATTTGTATTCTTTTTTAATAGTCTTAATACAAATTTTTCTCCACATACGTTTTTTTGAGAAGATACACGGATATTATAATCATCATATAATAAGATTCTACCATCTTGTGATTCTTGTTTTTCTTGATGCATATTAGAAATTGCTTTTAATCTTCCTATTATTTGAGGTTGTTTAGATTTTGGAAGTGTAGTTTCTGTAAACAATTCTCCATCTATTCTGTATCTAATTCTTATTTCATCTCTTAATGGTTCGATGTGAATATCACTTGCTCTTTTTTCCATAGCTGTTTTTATTATTGTATCAACTATTTCTGTTATATTATTATCTTGTCCTATTCTTGACATGTCTTTATCTACAGAACCACCTAATTTACTTATTATTTCATCAATAATACTTCCAAATGTGATATATGGGTCTATTATTAGGCCTTTATTTAACATTAATAATCTTACTGTTTCTATATTTCTTGTATTTGTTGTATCTGCAAAACATACTTTTATTTTTCCATTTTCTATTTCAAATGGAACCATTCTATTTTTTCTTACAATTTCTAATGAAACATAATCTAATACTTCAATTTTTATTTGTGATTGGCTTAATATCATGCCTTTTACACCTATTATATCTCCAATTGCTTCTATTAATATTTGTGAATCACATACTTTTAATTCATTTAAAATTTCTCCTATTTTTTTATTAGGATTTTTCTTTTGCTCTAGCAAAGCATTTTCTATATCTGATTCTTTTACTATTCCTCTTTTTACAAGTTCTATTCCTATTGGTTGACGTTTTCTTACATCCATTATATTGTCCTCCTTTGTTATTTTGCTATTGTGTAATTCGTTGTAAGTGGAGCATCCTCTCCGTTGATTTTATAACTGATAGTTATAACTCCAGTCTCTGAATTATATGAGCAATTAAAATCTTTTACATTGCTACATATTTTTACTTTATTTCTGAATATTTTATTTTCAGTCCATGTATATACATTATTTGTTTCTGAAAATATTATTTTTTTAGTTTTATCATCTTCCTGAATTTCTACAGTATTTTCTTTTATGTTTACTTCTTCAGAAAAGTAACTATTAAATTTTGTATATTGCCCATATGAAGTTGTACTTGTTGATAATGTTTTTACATTTTTATAAAAATATGTTGTTATTCTACCTATTGTCAGTACAACTATTGTAAAAACTAATACATATATCATTACAGAAGTTAATGTTATACCTCTTTCTGATTTCATACTTGTCCTCCATTTTTATTGTATGTTTGTTAAAATTGTCATCATGAAAATTACAATTATATTACTTGCACATATAAAATATCCTATTGGAATTTCTTTAAATTTCAATTTCACATTTCCGTTTTTTCTTTGTGTTATTCTTTTTATTAGTACATATACTAATATTGCTATAATTGACATTATAACTGTCATTAAATACCTTTGTGACCCTGAAAATATTAATATCATATTTAATAATATTAGTGTATTTATTAAATAACTATCTTCTGCTTGTTTTCTTAAGAAAAGTGAATCTATTATTAATAATACTGCATATGTAGCTAAGTATATAGGAAAATATATAGCATATCTATATATACTAGCATAGCCTATTGTATATAGATATATCATATATAAAATTGATATGATTATTCCATATGCAAGGACTCTTTTTTCTATTTTTATATGTTCTTTGTCTATTCCTGCAATTAGCACTATTGCTGTAAAATATAATACAGTGAATGCATATATTATTGCTGTTTGTAAATTTATTGTTCTAGCATCTATTTTTAGTGCAATTGCTAACACTACAAATGATATTCCTCCTAATAGTTCTAATATCAAGTATCTTGGTCTTATTTTTTTACCACAATGTTTGCATTTTCCTCCTAATAATATATAACTTAGTACAGGTATCAACTCAAAAAAGCCTAATTTGTTATTACAATTTGGGCAATATGAGTGCTTTTTTACTATGTCTATATTTTGTGGTATTCTATACACCGCAAGTGTATAAAAACTTCCGAATACTGTTCCTATCATGAATATTACTACATATAAATATATGTTCATTTCCTTGCCTTCCTTTGTTTTATATTAGTACAGGCATATACTTAGTATATGCCTGTTGTTAAATTAATTAGTTTTTGTTAATGTACCATTTGTATTGTATTCATACACTGCACCACCATAATCACCTTTTACCTTTATAACTAATTTTGTACTATCTTTTGTATATTCTCCAAAATTTTCTACATATTCTGATAAATTTGTAGCTTTATTTTTTAAATAATATCCTACATATTTTGCTTGAGTATCCTTAAAATTTTCTTCTGCAGCTTCAAATGATTTTGTTACATATTTCTTATCATAATATGCTGTTGTCCCTTCATTTATTGCATTATTTATAGCTTCTTCAGCTTCTGATTTTTTTGTTTCGCTTGCAGCTGTTGTTGCTTCTTTTAATATTCCATTATCTCCTCTTAACATTGCTATTGCAACTCCTGCTAGTATTAATAATACTACAATTGTTACTACTAGAGCGATTAATGTTATACCTTTTTGATTTTTCATTGTTTTTTCTCTCCTTTATTCTTTTGTTACTTTAGTCCAATCACTAAGAGTTCCTGTTTCTGCAGTATATGTTGCTTGTTCAACTTTTCCTTTGTCTGTTCCTGATGTATATACAGTTTTAGTTTTTATTGTTAAATTTCCTGTGCTTTCATCTTTTGATATATCAACTTTAGAACTTACTTTATCATTTAAATGTTCTGCTATATATTGTCCTTGTTTTTTTCCCTCAATTGCACTTGTTAATGTTGTATTTGTTTCTACATATTTTAAGTCATAATATTTTGTTGTCAATTCATTTATTGCGTTTGAAACTGCTTCTTTTTCTTCTGATATTTTTGTTGAATCTGAAGCTTTTGCAGCTTCTGTTAATATTCCATTATCTCCTCTTAACATTGCTATTGCAACTCCTGCTAGTATTAATAATACTACAATTGTTACTACTAAAGCAATTAATGTTACACCTTTTTGATTTTTCATTGTTTTTTCTCCTTTATTTATTAATATTTTATATTTTAATTCCAACTTGTAATTAGGTCTCCTGTTGGATTTGTTTCAGTATCATATATTGCTGTTTTTGAAGTATCTGCAGCTAATTTTATTTTTATTTTTTTACCTGTATATGTTAATACATCTCCTATAGCAGTCTCACCAGCATCTGCATAAGTAATAGTTACTTTATTCTGTAATGCTCCTGACTTACTAGAAGTTATTAATTCTTTTGCTATATATTGTGCTTGTGTTACTTCTTTAATTGTTGCACTATTTTGTACATATTTTAAGTCATAATATTTTGTTGTAGCTTCATTTATGACATTAAGAACTGCTTCTCTTTGCTCACCTAAATCTGTTTCTTTTGAAGCTGTTGTTGCTTCTTTTAATATTCCATTATCTCCTCTTAGCATTGCTATTGCAACTCCTGCTAGTATTAATAATACTACAATTGTTACTACTAAAGCGATTAATGTTACACCTTTTTGATTCTTCATAAGTATTTCCCCCCTTTTTTATCTTGAAATTTATTGTAATATATTTAAGTTATTAAATATAACCTTATTTACTTGAACCATTTTCGAACAACTTTCCACTTGAACTACTATTATTGTCTTTTGATGTTGTTCCACTACCTTGATTTGTTTGGCTGTTATTACTGCTTCCTGTGCTTGTACTACCATTTGATGTGTTAGTGTTTCCTGTTCCAGTACTTTCATCTCCAGTGTCTTCTTTGTACTCAGCAAAAGGGTTTGCCTTTCCTGGTTGATAATCTTTTGTTTTTCTATAATTCTCTAAGTCTTGTGCCGTTATTTCATATGTCATAAGAATTTCTTTTGAATTATCTTCCACTTCTGAATTTAACTGTGTTTGTATTTCACTTGTTGGTGTGTATTTTATTACTTCTGGTACAACTTTATTTGCTGGAATAAAATTATATAAAGCTACTGCCAATATAAGTAGTATTGCTAAACATATCAATAATGCTATTATTATTTCTCTCATAATTGTTTTGTTCATACCATTTACCCCTTTCTTTTATGAATTTGAATTGCTATTTGTTGAAGTTGTACTATCATTGCTATTATTTTGTGTTGATGTATCTGATGTACCTGTTCCGCTTGTTCCATTTGATGAATTTGTATTATCTGTTTTTACAGTATTTATTCCTGATATATTAAGTTTAATATCTTTACATACAAATGTTGCTTCTAGATTATCATTATCATCTGTTTTCTTTTCTGAAGTTCCTGTAGAGCTACTATTGCTATTACTACTAGAACTATTACTATTACTACTAGAATTACTACTGTTATTGTTATTGTTACTGTTGCTTGAACCTGGTACCATTTTGAAATTTTCTAGTTTAAATACTAAAGTGCTATCTCTTTCTACATCATATAAAAAGTCTGTAATTTGTATATATCCACCTGTTACTGTGAATGTTAAATCATAACTTTTGCTTATTTCATTGTTTTGGCTAACATCCATTTTTAAATCTACACCTTGTTTTTTAGCATAGTTTCCCATTGTTACCCAAATTTTTTCAACTTCGTATTCTTGAATTTTGTTTAATGGTTGTCCATTTGCGTCAACGCCTAATTCAACAATTTGTTCATATCTTTCTTTTTCACTTATTAAATTTTTGTATTCTGATTCTAGTTTATTTACACTAGATGGATATGTTTCATTTTTTAATTGATTAGCCTTTTCTATTTTTGTTTCAAGTTCAGCATTTTTTTGTTTAATTAATGGAATCCCACTAATTTTTATATTTCCAAGTGAAATACCATAAACTGCTGTATATACTGAAAGTGCTAATAGTAAAGCTACCAATACTCCTAATAATATCTTTCTCATGGTAAATCACCTTCTATCGTTACTATAATTACTCCATTTTGTTTCATACTACTTCCTGAAACAACATTTTGAAGTATTCCATTTGTTTTTAATTTTGTTTTGAAATATCCTAGTCCTGGATATTTTGCTGATTGTGCAGTTATTACAATATGCTTTCCTGTAGTATTTTCTATTGATGTTATTTGTACTGTTGCATCTATTGTGTTCATTATGTTGTTTAACAATTGTGGTATTAAATTTTTGCTTGCATTTATATCACTAATTTTTTGATTTGCTTCTTCCAAGTCTTTAATTAATTGTGTATATTGCTCTTTTTGTGTACTTAGTGTTGAAGTATCTCTATTTACTTTTGATATTTGTACATTTATCTCTGATGTAACTCCATCAATAACATTTGATTTATTTTCTATTTGTTTTACTAGTAATGTTGAGAATATACTAAATATGATAACAAATAATAGTAAAGATGTAATTCCTCTTACTAATCCCATTTCTTGTATTGAAAACTTATCTTTAAATCCACCTAAATCAACTTTGGAATTCTTACCTTTTGGTTCTTTCTTTCCTCCGCCTATTTGAATATTCCAGAAACTTTCTCCTGGTGCATTCTTTTTAAAATTTATTCCTTTTACTCCTTCACCTAGTCCTTGTAATGCTAGTGCTATTGCAGAGTTTACTTCAATATATTCCTTTATATTTATTTCACTTGTTGTATTTGGTATAAAATATGGTCTTAGTATTTCACATTTTACTTTTCCCAAATATTCTTGAAAATATAAATCAATATTGTTTACACATGAAAGTGTTCCTGTAATATATACTTTGTTTATTTGTTCAGAACTTTCATTTATTATTTTTTGAACTTTTCCAACAATGTTGTATAAAGTTGGCATTATATCTTCTAAATGAGTACTTGCTGTTTCAGCAAAATCTTGAACATCTGCTGTATATATTGTTGTGTTTTGACATATTTCATATGCTTTTGAGTAAGAATTTTCTTTTAAACTGATTGCTTGTAATATTTCTTTGCTTCCTTCATCTAAAGTTTCTACATCATATATGCTTCCATTTATTATTTTTGTGATAACTGTATTGTCATCTATATTTACAATTAATGCATTTTCTTTTGAGTCTACATTCAATATATTAGATATTGACATAGAAATCGGAACTATCGTACCTAATCTGTAGCCATCAAATTTTTGATTTATTTTACTTAGTTCCATTTTATTTTCACATATATTTATTACTTTTAATTTTTCTTTATCCTCAGCATTATTTACTATTGCATATCTTGTTTCTAAAGTATTTGCATTATATCCTTTCTCTGAACAATATGAATCAAATTCTAGTTTTATTGCCTTTTCTAAATCTTTTTTATTTAATAATGCAAACATTTCAAAATACTGATAAGATTCTTCTGTTAAATTTGTACTTATCAGTGTTTTATAACTATATGTTTCTTCAATAATTTGTTTTATTGCTTGGTATACATTTGTATAAAATTTTATTCCATATGAATCTATTTTTATGCTTTCTTTTTCTTTTGAAACTTTAGCATATTTTATTAAATTATCTTGAATATATAATCCTAGATAGCTTGGCATTTTATCCTCCTTGCTTTTATAATTACGCTTATTTTTATTTTACCTTTTTTAGACAAAAAGTCAAGAACTTTAGGTAAAATGTAATTTAACTGTATTATTTGTAATATTTCTGTAATATTTCTGTAATATTTGATTGTATAATATTTAATTTTTGGGAAATACTTTGTGTAATATATTTAAAGGAGGTTATTATGAAGCCATTAGATTCTAAACAAAATTATCAAGATTATGTTAATGAAAAATCACCTAATTCTCCTATTTTAAAAAATTGTTTTAATGCTTTTTGGGTTGGTGGATTAATTTGTTCAATTGGTCAAATTATACTAAATTTTTGTAAAACTAGAGGATTATCACAAGAGGTTTCTGGAACAATTGTATCTATTCTTTTAATTGGAATTAGTGCTTTTCTTACGGGATTAAATATTTTTAATAAAATAGGAAAATTTGCAGGTGCGGGTTCTTTGATACCAATCACAGGTTTTGCTAATTCGATTGTTTCCCCTGCCATGGAATATAAGTCAGAAGGATATGTTATGGGAGTCGGCGGAAAAATGTTCACTGTTGCAGGTCCTGTTCTTGTTTTTGGAATTTCAACTTCTATTATTGTTGGAATTGTTTATTTGATATTTAACACACAAACTATTACTTTAATATAGAAAGGTCGATTGATTATGAAGAAAATTGGAAAACAAACTATTAAATTTGATGTTCCTCCATCTATTTTAAATGTTGCTTCTATTGTAGGTCCAAAAGAAGCTAATGGCCCACTTGCTAGCTATTTTGACCAATGCTTAGATGATGAGTTTTGGGGTGAAAAAACTTGGGAAAAATCCGAGAGCAAAATTATAAAAGAAACTGTTAATATGGCTATATCAAAATCAGGTGTTGCCTCTCAAGATATTGAATATTGCTTTGCCGGAGACTTATTAAATCAATGTATTTCTTCTAGTTTTGGACTTAGAAATTTAAATATTCCTTTTTTTGGAATATTTGGAGCTTGTTCTACATTTGTTGAAGGTTTAAGTTTAGGTGCTGTTTTTGCTGAATCTTGTGCAAATTATGTATTATGTGCTGCATCAAGTCATTTCTGTAGTGCCGAAAAGCAATTCAGATTTCCACTAGAGCTTGGCAACCAAAGGCCACCTACATCTCAATGGACAGTTACTGGTGCAGGTGCTGCAATATTATCAAAATCAGGAACTGGTCCTTTTATAACACATATTACAACTGGAAAAATTGTTGATATGGGAATTAAAGATGCAAACAACATGGGTTCTGCAATGGCCCCTGCCGCATTAGATACTCTAGTAACTCATTTTAAAGATACTGGAAGAAGTCCTAACTATTATGATGCAATAATCACTGGTGACCTTGGACATATTGGAAAAGATATTTTGACTGATTTAGCTTTAGATAATGGATATAATATAAAGTCTAACTATAATGATTGTGGTGTTCTTATTTTCGATAAAGAAAAACAAGATACCCATTCTGGTGGTAGTGGTTGTGCATGCTGTGCTAGTGTATTTTCTGGATATTTGTTTAAACAATTAAAAGATAAAAAAATAAAGAGATTATTACTAATTGCAACTGGTGCTTTAACAAATTCGACATCATCTCAACAAGGTGAGACTATTCCCGGTATTGCTCATGCAGTTAGTATTGAAATATAAAGTGAGGTGTATATTATGGATTGGTTACAACTTTTAAAATGCTTTGTTGTTGGAGGAGCCATTTGTGTTGTTGGACAAATATTAATTGATAAAACAAAACTTACTCCTGCTAGAATCTTAGTTATTTTTGTTACTACTGGTGCTATTCTTGGAGGTCTAGGAATTTATCAGTATGTTGTAGATTTTGCAGGTGCTGGTGCTACTGTTCCTTTAACAGGTTTTGGATATAATCTTGCAAAAGGTGCAATTAAAGGTGTTAAAGAATATGGCCTAGTTGGTGCATTCACAGGTGGTGTTACTGCTTCTGCTGGTGGAATTGCAGCAGCTGTGTTCTTTGGATATATTGCTTCTTTGATTTCTAAGCCAAAAATGAAAAAAGAATAAGATTGGAACATTTAATGTTCCGATTTTATTCTTTTTATTACTATGCTTTTTTTGCTATTTCAGCTATTTCTGTAAATGCTTTTGGATCACTTACAGCTATTTCTGCTAACATTTTTCTATTTATTGTTACATTAGCTTTTTTTAGTCCAGCTATCATTTTGCTATATGTTGTTCCATTCATTCTTGCTGCTGCATTTATTCTTGCTATCCATAATTTTCTGAAATTACTCTTTTTATCTTTTCTTCCAACATAAGCATATGATAATGATTTTAATACTGCTTGGTTTGCATTTCTGAATCTATAGTGTTTTGCTCCATAGTATCCTTTTGCTTGTTTTAATACTTTTTTATGTCTTGCTCTTGTTGTCATTGCTGATTTTACTCTTGCCATTTATTTTCCCTCCTAATTCCTAATCTACTTCTTAGTTACCATATGGTAATAATTTTTTAATTGTATTTTCACATGTTTTATCAGCATATGCTCCTGGGCGTCTGCTAGATAATTTTTGTCTTTTTGTTTTGTTTGCTAATAAATGTCTTCTATTAGCTGTTGTTCTTTTTACTTTTCCTGTAGCTGTTAAAGAATATCTCTTTTTTGCTGCTTTATTTGTTTTTAGTTTTGGCATAGTTTTTACTCCTTTCGAATGTTTTTATATATTAAGCTGTTAAGCTTTTTTAGCTAAAATTATAAACATATTTTTTCCTTCTAGTTTTGGCTTTTTTTCTACTGTTGAAATGTCTTCTAATGTTTCAATAAATTGATTTAAAACATTTTCTCCCATTTTTGTGTTGTTTAATTCTCTACCTCTGAATCTTACTGTTATTTTAACTTTGTTACCATCTTCTAGAAATTTTCTTGCATTTTTTGCTTTGAATCCAAAGTCGTGTTCTTCAATATTAGGTGTGATTCTTAGTTCTTTTGTTTCTTGAACTTTTTGCTTTTTCTTAGATTCTTTTTCTTTTTTTGCTTGCTCAAATTTGTATTTACCATAATTCATTATTTTACAAACTGGTACTTCTGCATTTGGTGCAACTAATACTAAATCTAATTTTTTGTCTCCTGCAATTTCTAGTGCTCTTGATATTGGCACCATTCCTAATTTTTCTCCATCATCACTTATTAATTGAACTTCTTTGGCTCTTATTTGCCCATTTATAGGTAATTCTTGTTTTATAATAAAACACCTCCGTTATTTTTGCTTTTAGAAAAGTGATTTTTAATCTTTTCTTTGCCAAAAAAAATTGGCCTTTGTTACAAGCCAATTCCACAAAAATATAGATATAATTACTATTATAACTTATTTTTTCTAACCTTTTTCCTCATAGATAAGGTGAGAAGTGGATAACTTCTTCTTGTAACAGTATTTATTTTACCATTTTTGTTTATCTTTGTCAATAGGTGTTTTGGAATTTTATTTGAATATTTATCAATTATCAGAATAAAGTATTCAAATAAAAATTTCCGTGTAACAACTAATCTTGACAAACTTTTTTCGTTTTTATAATCAACATAAGCTTGCATCCAAAAGCACTACACCACAACGACTGGACGGAACCCTCTGCTGCTATCGCCGTAACCGTAGCTCGCGTCTGAATAGAATACACCAGCACCACCGCCGATACTGAAACCGCCACCACGGTACACGAACGGACGAGACGAATGCCCGATACGTATTAAATCATTATCCCATGATCTTGCTACTCCTGATATATATTGTTCTTTTGTCTTCTCCGCTGCAGCTACTTCTGGGTCTACAAACCATCCTCGTGCATAATCTCCATTTGTATTTTGATATGCTGTATAATATGAGAATGTTGTTGTCATTTCATTTACTCCTATTCCTTTATGTTTTGCCATTCCATCAAATACTGCTTGTGTCAATCTCTTTCTTGCATTTTGATATTTTATTTCTACTAATTTATTAGTAGAATCTCCCCATAATCCACTTTGAGTTAATTCTGTCTGGTCATCTATTTTAATTTTATTCTTCTTTTCTTCTTCACTCGCTTCATATTCGTCCCATAAGCTTGCATATATTGATTTTACTTTTTGATTTTCGAAATAACTTTTACCACTATTCAAATTACTATTTCCATTATCTATGTATGCTGCCACATATTCCCATGCTCCACCATTCATGTCATATACTCCTGTTGTATTTCCTGTTGTGCTTGCTAGCATTCCGTTTGTTGTACTATAATTGTTTGAATCATTTGTTTTTGGTCCTTGTCCTGCATACATATCATATGCGTACCAATATGGTGTCGTTTTTATTGTTCCTGCTGCATTTATTTGTGGTACACTTCCATAATCACTATAACATAAATATGCTACTGCTCCCCATTCACTATTTTTCATTAAGTGGCTATTTGCATTTTTCAATCCAAAACTATCTTTTGTCGCAACTTCCATGCTTCTTTGTTCACATTCTCCAATTGTTATATGTCTCCAGCTTATTCTATTTGGTAGACTTTGTGCGATTGTATTAGTATTTGGTGCATATATTTGAGTTGTACTATTTTCGCTTGCATTTCCTACTGCATTCCCATTATCATCTACTCCACTTGCTTCAAACTTTGCTACCCATATTCCTGTTAGTGGACTTCCTCCTAAATTAAACCCTGGATGTATTAATTTTGTTGATGTTGTGTCTACACTTTCATCTGTTGTGAATATTTCTCCGTTTACTCCTTCATTTGTGTTTCCTTTTACAAATGTTACATTTATTTTATTATTTGTGTTAGTTATTGTATACGCATATCTTGGTATCCATACGTACATGCTTCCTAAGTCTTTATCAGCTATTTCTGTTCCTTCTTCTACATCTTTTCCTGGTGTATACTTGCTACCATCTCTCAACATTACATTTGCCCATTCTTTTGAGTCATAGTTATACCAAGTTGGATCGTTTTCATCACATACAACCCATACATTTTTGTTTGTATTCCATTTTACCGGTATCATTCCCTCTGCTAATTTGGGGCTATTTACTTTTTTTATATCATTATATCCTTCTACTGATGGTACTCTACTTGCTATTTCTTGTAATGTTCTTTGCAATCCTAACTCTTCTTCACTTGCCGCTTTATCTGTTGCTTCTTTTGCTTTTGCTGCCTTTGCTATTATCCCATTATCTCCTGTCAGCATTGCAATTGTCGTTCCTGCTAATATTAATAGCACTACTATTGTTACGACTAAAGCTATTAGTGTTATTCCTCTTTCTGTTCTTTTTTGCTTTTTTCTCATTTTCCCATCCTTTCTTCTTTTGATATGTTTATTTTAAAACATTTTGTTTTATTTTATACTTATTTATCTTATTTTGTCAATAAATTTCAAACCAAATTTTTTGCACATTTTTTCAATTTTCTCTTGAATTTATTTTCAATTTAGTATAGTATATAGGAAATATTGTCTTTTCACATAGGAGGATAAAAAATGCCAGAAAAAACAAAAGAAGCAAAAGATTTAAAAGAAAAGAAAAAAACTACTACAAAGGCAAAGTCTACATCTAAAGCCAAAACTACTACAACTGCTAAAAAGAAAACGACTTCAAAGAAGACTACTTCAAAAAAAGCAACTGCTAAAAAGACTACTGCAAAGAAAAGTACTAAAAAAGTTAAGCCTGCTGTAGAAATTGTAGAATATTATGATTTACCTTATAGATATAATGAAACTATTGTAAAAATTCTTTATCAAACACCAAATACTTTATTTGTATATTGGGATATTTCAGATGAAGATAGAGCAAATTATGTTCAAGAATATGGAGAAAATTTCTTTAATAATACTAGACCAGTTTTAATTGTTCACAATAAAACTCTTGGATATAGTTTTGAAGTTCCTATCAATGATTTTGCAAATAGTTGGTATTTACATATAAATGATAGTAAGTGTGATTATACTGTCGAACTTGGACGAAAACCTAATTCAGTTCAAAAAAATAATGAACCAGATTATGTTTATATTTCAAATTCAAATAACATAGAATCACCTAATGACCATGTATTATTTAATACAAATGAGAATAATACAATTAAGTTCAGAAATGTAAAAAATAATGTTGAACATTCAGTTACATTATATGATATTGTTAAACATTTACCTGCTTTAAAAGGTTCAACTAGTATTCCTTATATTAGTAAAGAACTTTTCAAACAACTTTATTCTGGAATTTATCAAAACGAAGATATTTCATTTTTTGATAGAATTTCAAACCCATCTTCTGGTGAATTTTCAGAAAAATTTTAGTAAAATATGTCGTAGGGCTAAAATAAAATCAAATAGTTTTCCCTGCGACTTATTTAATGAAGGAGATTAAATATGCAAAAAAAAGGATATGTAAGCTTTGTATTACATGCTCATTTGCCATTTATCCATCATCCTGAAAGTGATGATTATTTGGAAGAGTCTTGGTTATATGAAGCAATTTCAGAAACATATATTCCACTATTACACAATTTTCAAAAATTAGTAGATGAAGGTGTTAATTTTAGAATAACAATGTCTATGACTCCCCCTCTACTTTCAATGTTAGATAATAAATTGTTACAAAAAAAATATATTAATTATTTAAAAAAACTAATTGAATTGTCAGAAAAAGAAATTAAAAGAACTGCATATGATTCTAGACTTAATGAATTGTCTCATTATTATTATGATAGATATACTAGTGATCTTAAATTTTTTAGAGATGAATGTAAATGCAATTTAATTGAAAAATTTAAGTATTTTCAAGATATCGGTGTTTTGGAGATTATAACTTGTGGTGCAACTCATGGCTATTTTCCAATTCTTTATGTCACAGAAGAAACTGTTCGTGCTCAAATTGCGGTTGGTGTTCAAACATATGAAAAATATTTTGGCAAGAAACCTCGTGGTATTTGGCTTCCTGAATGTGGCTATGTTCCTGAAGCTGATAAATATTTAAGAGAGTTTGGTATTGATTATGCTATTGTAGAATCTCATGGAATTTTATATGCTAACCCTACACCTATTTATGGCACATATGCACCTATAGTTTCTCCTGAAGGATTAGTTGCATTTGGTAGAGATATGACTTCTTCTCAACAGGTTTGGAGTTCTATCGATGGTTACCCTGGTGATTTTAATTATAGAGAGTTTTACAGGGATATCGGTTATGAGGCTGATTATGATTATATAAAACCTTATATTGCTCATAATGGTGTGCGTGTTCATACAGGTATTCGTTACCATAGAATAACTGGAAAGACTGAGTTTAAAGATTATTACAATATTCAATGGGCTAAAGATTCTGCTGAAAGACAAGCTGGTCATTTCTTAAATTCTAGAACTGAACAGATTAATAATGTTGCTGATTATATGGATGTTCCACCTATTATTTTATGTCCTTATGATGCTGAGCTTTATGGCCATTGGTGGTATGAAGGTCCTTATTGGTTATATATTTTATTTAAAAAGATTTATTATGATGAGTGTAATTTTGAATTAATTACTCCTTCAGAATATATTGACAAATACCCTAATATTCAAGTTTCTTCTCCTTGCCGTTCTAGCTGGGGTGCTAATGGATATAGTGGTGTTTGGCTAAATGAGACAAATGATTATGCACATAGGCATTTGCATAAAGCTGGTTCTAGAATGGTTGAACTCGCAACTGATTATCCTAATGCAAAGGGATTACAAAAAAAGGCTTTGAATCAAGCTGCTAGAGAACTTCTACTTGCTCAAAGTAGTGATTGGCTTTTCATTATTACAAATGGTACTATGGTAGATTATGCAAAAAAACGTATTAAGGATCATATTGGTAGATTTACTAAATTGTACTATCAAATTAAAAATAATAATATTGATAAAGACTTTTTAAATGATATTCAGAAAAAGGATTGCGTTTTTCCTGATATTGATTATCATATTTATACAAAATTATAATTTAAAGGTAGTTTGCTACCTTTATTTTTTGGTCAAACACACTTTAATTTTATTTTGAATATTATATTGTATAATTTTTCGATTTTGAGTAGATACTATTTCAAAATAGAATTTTAAAAGGAGTTTTTTATGAGTTCATTATGTATAAAAACAAATAATGAACATATTATTGATTATTTGCAAAATGAGTTTTGCAATTTTAATATGTTGAATGTTTTTTTCTCTTGTAATGAATTTAAATTATATAAAAATATAATTATTCACTATAAAGGTATTGATACAGAGCTTTTTTATAGTAAGATTGCTACTATTCTTTCTTACTTAGTTATTGATGAGTTTGAAGATAAAATTATAAAGAATATATTATTGTCTAATTATTTTTATTTTGATTCTTCTGAATTTTCAGAAATCTTGAAAATTTGTGATAATAATTTATCTAGTCCTGATTTTTCATTTATAAATAGACAAATGAAAATTTTTGATGCTTTTTATGATTATATTTCAACACATCATTCTATAGTACTTTCTGGTTTTATTAATTTTAGACTGTTTAACTATAAGTCTCTTTTAGAGAATTTGGTAGATTTGTCTGTTAATGAGTTTATAGTTGAAAGAGAATATTTTGAATTTATATCTCTTGTTAATTTGTATGTAAATTCTCAAAGTGCAAAATTTGGTTTGATACACATTATTTGCTATGGTAACAATATTTTGCTTTTAGATGAAAATTTAGATATTATTGAAATTAATAAATCTTCTTTAAATGCTAAGTACTTATCTGATATTACTTTTTCTGATAATGATTATGTTTTAAATACCTTGTTAAGCTTACTACCTTCTAAAATTTACTTGCATGTTGCTTCAGCATCTAATTTGGATTTTATAGATACTTTAAAATTGATTTTTGAAAATCGTATCACTATTTGTACAGATTGTAGTATTTGTAATTTATATAAAAATTTGAATATTGAGAAAAAATAAGATACCTTTTGTGGTATCTTGTTTGCTTTATACTGCAAAGTTAATTCCCCTTGCAACTATATCTTTCATTTTTTCGATTAGGTCATCTATTTCTTTTGGAGTAACTATCATATTATTGTCTCCAAGCTCTTCAGCTGGTACAATTGTTGCAAGTTCCACTACTGTTGGTATTCCTATTGCAATAACAGGTACTCCTAAAGTGTTTTGACTTATTTCTTGTCTTTTATTTCCTACTCCTGCTCCCGGAACAATTCCTGTATCTGAAATTTGAATTGTACTACTTATTCTTTCTAGACTTCTTGTCGCTAATGCATCTATTACAACTAATAACTTTGGTTTTACATTATCAGTAATTCCTTTTAGTATTTCTAAAGTCTCTATCCCAGTTGTTCCCAGTACTCCTGGTGCTACTGCACTTACTGACCTTGTTCCTTTTTCTACATATTGTGGCAAATATTTTATTATATGCCTTGTAACATCTATTTCATTTGTTACTTTTGGACCTAATGAGTCTGGAGTTACATACATGTTTCCAAGTCCTACTATTAATATTTCTTCTTGTTTGTTTACATGTTCATCTATTATATGTTTTAGTTCACTTGAAAGTGTTTCAGATGTTTTTTGTATTTCTTCATCTTGTGCAATTTTTAAATTTTTAACATCTATTGTTACATATGTTCCTACTGGCTTTCCTATTGCTTGTTCTCCATTACTATTTGTTACTTTTACTTTTGAAACTTTGATGTTTTCATTTATTGGAGTTTCTTCAGTATCTATCCCATCTATTTCTTTTAAATTATTTATTTCTCGATAGATATCTCTTCTTTCTAAAGCTAAATCTGTTCTGAAATTATACATTTTTTGGCCTCCTTGTTGTTATTATTTCAAAACAGATTTATTTTTATTCATATTAAAATATTCCTTCAATTTCTCCATTTTCGTCTATTGTAATTTTTTCTGCTGCAGGAACTTTTGGAAGTCCTGGCATTGTCATTATTTTTCCTGTAATTACTACAATGAATTCTGCTCCTGATTTTAATTCTACATCTCTTACATGTATTTTAAATGGTTCTTTGCATTCTAAATTTTTGGCATCATCTGAAAATGAATATTGTGTTTTTGCTATACATATTGGTAAATTTTGATATCCTAATTTTTCTATTTTCTCAATTTGTTCTTTTGCATTTTCTTCAAATTCAACATCACTTGCTCCATATATGTTTTGAGCAACTTTTTTTATTTTTTCTTGTATATTATCTTCAAGTTCATAAGTAAATTTAAAATTATTTTCCTTTTCTGCAATTTTCACTATTTTTTCTGCAATATCAATTGCTCCTTCTCCACCTTTTGCCCAGCTTTCTACAATGCTTGATTCTATTTTATTTTTACTTAAGTCTTGTTGTAAGCTTTCTATTTCAGAATCAGTATCTTGACTGAATTTATTTATTGCTACAATTACATTTAATCCAAATTTGTTTTTTAAATTATCTATATGTTTATATAAATTATCTATTCCAAGATATTTCAGTGCTTTTATTGTTGCTACAATAATTACTACATCTGGAGTAATATTTGCTTTTCTACATTTTATATTTAAGAACTTTTCTGCTCCTAAGTCTGCTCCAAAACCTGCTTCTGTAATGCAATAGTCTGCAAGTTTTAATCCCATTTTTGTTGCTATTATACTATTACATCCATGTGCAATATTGGCAAATGGACCTCCATGTACTATTGCTGGTGTATGTTCTAATGTTTGCACTAAGTTTGGTTTTAATGCGTCTTTTAGTAGTACTGTCATACTACCTTCTGCTTTTAAATCTTTTGCATATATTGGTTGTTTATCTTTGTTGTATCCGATTAATATATTTCCTAATCTTCTTTTTAAATCATTTATATCTGTTGCTAGACATAATATTGCCATTACCTCTGATGCAACAGTTATATCAAATTTATCTTCTCTAGGTTTTATGTTTTTTTCTCCTGATAGACCTGTGTTCACAACTCTTAATTGTCTATCATTTAAGTCCATGCATCTTTTCCATACAACTTGTTTTATTTGGAGTTCATTTCCATGGTATATATGATTATCTATCATAGCAGATAATAAATTATTTGCAGCTGTTATTGCATGTATATCACCTGTGAAATGCAAATTGATGTCTTCCATTGGTGCTATTTGTGCATATCCTCCTCCTGTTGCTCCTCCTTTTATTCCAAATACAGGCCCTAGTGAAGGTTCTCTTAATGCTAATATTGATTTTTTTCCTATTCTTTTTAATCCATCTGCAATTGAGATTGATATTGTTGTTTTTCCTTCACCTAATGGAGTTGGTGTCATTGCTGTAACAAGTACTAATTTACCGTCTTTTTTATTTTTCAATTTTTCGCATGCACTATTTGAAATTTTTGCTTTGTATTTTCCGTATTGTTCTATATCATCTTGGCTTATATTTAATCCTTCTGCAATTTTTGAAATTTCATCTAATTTCACATTTCTGGCTATTTCTAAATCTGTCATGATTTTTCCTCCTTTATGCTAATATTCCTACAATTATTCCTATTATTGCTCCAATAATTACTTGTAAAGGCGTATGACCAAGAACTTCTACTAGTTTTTCTTGAACTTGCACATTTGTAAGTCCTGGTGTTTCTATTATTTTATTTAGTAAATGTGCTTGTTTTCCTGCTGCTCTTCTTACTCCTGCTGCATCATACATTACAATCATCGCAAATACTAGTGCCATCGCAAATATTGGAGTATCTACACCTTGATATTTTCCTATTAATGTCGCAAGTGTAGTTACTACTGCAGAATGTGAGCTTGGCATTCCTCCTGCTCCCATTATTCTCTTAAAGTTGAATTTTTTTGTTGTTATTAATTCATATATTACTTTAAAAGTTTGTACACAAAGCCATACTAAAAATGGTATATAGATATACTTGTTTGTTATAAACTTTTGAAAGTCATTCATTCTCTATCTCCTTATTCTGCCTCAAAGTTTTCTTCTTCAATCTTACCATCTTTTTCAAGTAAAATTGTTATTTTCTTTTCTGCTTCTTCTAAAATTTTACTGCATTGCTTTGCTCTTTTCATTCCTTCTTCAAATTTTTCTACAGATTTGTCTAAACTTAAGTTTCCATCTTCTAATTCTGTTACTATTTTTTCTAACTCATTTATTGATTCTTCAAAATTTTCTTTACTCATTTTAGTTTCCTTCCTATTAATAAAAATCGCTTATTTCCCATGTATCTGTATTTACTTCATACCAAGATATTACAGCTCCATCGCCTTTTACTGCTATATAATATAGATTTCCTTTCTTTTCTTCTATATTAAATGTTACAGAATTATCGTTTCCCCATGTTTTTTTTGCTAATGCTATCGCTTTATCATCTTTTGATTCTTCATTTTTTGCTTCTGCATTACTTTCTTTTTCTTCTTTGCCTTCTGCTTGCTCTTGTTTTGGTTGTTCTTCTTTATTTTCTTCCTCTTTTGGTTCTTCTTTTTGAATTTGATTTTCTTTGTCTGCACTTATTGTTTCAGTTTTTGTTTGTGTGTTTTTTTGTTGCATTTCATCATATACAACATATCCTCCAAGCCCAATAAGACCTATTATTGCTACTACTATTATTAGTGTTAGTATCTTTTGTTTTTCCATATGTTTATCCTCCATTTTAAATTATTTTTGCTTTTTGTTTTCCATCTTGAAATTTTAATTCGATTTCATCATTTTGTTTCAGTTGTTTTGCACTTTTTATTATTTTATTATCTTTTTCTGCTATTATATATCCTCTTGTTAACGTTTTTAATGGGCTTAATGTATCAAGTTTTGTGGCTAATTCAACAAATCTTGTTTGACTTACTTTTTGAACATTTTTTACTTGATTTTCCATTCTTTTTATATAATCATCTAATATTATATATTGGTCTTTTATTTTTCTCGTTGGATCTGTAAATACTCTTGATGTCATACATTTTTCATATCTCAATCTCATTAATTCTATTTTCTTTTTTAATGAGATTCTACATCTGTTTTTATAAGATTCTAATTTTTGTTTTAATTCATATACATCTGGAACAGCTAATTCTGCTGCTGCAGATGGTGTTGGTGCTCTTAGGTCTGCAACAAAATCTGCTATAGTAAAGTCTGTTTCATGTCCTACTGCAGAAATTATAGGTATTTCAGATTCATAAATTGCTCTTGCTACAATTTCCTCATTAAATGGCCATAAGTCTTCTAAGGAACCTCCTCCTCTACCAACAATTATTACATCTGCTAATTTTTTATCATTCATTGTTTTTATTTTTTCAGCAATTTTCTCAGCAGCGCCTGGTCCTTGGACAGGTACTGGTAATAATCTTATGTGTACATTTGGATTTCTTCTAGTTGATACATTTATTATATCTCTTATTACTGCTCCTGTTTGAGATGTTAATACTCCTATTTCTTTTGGGTACATAGGTATTGCCTTTTTGTGGCTTTCTGCAAATATTCCTTCTTCTTCTAAATTTTTTTTCAATTTTTCGAATTTTTCGTGTAAATCTCCCATTCCGTCTTCAAGCATTTGTTTTGCATATATTTGATATACTCCATCTCTTTCAAATACCTGTACAGAGCCAAAAACCATTACTTGCATTCCATCTTTTGGTTTAAAAGCTAACCTTTCAGCATAGCTTTTAAACATTATACATTTTATTAACGATTTATCGTCTTTTAATGTAAAATATAGATGTCCTGTGTAATGGTTTTTAAAGTTAGAGATTTCTCCTTTTACTAATATTGCGCCTAAGTTTTCATCTTCATCAAATCTATCTTTTAAGTATTTGTTTAATTCTGTAACTGTTACGGCATTATATTTCATTTGTTAATCTCCTATTTCTTTTACAATACTTGCTAATATTCCATTTATGAAATTTTTAGATGTTTCTTCTCCATATTTTTTTGCAAGTTCCAAACTTTCATTTATAGCAACTTTATAAGGTATTTCTGTATATTTTATTTCATATATTGCAAGTTTTAATAAGCTTAAGTCTATTTTTGATATTCTGTCAATTTTCCAATCAGCTTTTAAGTTTTTTTCTATTAATTCTTTTATTTCATCTATATGTTCATTTATTCCAATGACAGTATTTTTTATATATTCTTTTGCTTCATTTTCTTCAACTTCATTGCATTCTAAGTATAGTTCTATTTGCTCTTCTATATTTTCTGTTTTTTGTATTTCTAAACTATATATTAGTCTGAATGTTAGTTCTCTTATTGCTGACCTTTTCATTTTTCCCACCTTTTATAATTTGTCTATAAATTTTTTTAATTTATCTTTTACATCATCTTTGTTTTGTTGAATGTAATTTCCTGCAACTGCACATAACCCAACTAATACTAATGCTAATATTAATTCATATAGTCTTGTACATAATACTAACACTGCAATTATTACACCAATTATTGCACCTCTATATTTTGTTAAGAAATTTTTAAAATTCTCCATTTTCTTTCATCCTATCTTTATTTTTCTTTTTTGGTTCTTGAAGTTTTATTACTTTTACATTTACTTCTTTTACATCCAAATCTGCTATTTTTCTAATTTCGTCTTTTATTTTTAATTGTAAATCACTTGCTAAGTCTTTTATTACTACATTTTCATTTACAATCACACATAATGTTATCATTATTTGTTTTTCTTCATCTATATAGATTTTCGTTTCACATTCTTTTACATCATCAAATCTTGAAACTGCATTTTTTACCATGTTATCTATTGATTCTTTTGAAATCATTAGCTCTCCATTTTCGTTTTTTAATAGTATTCCTTGTGCTTCTCTTATTTTTTCCTTTGTTTTTTCATCAAAGAATATACATTTTATAGATAATGCTAAAAATACTATACAAATTCCTAATGTTACTTTTGATGCTACTTCTCCTGATATTAATGGATTTATAACATCTACTACTTGTTCTAAGCTAATTAAATCTACAGATACTAATCCTAATATTACTGCTATTATTATTATTATGTATGAATAAACTACTAATGCAAATCTTTCTAAAAATTTCATTTTTATTTCTCCATTTCTTTATTCGTTATCTTCTTTTGGTTCTTCAGCATTGTCTTTTTCTGTTTTTACTCCTTGAACATGAACATTTACTTCAGATACTTTTAGTCCTGTCATGCTTTCTACTGATTTTTTTACTCTATTTTGTATTTCAAATGCTACATCTGGTATTCTTGAGCCATATTCTACTATAATGTTTACATCAATTTTTACTTCTTTTTCATTTGCTTCTACTTTTATTCCTTTTGATAAGTTCTTTTTTCCACTTAGAACTTCTGATATTCCTCCAGCAAAACCTCCAGACATACCAGCTACACCAGAAACTTCTGATACTGCAACTCCTGCAATTACTGCAACTACATCATTTGCTATTTTTATTTCATCATTTCCTTCTTCTACTTTTTCTGTAATTTCTTGAATTTCTTCTTTTTTTTCTTCTTCGTTATCTGCCATTTTTATCCTCCCTTTCTAAGGTTTGTTTTGCACATAACCTTTTTGACTTTTTTGTCTTTATTAGTATATCAATTTTTTTCTTTTTTTACAACTATTTTATCGAATTTTATTAATATTGTCTTCCCCATACAACCATTTTGTCTGCTTTCTTTCCACAGCATACACATGTATCTCCTACATGTTCTTGCTCAAATGGCATACATCTTGATTTTGCTCCTGTTAGTTCTTTTATTTTTGCCTCACATTCTGCACTTCCACACCACATTGCTTTTATAAATCCTTGTTCATTATTCATGTTTGATTGGAATTCTTCTAAATTGTGAGCAATTGTTGTTTTGGCTTCCATTCTTTTTTTACATGTGTCATACATGTTTTGTTGAATTTCTTCTAATAGTTTTGATATTGTTTCTTCAAGATTTTCTAATTTTACTGTTATTTTTTCAAATGTATCTCTTCTTACTAATACACATTCTTCATTTTCAATGTCTCTTGGTCCCATTTCTAATCTAAGTGGTATTCCTCTTAATTCTGAATCATTGAATTTTACTCCTGGTGATACTTTTCTTCTAAAATCTGCTTCTACTCTAAATTTTGTTTTTAGTCTATTATAAATTTCTGAAACTTTTTCTTCTACTCCTTCTTTATGTTGTGCAATAGGTATTACTTCAACTTGTATTGGTGCAACTCTTGGTGGTAGTTTTAATCCTCTATCATCACCATGTGCCATTATTATAGCTCCTATTAGTCGTGTTGTAGATCCCCATGATGTTTGATATGCATATTCTTGTTTTCCTTCTCTGTTTTGAAATTTAACATTAAATGGTTTTGTAAAGTTTTGTCCAAAATAATGTGATGTTGCAGATTGAAGTGCTTTTCCATCATACATCATTGTTTCTATTGTATATGTTTCTTCTGCTCCTGCAAATTTTTCTGATTCTGTTTTTATTCCTTTTATTACTGGTATTGCAAGTAGATTTTCTACAACATCTGCATATATATCTAACATTTGTAATGTTCTTGCTTTTGCTTCTTCTGCAGTTTCATGGATTGTATGTCCTTCTTGCCATAAAAATTCTCTTGAACGTAAAAATGGTCTTGTTTCCTTTTCCCATCTTAATACATTACACCATTGATTATATACAAATGGTAAATCTGCCCAAGATTTTAACCATTTTGAGTACATTGTTGTTATTATTGTTTCAGATGTTGGTCTGATACATAATCTTTCGTCTAATTTTTCTCCACCTGCATCTGTTACCCAAGCTACTTCTGGAGCAAATCCTTCAACATGGTCTTTTTCTTTTTGAAGTAAGCTTTCTGGTATTAATACTGGAAAATATGCATTTTGAACTCCTGTTTCTTTAAATTTTTTGTCTGTATAATTTTGAATGTTTTCCCATATTGCATATCCATATGGTCTTATTGCTATACATCCTTTTGTGTCTGTATAGTCTGCAAGTTCTGCTTTTAGCACTATGTCTGTATACCATTGTGCAAAATTCTCATCTATATTTGTTATTTCTTTTACAAAATTTTTATTATCTTCCATTATTTCCTCCTGAAATTATTTGTTTTCTTCTATTATTTCATCTATTACAATTTGTCTATTTGCATCTAATTTATATTTCGGCAATTCTGGTAATTCTTTAAGTGATTGATAACCAAACATTTTCAAGAATTGCTCTGTTGTTTTATATGATGTTGGTCTTCCTGGTAAGTCTGCTTTTCCTGCATCTTCAATTAATCCATAATCCAATAATTTGTATATTGTTCCATCACTGTTTACTCCTCTTATTGCTTCTATTTCTGCTCTTGTTGCTCTTGGATTATATGCAATAATAGCAAGTGTTTCTAATGCTGCATTTGATAAGTTTGGTTTTGTTCTTTTATCTAATACTTGATATATGTAATCATAGTATTCTTTTTTGCTACACATTTGGTAACTTTTATCTATTTTTATTATTTCTATTCCTCTTTTTTTGTATTCTTCTTGCATTTTTGATATTTGTTCTTCAATTTCTTCTTTGCTAAGTTCTAAACTTAGTATTAGTTCTTCTTCATTTACTGCTCTTCCGGCAGCAAATAATATTGCTTCTATAACTGATTTTATCTTGTTTTCTTCCATCTTATTTTTCCACTTCTTACTTTTATTTTTTAGTGGTTATATTTTCTCACTTTTTTAGCTTTATGTCAAGTTTTTATTTACTTTTTTCTTTTTTTGTGCTATTATCAAAAAAAGGATTTAAGAGGAGTGTTATATATGTCTGAAGAAAAAAACAAAAAAAGCATTGAAGTTGTTAATGGTGATGGTTCAAATTTAGATATTTCACCTGTTTATGAACATATTAGTGCTGCAAAACCAAAAGGAAAAGATAAAAATCCAAAAAATATTATTGTTCCTGAGGAAAAAAAGGTAGACAAAAAAGATAGTGAGTAATCACTATCTTTTTCCATATATTTATATATTTTAATTTAATTATCCGTTTACTAAATCTTTTAATGCTTTTCCAGCTTTGAATACTGGAGCTTTAGATGCAGGTATTTTTATTTCTTCTTTTGTTTGAGGATTTCTACCTTTTCTAGCAGCTCTTTTTCTAACTTCGAAAGAACCAAATCCAACTAATTGAACTTTGTCTCCTCCTTTTAATGCTTCTGAAACAACTGATACAAATGCGTTAACTGTTTCTTCTGTTGCTTTTTTAGATTCACCTGTTTTTGCAGCGATAGCTGCTACTAATTCAGCTTTGTTCATTGTACTTTACCTCCTATAAATTTTGTATATGTACTTATATTAGCCTCTAAGCTATATCTGTACTTCTATTTTATTCTCCATAATTATTTAAAATCCCTTCTTTTTATCAGATTTTTTTAATATATTTTTGCTTTTTCTAGAATTTTAAAAATTTTTTCTCCTTTTGGTAACATGTATATGTCTTCTTTATTGTAAATTTTTAGCACTGCTACTGTTAATATATATATAATTACTGCGAATAATATTGCTATTATTGTTGCCTTATTTCTTAATCCTATACTATTTAATAGATAATATACTGTATATGAGCATACTCCCATTATTCCTGTTGCTATTAGTGGTTTTACTACAAATTTACTAAATGGTAAATCTAATTTTACATATTTCTTTAATACAATAAATACAATTGCAAATGCTGTTGCATGACATGCTATTGTTGAAATTGCTGCACCATATACATTTATTTCTGGTATTCTTAGTAATATTAAATTAAGTATTAATTTTACCACACATCCTGCACCTAATGCCATTGCAGGTACCATAACCTTTCCAAATCCTTGTAATGCCCCACTTATTGTTTGGTTTAATATTGAGAATATTACTCCAATTGCTACTAATTGCATTAGTAATGCTCCTTGGTTTGCATTTGGATATAATAAGTTTAATATTGGTTGTGCAAAAATTACTAATCCTATAACACATGGCAAACCTATTAGCATCGATGTTAATAATGAAAATGATATTCTTTTTGTTGCTGTTTCTGTGTCATGTTTTGCATTTGCTGCAGATATTGTTGGTACTAATGCTGTTGCAAATGCTATATTTATAGCTAATGGTAGGTTTGTTACAGTATCTACTTTTCCTCCTAAAATTCCATACAGTTTTTGTGCCATTGCTGAATCCATATATGTACTTAATATTCTTTTTACTGTAAATGAATCTATGTTTTTATTAAATGATGTCATTATTGAACTTAATGTTAATGGTATTGAAACCATTAATATTCTTTTTACAACTTTTTTTACACTTTCATATTTATAATTTTTAGATTGAGCTATTTCTTGCCCTATTTCTTTTCTCTTTATTTTGTAATATATAAATAAGTATGCAAAACTTGAAAATGTAGCAATTGTTGTTGCAACATTTGCTCCTGCTGCCATCATTTCTGTTGATGTTGATGTAGCATATGCTACAATTTCTACTATTCCTATTGTTAATACTGTTTTAAATATTTGTTCTAATGTTTGGGCTCTTGCTGTTATTTTTAATGTTCTTCTTCCATTAAAATATCCTCTAAATACTGATGATATTGAAACAAAGAATATTGCTGGCGAA
Source organism: uncultured Clostridia bacterium (assembly GCA_934162255.1). GTDB lineage: Bacteria > Bacillota > Clostridia > TANB77 > CAG-508 > CAG-269. The sequence goes on along the minus strand of CAKPIG010000002.1, from coordinate 89,195 downwards.
AGCGCAACTAGTGTTAGTTCTGCTTCTGGTATTTGAATCCAGTTATATGCTATTGTATGTGCGCCAAAAAATAATAGCATTGTTCCAACTGCTCCTATTATTCCAAATGTAGCTAATGCTATTTTAAATATTCGGTTCGCTCCTTTACTATCTCCTAATGCAAGTCTTTCTGCTACTAATTTTGAAATTGCGTTTGGAACTCCTATTGATGATATTGTAAGAAGTAATGCATATATTTGATATCCACTAATATATATTGCATTCCCTGCATCTCCAAATCCTTCTCTATTTGTTAAATATAAAGTATAAATTAATCCTAATACTTTTATTAATATTTGTGAAAACATTATTGTTATTACACCTTGCATAAATGTTTCTTTTTTTATTTTTTTTTCTACTTCTGGCATCGTTTCCTCCTATGTTAATTTTCTATATTTATAATATTTATATCCATATTATAGATAAAATTACTAAAATTAGCAATAACTTTAGTTAAATTTATTGACAAATTCCGTATTTTGTATTAAAATAATTGGGTATATTTTAGAAATATGATTTAAATATGAAACTTCTCCCCGGTGGTTTTAGATTTAAATTTCATATATAATTTAATTTAAAATAGGAGGGTATATATTACCATGAATAATGTTACATATAGTGTAAAAAAAGCAGAAATTGAAAGAAAATGGTATGTTATTGATGCAGCAGATAAACCTTTAGGTAGAGTTGCTACAGAAGCTGCTAGATTATTAAGAGGAAAACATAAACCAACTTTCACACCAAATCTTGATACAGGTGATAATGTTATTATAATCAACTGTAAAGATGTTGTATTAACAGGAAATAAAATGAATGACAAAATTTATAGACATCATTCAGGTTACATTGGAGGAATGAAAGAAACTCCTGCAAGTGTAATGCTTGAAAAAAATCCAGAAAAAGCTATGATGTTAGCTGTTAAAGGAATGTTACCACACAATTCTTTAGGAAGAAAAATGGCAACAAAATTAAGAGTATTCGCAGGTAGCGAACATAATCTTCAAGCACAAAAACCAGAAATGTGGAATTTTTAATAAGGAGGAACTATAATGGCTAAATCAAATAAAATAGTATACATGGGTACAGGTAGAAGAAAAAGTTCTATAGCTAGAGTTAGATTAGTTGAAGGAACTGGAAAAATAACAATTAACGGAAAAGACATTGATGAATTTTTCGATTTAGAAACTTTAAAAGTTATTGTTAGACAACCATTAACAGTTACAAATACATTAGCAAAATATGATGTAATTTGTTCTGTACAAGGTGGTGGAGTTTCTGGTCAAGCTGGAGCTATAAGACATGGTATTGCTAGAGCTTTAAATGAAGCTAATTCAGAATACAGACCTACTCTTAAAACAAGTGGATTCTTAACAAGAGATCCTCGTATGAAAGAAAGAAAAAAATACGGTCTTAAAAAAGCAAGAAAAGCACCACAATTCTCAAAGAGATAATTACAAAACAAAACCTCGAATTTTCTTCGAGGTTTTATTTTTCTGTAAAGTCAAAGCTATAATATGAATCAGGAATACTCCCTACTATTATGTGCTCAGCTATAATCACTTGGTTTGAAATTTCTTTTTCAAAACTTTTTAATGGAGTCAGAATCTTCATTCTACAATTTATATCCACATATACTCTATGAAGTGTTTGATTTATGCCTTGGTTAATAAATTCACTTTTTACATTTGTGTCTATGCTTCCTACTATCACTACTTGAATTGAAATATCTGGTCCTGCACCTGAAAGTAGATATGTACCTGTTAAGCTTCCTAATGGTATTTTTATTTTTGTTCTTTCTACTTTATCAAACTCATTTTGTATATTTTCTGCTAAGTCTGACATTAGATTATTCATAGGAGCTATATTTGCTTGTATTATTACAATATTTCCTTGCTCATCTTTTTCTATTTTATATAATTCTTCATATTGATATTTATTCATTACTATTGTTGATTGCTCATTTGTTATAATTGTTGTTAATGATTTTGCTTTTTCTTCACATATTTTTTCAAACATTGGATCAATATACTTAAGCATCATTCTTAAAACTATAACTATTATGAGTATTATAATGAATATTTTTATTATTTTTCTCTTTTTAGTATTGCCCGTTTTTCTTGTAAATCTTAATCTTGAATATATTTTATCCATTTTGATGTATCATTACATATTTGGGTATATAGATTTTCTCTCCTATGTTTATTCTGTTTGGATTTTCTATTCCATTTACTCTTACGATATCATCAACTGTGCTTCCGAATCTTTTAGCTATTTTCCAAATTGTATCTCCACTTTTTACGACATAAATTATTACACTATAATCTTCTAAGTTTTCTATTTCTTCTACAGTTACATCACTTATAACAGGTATTTCAACATTTTTGTAGCTGTTTGTTATAAGATTTAAGTTTATGTCTGAACTCATCGTTTCTCCTTGATTTATAAATTCTTGAGAACCAACTTCAACTTCAGTATTAGTTTTGCATTTTTCTACATCATCTATTCCATCTATTGTTTGCTCAAATGGCATACTTATTTTCTTTGTATTTATTCCTATTCCTGTATTTTCTCTATATATTATATTTAATTCAATTTCACCTTCTATAATAATTTTATCTCTTAATTTATTTTCTTTATTTATTGATGGATTTGCTTCTATATCTATTATTTCTCCTTCGTGAATATCAGGAATGTTTATTTTTTCTCTTATATTACAATTACATTTTCTACTTTGCTTATTAGTTATACCATTAAATATATTTTCTTGAAATTCCATTTTTTCACCAGGGCAGTACATGTCTTCTATTAGATTTATTTCTTTTTCTTCATATACCATACATGATATTTCAACTTCTATTTCTACATATACACTATGTTCTTCTACTGTGTTTGGTTTTATTATAATGTTTTTTACACAGTATGATATATCACATATGTGTTCTTCACTTATATTTGGCATATCTATAAATCCAACTAGAGGCACTCTTGCTCTATTCGTACATATTCGTCCCTCATCTGTTAGATATGTTAGACAAATTTCAATTTCTGATTTTGCTAGTATTTTGTTGTAGCTTATTTTTATATCTTTATCCACTAAACATATTTGTGCTTTTAGTATTTCTGCCAAGTTGTCTGTTGCAGGTATTGATATGTTTTCTTTTACATATGCTTTTGTTTCTCCCTCTCCAAGTAAAGAGTTTAATTTTATATTTTTATTTAATATCTGAACATTTTCGTTTTCTATATTAGTAACTATGCTTATTTCTTGTTTCATACTGATTTTTATATTAACTTCAATTGTTACTTTTATTTCTATTTTTCTTCCATTTAAAATTTTACATTCTATATTTTTTATATTTGGACAAGTGTCAGCATTCATATCTGAAGTTAATTCTGGAATATTTATAGTTTCTGAAAAGTCTAAGCTTGTGTTTAGTCCTCTTATATTATCAGATTCTCCATCTGCTAGATACATTATATATGTTAGGATACTTCCATCTAATCTTAATTTTCCATCCATTATTTCCTTTTTATATATGCATATATTTCCACTTACATTTATTGTGTTTAATATATCTGGTTTAGAGTCTGGAACTATCATGTCACCTTGTACATTAATTATTTCTTTTTTTTCACAAATGATTTTGTTTACGTTTAAATCCTCTTTTGTTATATTTATATCCATTATAAAAACCTCCTCTACATTTTTTGTTTATTAATGTATATGCGGTTTTACACAATATATTCTATATTATTATTTGGAAAATATTTTTTCATTTGTTCTATTAAAAATTCTTTTGATTCTTCTTTTGTTTCTTTTTTATATGAATATTTGCCTTTTCCTCTTCCTGTCATTATTTCTCTATCATATAAGTTTATTGCATTTGGAAATGCTTCTTCATTTATTTTTGTGTGAACATAGCTATATGTCATAAATATAATTTCAAAAAAAACTTGTTTTTTTACTTTATTAGATAATTCTGCATTTAATCTTTGAATTAGATTAGTATATAGTTCTTTCCAATTTTCTACTAGTATTACAGGTGCAATTAATATTCCTATATTGTACCCCGCTTCTGCTAATTTGTTTATTGCATCAATTCTCCCTTTTAATCTAGATGTTCCAAATTCTACTTTATTTATTATTTCTTCAGGATTCATACTAACTCTTATTGTGACTTTTCCATTATGATTTATTGGCAATATACTATCTACCATATCAAATTTAGTTGGTAATGTCAGTCTTCCTTTTGGGCTATTCGCAAAGTTTTCTATTGTCCATATTAAATTTCCTGTTATTGAATTTTCTAATATTAAATCACTATTGCTTCCAATCTCAAATGTTAATTCTGTATCACTTTTTAAAGCTACTCGTTTTATTTTGTCTAGCATTTGTTCTCTGTTCACAAATAATCTCAAATATGCACATTTATTGTAATTACAAACTAAGTAGCAATACATGCACATGGCTGTACATCCAGATGAAGTATATGGTACTAAGTAGTCTGATGTTTTGTGATTTTCTACAAATTTATGTGTTTTTCTTGTTCCTATTATTAAATTTGTTTTCATTTTAGCAAATTCTGAATTTGGCTTTTTTCTTAGTTCTTCTATATTATTGTGATTGTCTATTAGAATTTTGGGTGTATCTTTATATTTTTTCATTAGTTCTTTTCCTAATTGATATTCTAAAATTTCTTTTTCATAATAAATAATTTGTGGGTTAAACATATCTTATCCTCCAAGATTAGTTTAACCCACTTTTAATTTTATATAATTATTTTCTTTCATATGTTAAAAATTCATATTTTACTTTGCTTTCTTCTTTTGCTGGAATTCTTTCTACAATTTTCCATTTTTCTTCATCTATTTTTGGAAAGAATGTATCTCCTTCAAATTCTTCATCTATTTGTGTTACATACATTTTTGTTACATATGGCATTAATAAATTATATATCATTGCTCCTCCTATAACAAAACACTCTTCTTCACTTTCAATATATTGTTGTATTTGTAACATAGAATGTACAATTTCCACATTTTCATTGTTTATATTGAATTCTGTATTATTTGTAAATATTACATGTTTTCTATTAGGTAATATTCTTCCTATAGATTCAAATGTTTTTCTTCCCATTATTATTACATGACCTGTTGTTAATTCTTTAAATCTTTTTAGGTCTTCTGGTAAATTCCATATTAATTTATTGTTTTTTCCTATTACATTATTTTTTGCTTTTGCTACTATTATACTTAACATTTTTATTTCTCCTTTTAATTTTCCATAATTAGATTATTTTAGATCGCTACTGGTATTTTTCCAAGTTTTATATCTTTATTATAATCATAATTCTGAATTTCGAAGTCTTCTACTTTAAATTCATAGAAGTCTTTAGTTGGATTTTCAATGACTAACTTTGGACTACATTCTACAGGTTCTGCTTCTATAAGCTTTTTTACTAATGGTACATGTCTATCATATATATGGCAATCTCCAATATTATGAATTAATTTTCCAACTTTTAAGTTACTTACCTGTGCAAACATATGTAATAATGCCGCATACTGCATAGTATTCCATCCATTTGCAGCAAGCATGTCCTGTGAACGCTGATTTAAAATTAAATGCAATTTTCCTTCTTTTACTAACCACTGTGTAGAATATGCACAAGGTTCTAAGTTCATGTCTTTTAATTCTTCATGATTAAATAAGTTTGTCATAATTCTACGACTAGAAGGATCATTTCTTAACAAGTATAAGCAATAATCAACCTGGTCCATTACTTTAATTCCTTCTTTGGTTTTGAATTCATATTTTCTAGCAAACTGATATCCATATGCCTTACCTATTGTTCCATCTTTTCCAGCCCACTGATCCCAAATATGTGAATTTAAGTCTTTTACTGCATTTGATTTTTTCTGCCAAATCCAAAGTATTTCATCAATTGCTCTTTTTACAGTTTGACTATTGTTTCTGAGTGTTATCATAGGAAATTCTTTTTCTACATCATATACATTTTGAACTCCTACAATAGAAAAATAATTTGCTTCTTTTCCATCTTCCCATCTTGTTCTTACTCCTGTTCCTTCTGATGAATATCCTTCTTCTAAGATACGTTTACATGTGTCAATAAAATTTTTGTCAGCCTGTGTCATTTCAAATCCTCCTTTTCAATATTTATTGCATTTTTAATATAACATATCTTTTTTTAGTTTACAAGTCCCATTTTGGTACATATTCTTCTTCATGTTCTCCAAGTTCTTGTATGTATCCATTTTCAAGTCCTATTTCATATAAATAGTTTTCTATTTCTGAAAATTCTTCCTGTGTAAGTTTTCTACTAATTTCTTGTATTTCTTTTGCTTTATATGTTGGAAAATATTGTGCCATTACACTTATAAATACATTTTCATCAATGTTTTCTTTTATCCATTTTAGTATTTTTTTACTGTTTTCTATATTATTAGGCAATACTAAATGCCTTATCATAAGCCCTTTTTGCATTATTCCTTCTTCATTTAATACAGGTTGTCCAACTTGCCTATACATCTCTTTTATTGCACTTGTTGCATATTCAAAATAATTATCTATTTTAGAATATTTTTTTGCAATATCATCATAATAGTATTTTAAATCTGGTAAATATATGTCTATATATCCTTCTAGTAATTTTAGTGTTTCCACATTTTCATAACCATTTGTATTATATACTATTGGTATTTTTAAACCTTGCTGCTTGGCGATTTTTATAGCTTCTATTATTTGCAATGTATAACTTGTAGGTGTAACTAAGTTAATATTTTCTACACCTTTTTCTTGTTGGATAATCATTATATTTGCGAGTTCTTCTATTGTTATAAATCGCCCTTTTCCTTCTTGGCTTATTTCATAGTTTTGGCAAAATACACAATTTAGATTACAGTTTGAAAAAAATATAGTTCCTGAACCATTTTTTCCACTAATACAAGGTTCCTCAAAATCATGTACTGAATAAAGTGCTATTTTTATTTTATCTGTTGCTTTGCATCTTCCTACGTTCATAATTCTATTTATCCCACATTTATGTGGACATATTTTACAATTTTCTAACATTTTATTTCTTCTTTCTATTTTTTCTGTATTATATCATAAATTCTCATCTTTGTATTGAATTTTTTGTTTTGTTTTATTGTAATTATCCATAAAAATATACAAATTATGAATATTGAAATATTTTTAAAATAATATACTGCTATACTGCTCATTATGCTTATAGTTATCATCATTATGTTTGATATTTTATTTATGATTATTTGTGCCTCTTTATTTCCAAGCTCAATATGTAATAATCCTTTTAATATTCTTCCTCCATCTAGTGGATATATTGGAAGTAAATTAAATATTAATATCAATATGTTTGCATATATTGCATCTTGTTTACTTATGTATAATGGTGTTAAGTAACAATATAGTATTGCTAATATTAAACTAGTCGTAGGTCCAGCTAGTGCTGTTATTATTTTCTTTAGCTCTAATAAATTTCCTTTTCTTAATTTGAAATTTATACTCTTTATATCTGTTTTAAATGATATTGATAGCCCACATGGATTTATTTCTAATTTATCTGGTCTTAGTCCTAATACTAGTCCAATTATAATATGCCCTAGCTCATGGATTATACAAAAAAACATTATTATAAAATATATGTCTATCTGTTTCGTAATATAAAATAAGGCTAAAAAAATAAAGATTTTTAAATCTATTCTAATCTTCATCAAGTTCTCCTTTATAATTCTAATATTAATTGTGGATCAACATATCTATCATCTAACCTTACTTCAAAGTGTAGATGTGGACCTGTTGCATTTCCTGTTGAACCTACTTCTGCTATTTCTTGTCCTTGTTTTATTTCATCTCCTTCATTTACATATAGTTTATTGCAATGTGCATATACTATTATTACATCATTTATCTGTATTTTTAAATGTTTTCCATAGTCTCCTTCTGAAGATGCCAAAACTACTTTTCCATCTGTTGCAGAAATTATTTTTGTTCCTCTTTCTGCAGCTATGTCTGTTCCTTTGTGATTTTTAGGAACAGTTGCAGTTGTAGGATTTCTTAATCCATATCTTGAAGTTATTGTTCCTGCTATTGGTTTTATAAAACTTATTGTCTGCTTTATTTGCAATGCATCTTGTTCCATTTGTGTTAAATTACTTTCAACTGTTCCTTCTATGTTTCCTTCTTCTGTACTACTGTTTTCTGTATTTGTTGGTTCATTTATTATTTCTTCTGTCACAGGCTCTTCTGCTCCTCCTATATTCTCTTCTGAAGTAGGTTCAATTGTTTGATTCTGCTCTACTGTTTCATTTTCTTTCGGCTTTATGTATTCATCTATTTTATTTTTTACACTATTATAGATTTCTACAAAATTTATATCTTGTGATAATATTTGTTTTGCTTTGTTTGTAAAATCTTCTGAAAAGATGTAATTATTATTTATTATCATATAAAAAATGCTATAAATTATTAAACATATTACTATTTGCTTTATCATCTTTTTTACTATTTTACTTCCATATTTATTATATTTTCTAGTTGTTTTTATCTTTTCTACTTTTGGGATTTCTTGTAATCTTCTTTTATAATAGATTTCCTCTGCTCTTCTTATTTTATCTTCTACAGACATTACTCTCTCCATAATTTCCTCCACAATAAAACACTTTGTATATTGCATTTTATGCATTGACAAAGTGTTTTATGTTCATTATATGAAATTTATTATTATGCTTATTAATAGGCATATTGTGGAAATAATGCTATATTTTTTTAATTTATAATATTTATTTTTAAAATTTCTGTTATTAATATCTGTTTTCTTACTATTCTCAATTTTGTTGATATAGTCTTCTATAAGGTCTTCTGCTTCTTTTACAATATATTCTTTTGATTTTGTTTGTTGCTCATCAAGTTTTACTTCATTATTTTTATCTATGAGTTCACGTTGTCTCACTTTTTGTGTTTCTTTAAATATTATAATGGCTTCTTCAACCATATTTGATGGTATGTTTTTTAATACTACCATGTTTTTCATATCACTTGTTTTCACTATATCAACTCCTTGTAATAATATCTTATATTCTAATTTTTTCCTTTTCGTGAAATTTTATACAATTTTTTACCTACCTGTTACTGGCAATTTAGGAATTTCTAATATTGGAGCTGGTGGTTCTTCTTTGGGAGGTTCTTGTGGTGGCTCTTCAGAAGGCTCTTCTGGTGGCTTTGGCTTTTCATAATTGTATTTTTCTATAAATACTTCATCAACATCTTCATATGAATATGCTGTTAGTGCATAATTTTGTAAATCACTACTTGGTGCTTGTCCAAAAAATATTGGCTTTGTTTCCATTTGAGTTATTACTTGGATTTTAAATTTTCCTGATTCTTCAAGATTTTCTGTTGGTATTGATATTTTAAAAACTTCATTTGAATTAAATTTATCTGTTAAATTATTTTCTGTATCTGTTATTTTGGTGTCTGTTCTTATTCCTTCTAATTTTATTTCATATCCAGATATATTAATATTTGTTGTGACTTTATATTGTTTTACTATATAGTCTCCTTCTTTTTTCCATTGTTCATCTAATGCTTCTATTTTTATTAGTTTTTCTCCTATTTCTTCTTGTGTATTTCCAGCATCTGCCACAATTTTTCTTATTGCATTAGCAACTCTTTCTCCTGATTCATTTATTCCTGTGTATTCCATTGGGTCATTTCCTGCAGTATAACAGTATATTGCTTGTTTTGTTGCTGTATATGCCTCTCCTATGCTTTCAACTCCCAATTCTTCCAAACTTTTATATGGATATCCATTTATCATTATTCTCCATAGTTTTACATCATCTATTTTTCCTAAATTTGTTACTTGATATGTGGGAATTTCATTTCCTACTCCTTTTAGTTCTACATTTAAACAATATGCTGGATATTCTACTCCATTTGACTCATATACTGCATTAGCAGTTTTTACAAGCATTCCTTTATATTTTATTACTCTTTCAAATATTCCTTTTGAGTATATTGTATTTTCTTTTGTTTCTACGGCTTTTACTGTATTTATAAGTATTACAGTATTTACTACTATTATTAAGCTAATTAATGCTAAAATTTTTATTATTTTATTCAACTATTTCCTCTCTTTCTAATGCTTGTACGCATCTTCTATATTCTGGTTCATTTTCTACACATGTTATTAGTGTTAATTGATTGTCTTCTGTATTTTCTAATCTTTCCCAATCAGTGTCTTTTATTATGATATTTTTTTCTACTTCATAGATTTTTTGATTTTGACCAAATTGATATATAATTTCATCTCCTTCTTGTAGTAGTTTTAATTTTTCAAAATAATTTACTTCATATCCTCTATTATGTGCTGCCAATCCAATATTTCCTATTTCTGTTTGTGTATTTTCAAAATGCCCAACATATTTATTTAGTATTTCTTTACTTGTTCCTTCTGCAATTTCTGCTTTAAGTTCAATCTTAGGTATTTCTATTTTCCAGTTATTTTCTTGTATTTCGTTTTCTGAAGTTATATCACTTATATTTTGCATTATTTCTATATCGTCTTCTGTTTTTCTGTAATCTCTAGTTATTTGATATATACTAATTTGAATAATAAATATTGTTACACAAATTAATATGAGTTTTATTTTGTTTTTCATCAATAAATAAACATCACCTCTTTATTTAATTTGTTTTTGGGTTTTTGATTTTTTTCGAAAAAAATTTTTAGATTTAATAATTTGATTTAAATTCTACAAATATGTTAACATCTTATGGTTATTTTGTCAAGAACTTTTCATCGACAGTTTTCGACATTTATTATTTCTATTGCACTTTTTTTGTTTTAATGTTATTATAAAATAGAATTTGTTTAAAGGAGACTATTTTATGGAATTTTCAAATGATGGTTTTGATTTTTACGACCAAACTTATTTAAAATCATATAATCTTGATAAAGCTATTCAATATCAGTTAAATTTGCTTGATTCTTTAGATATTTTTACTAGAAAACATTCTGAAAATGTTGCTACAATTACTTGTAACTTATGTAAAAAACTTCATTGTTCTAAAGGTTTTACAGAGTATTGTGTTACTTGTGCTTATTTACATGATATCGGAAAACTTTTTATTCCAGCTAAAATATTGCAAAAGCCTGCTGCTCTTACAGATGAAGAGTTTGAAATTATGAAGACTCATACTACTTTAGGATATCAATTATGTATGAAAGATTTAAAATTACGTCCTTATCATGCTGGACCATATTATCATCATGAAGCACTTGATGGAACTGGTTATCCTCAAGGTTTGATAAAAAAAGATATTCCTTTTGAGGCGCAAATTATTAGAGTTGCTGATGAATATGATGCTCTTGTTTCTAAGAGACAATATAAATCACATATTGGTATTTCCGATGCTTTAAAGATTATTATTGAGAATACTAAACCAACACCAAATGCACCTCTTAATACTGGTTTTACAATGGCAGGAAAAAATAATAAATTGGTTGTAAAAAAATTATTAAAAGTTGTAATTAATGATGTTGAATTGGAAATTTCTTATACTATGGACTATGTAAAATACTTAGATAAAGAACTTTCTAGATTCAAAAAAATTGATACTTATATTCAAAGAAAAAATTCTGCAACTAAGAAAAATGATATTCTTTATTATGAACAATATATTGATATGCTTTTAAGACATGATGAGAGTCTTGATAATTTTTATAATTTGTATGAAGAATTTAGAGAAGCATATAATTTAAGAAAGAACATTTTAGATGGTTTATATAAAGAAATAAAAATCATAAAAAGTTTAAAAGTATAAAAAATAGAGGTTTCTATATATTTTGTAGAAACTTCTATTTTTTGTTTATAATTTTTTCTATTATTTGTTCTATTATATTTGTTTTTTCATCTTGAATATATTTTGTTTTTGTTTCAACATTATCTGATTTTTCTAACTCTATTGCTGTCCCTTCTTTTACTTGCATTCCTAATTGTTCTGATGCAACTTGTTTTATTTTATTCCAGTCTAATGTACTTTCTACTTCTTTTATATTTTTTTCTACTTGTCCATCTTCTTTTTGAATTAATGATAATTGATTTTCTAGTTCTTTTTTTTGATTGAACATTTCCATTATTGAAATTTCTCTATAGCTTACTGCAAGTAGCATTCCAAATATTGCAAAAACAACTATTAATTGTCTTGATTTTTTCTTTTTTTCTTCAGCTTTTCTAGCTCTTTCTTTTTCTAATCTTTTTTTGATTTCAGCTTTACTTGGAGATTTTTTAGTTGTTTCTTGTTTTTTTATTGTTCTTGTATATGTGTATTCTGGTTCATATTTTCTTGGGCTTGTTTCATACTGATATGCACTTCTTGGCATGCTACTTACCTCCTTTCATCTTATTGTTTATCTCTTTTTTCGAAAATTCTTAATTTTGCACTTTTTGATCTTGAATTTTCATTTTGCTCTTCTTCTGTTGCTATTATTGGTTTCTTATTTATTATAATTCCTTCTGACTTTGCACCACATACGCAATATGGTAAATCCTTTGGACATGTACATTTTCCAGTTGCATCTATATATGCATTTTTTACTGCTCTATCTTCTAGTGAGTGAAATGTTATTATACATAATCGTCCTTTGTTTTCTAATAATTCAATACATTTTCTAGTTGTTTCATATAATGGTTTTATTTCATCATTTACTTCTATTCTAATTGCTTGGAATGTTCTTTTTGCTGGATGTCCATCCTTTTTTGCAAATGATGGTATTGATTTTTCTATTATATCTACTAATTCATTTGTTGTAGTTATTTCTTTTACTTTTCTTGCTTGACAAATGTTTTTTGCTATTTGTTTTGAAAATCTTTCTTCTCCATATTCATATATTATTTTTGCTAAGTTTTCTTCTGAGTAATTGTTTACAACTTCTTTTGCTGTTAATTTTTGAGTTTTATCCATTCTCATATCTAGTTCATTATTTCCTAGATAGCTGAACCCTCTTGTTTTTTCATCTAATTGATATGATGATACTCCTAAATCTAATAATATTCCATCAACTTTATTTATTCCAAGGTCTTCTAGTATTTTTTTTATTTCATCATGGTTTCCATGTACATATTTTACATTTGAATATTCTTTCAAATTCTGTTCTGCTGCTTTTAGTGCTTCTTCATCTCTATCTATTCCAATAAGTAAACCTTTAGGTGATAATCTTTTCAAAATTTCTTTGCTGTGTCCAGCTCCACCTAAAGTTCCATCTACATATATTCCATTTTCTTTTATATTTAATCCTTCTATTGTTTCTTCTAGCAATACAGGCTTATGTGTAAATTCCAATTTTACCTCCAATATTATGAATCGCAGCTGATAATAATTTTCTTACCAGCTGCTTGTCCTATGTATCTTGATTTCTTTTGTTTTTTGGAATATTTCTTTTGCAATTTTTTCTTTTGTATGATATCTTTTGTACTTTTTTCTTTTGTGTTTTTATATAAACTTTTGCAAGTATTATATACCTAACATTGTCATGTTTTCAGCAATTTCATCTGCTGAAATTTCTTCATCAAATTTTTGCCATGTTTCTTTATTCCAAATTTCAAGTCTTGTTCCTACACCTACTATCATTGCTTCTTTTTCAAGGCTAGCAGCTTCTCTTAAATTACTTGGAATTAAGAATCTTCCTTGTTTGTCTATTTCACATTCTGTGGCACCTGACAAGAAAAATCTTACAAAGTTTCTTGCATTTTTATCTGACAATGGTAATGATTTTAATTTAGTTTCGAAATTCAACCATTCATTTTGTGAGAATACAAACAAACATCCATCCAACCCTTTTGTTATTATGAATTTTTCTCCAATGTCTTGCCTTAATTTAGCTGGCATTATTAATCTGCCTTTTGCATCTAGAGAATGCTCATATTCACCAATTAACAATTGAATTTTCCTCCTCTCTCGCTCACCACTTTGTACCACTTTTCTCCACTTCGATTAAATAATAATACATTTTTTATTATTTTGCAAGTACTTTTTGCAATTTTTTTTATTTTTTATAATATATTTTTTAATGAGTTTATTAAATAGTCAATTTCTTCAAATGTGTTACTATCTCCAAATGTTGTTCTTATTGCAGAATTGATATATTTTTCTGGAATTTTCATTGCTGTTAAAACATGTGATGGATCCGAGTTTCCTGATGAACATGCAGATCCACTTGATACACATATATTTTTTTCATCTAGTTTAAAAATTATTTCTGATGCTTCAATTCCTTCAAATGATACATTTGCATTTCCCGGTAACCTATTTTTCATGCTTCCATTTATTTTTATTTTTTCTGGCCATTCCTTTTCTAATCTACTTATATAATAGTCTCTAAGTTTTGATAAATATTTTATGTGTTTTTCTAAATTATTTTTTGATATTTCACAAGCTTTCCCTAATCCCACTATTCCTGCAACATTTTCAGTTCCAGCTCTTTTATTTTTTTCTTGATGCCCACCATCTATTAATCTTTCAAATTCAATTCCTTCTTTTATATATAATGCTCCTATTCCTTTTGGTGCATTAATTTTATGTCCTGATAATGATAACATATCTATTTGCATGTCTTGTACATTTATATCAATATTTCCAACAGCTTGAACTGCATCTGTATGAAATGCTATATTATTTTCATGTGCTATTTTAGCAATTTCTCTTATTGGTTGTATTGTTCCCACTTCATTGTTGGCAAACATTATACTTATTAATATTGTTTGCTCTGTTATTGAATTTTTTAATTGTTCTATATTAATAATTCCATCTTCATCTACATCTATATATGTTATTTTAAATCCTTTATTTTCAAGATTTTTACATGTTTCTAATATTGCTGGGTGTTCTATTTTTGATGTTATTATATGATTTCCTTTTTCTTTATTTGCATATGCATATCCTTTTAGTGCTGTGTTATCACCTTCAGAACCACTTCCTGTAAAATATATTTCTTTTGGATTGCACTTGATTAATTCTGCAACTTGTTTTCTTGCTTTTTCGATTGCTCTTTTTGCTTTTCTTCCTATAAAATATAAAGAAGAGGGATTGCCATATTCTATACCCAAATATGGAATCATCTCTTCTAATACTTCTCTTTTTATTTTTGTTGTAGCTGCATTATCAAAATATATAATATCCATAAGCTATTTCCTCCATATATTGTTTAGATATTATATTCCGATTTACTTCATTTTGCTACAATTGTAATTCAGCAATTTTATCTAGGTTATTAATAACTGCATCATAGCCAAATTTATAGCATTTATCCAATTTTTCAACATCAAGTAGTCCTGTTCTATCACTTGGAACTGTAAGAACAAAATCACTTTTTTTCAAACTTTTTTCTGCTATTTTACTTCCCATAATATCAAGTGTTTTCATTATTATATCCATTGCATCACTATCTTCTTCCACTGTATCTGATTCAAATTTAACTGAAACAATCTTTTTATTGTAAATCTTTTTCAGTGGAATCACAGGTGTATTATCTAATACTCCTCCATCCATAAATATATGTTTTTTATATTCGCATGGACAGAAAAATGCAGGGAAACTACTACTTGCTCTAACTGCTTTTCCTACTGATATCTCTGTTAAATAGTTATCTTCAAAATTATTTTTTGATGCACAATTTGTGATTATATATTCTTTTGCTTCACTTATATCTACTGTAGATATTGCAATAGGCATTTTTATATCTCCTATTACTTTTATTCCTTTCTTTTCTGCTAATTGATTATACATTTTTTCTAGTAATGTTCCATCATTTAACCCTGATACGCCTATTTTTTGATATCTTGCAAGATTTCTCATTCCTGTTAATATTGGTGCATTCCCTATGTTTATTATTTCTTGTGCATATTTTTTAAATAAAATATAAATGTAATATGGTTTATATCCAATTGCATATAAAGATGCAATTAGGCTCCCTGCACTAGTTCCAGATATTGCTTCTATTTTTATTCCGATTGTCTTCTAATGCTTTTAAAACACCTGCATGTGCAATTCCTCTAATTCCACCACCTGATAAGGCTAATCCTATTCCCATTTTAAAACTTCCTTTCAAAAAAAAGAGTAAATAACTATTTTTATTATTTACTCTTTTTTATGTATTTAATCTTATTTTTGTTACTAATTTTCTTCTACATAGTAATATTGTTCTGAACCATATGTAACTCTTTTAAAATCTTTGATTTTCATTACAGCTGTTTCTTTTTTTATTTCCTCTAAAGTTTTTTCATCTTCTATTACATTTCCATCTTCATGTAAATATTTTTCCTCTTCTTCATTATATACTTTTATATACTTATTTACATTTACTATGCTCATATCTTTCATTCCAATTGTTTTTTCTAATTTATTGTTATATATTTCTACCTCTCCTGTATCAAAATCAATTGCCTGAACCGCATTTTTACTTGTAATTACTTGTATCATACTATATTTAAATTCTATTATTATATTTTCCTCTGAATCTATTACTCCTGTTTTTCCTTGTTCATTAGTTGCTATAAAATATTTATCAAATAATAGTTCTAAGTAGCTATATCCTGTTTTTGATATTTTTTCAAATTGTTCATTTAAAATATTATATGTATTATTTTCTTTTTCTATATAATATTTGGAATTTTGAGTTGCTTCTATTGCTTTGTTTGAGTCTATGTCAACTTCTTTTCCTGATTTATCAAATACTTTTGTTTCTTCTCCTTTTTTGGTATATATATATATTCCTTCTATCTGAACTTCATCATATTCTGCTTTTAATATTTCTGATCCTTTATTGTTTAAAACTCCAAATTTTCCAGTTCTTTCTACTGTAAATAGTTGAGCATTTTCATTAAAATCTATTGATTGATATTGTGTATTGATTATTTTATTATTATTTACAAATACCCCATATTGACCATTTTTTGCAGCTATTAGATATATGTCATTTGTATTTTGTACTTCTAGTCTTTCTATTTTATTATATTCAGCATCTAGTATTTTGTTTGCTTCATAGTCGTAGTAGCCGTATCTATAGCCTTCTGATGTTGTGTTGCAAACTATATACCCTGATTTTTTATAATCATTTTCTATTGAATAATATTCATCTGATTGAATTGTATCATATATTGGCTTTATTATTTGTGTTCCTTCATTGTTTATTAGCCCATATTTTCCATTTTCTCTTATCAATATTTGGTTTTCTCTATATCCCAAACTTGATATTTCATCATATTTAGCTTTAACTATTATTTTTCCTTCATATGTTATTAATCCATATTTTCCGTCAGCTTTATATCTTAGCACATTTTTTTCATATGAATTTTCTATGACTGCATTTGATAATGCTATCGGTTGAATGTTTTCATATTTTTTTAATATTTCTTCGTTTTTATCATTTAATATTTTTCTGCTGTTTTCATTATTGCATATAAATAGTGCTTTATGTTGGTTTGGAATTACTATCTTGTCATATTGTGGTTCTATTATTATGTCTCCATTTATATTTATTACCCCATATTTTTCTTCTCTTTTTAATAAATAGTATGCATCTGTTGTGCTATCTTCTTTTATTTTTTCTTTATTTGGCATGTATATTGAGATTGCCAAACTTAATATTATTATAAATATAACTATAGCTATTATTATTCCTTTTTTCTTAGTCATTTTTATACCTCTTTCTTTTTTATATTTTCATTTTACTATTTATCTAAAGATTTTTCAATATTTTCCTTGTTTTTTTCTTCATAATATTATATTATTCTTACAGAATACATTTGGAGGTAGAATATGTTAGATTTTAATGTAAAAGATTTTTTTAAAAACACAAAATTTTATGAGAATAAAGAAGTTGTAATCCAAGGTTGGGTTAGAACATTGAGAGATTCAAAAACTTTTGGTTTTATTGAATTAAATGATGGTTCATTTTTTAAGAATATTCAAATTGTTTTTAATGATAATTTGCCTAATTTTAATGAAGTTGCAAAACTTACAATAAGTTCTTCTATAAAAGTTACAGGTAAATTTATTATAACAGAAGGTTCTAAACAACCTTTTGAAATCCAAGCAACTAATATTGAAATTCTTAATCTTTGTTCAAGCGAATATCCTCTTCAAAAAAAGAGACATTCTTTTGAATATTTAAGAACAATCGCTCATCTTAGACCTAGAACAAATACTTTTAATGCAGTATTTAGAGTTAGAAGTGTTTTAAGTTATGCTATACATAAGTTTTTCCAAGAAAAAGGATTTGTATATGTGCATACTCCTATTTTAACTAGTAGTGATGCTGAGGGTGCAGGAGAAATGTTTGAGGTTACTTCTTTTGATTTAAAAAATGTTCCTCTTACTGAAGATGGTAATGTTGATTTTTCAAAAGACTTTTTTGGAAAGCCTGCTCATTTAACTGTTAGTGGACAATTAAATGTTGAAACTTTTGCAACTGCTTTTCAAAGTGTTTATACTTTTGGACCTACTTTTAGAGCAGAAAATTCTAATACAGTTAAACATGCTGCTGAATTTTGGATGATTGAACCTGAAATTTGTTTTGCAGATTTAAATGATGATATGGATTTAGCAGAAGAAATGATTAAATACATCTTCTCTTATGTTTTGGAAAATTGTCCAGAAGAAATGGAATTTTTCAATAATTTTGTTGATAAATCTCTTTTAGACAGATTACACAATGTAATAAATTCAGATTTTGGAAGAATTACATATACAGATGCTGTTAAAGAACTTGAAAAAGTAAATGATCAATTTGAATATAAAGTTTCTTGGGGTGTTGATTTGCAGACTGAACATGAAAGATATTTATGTGAAAAAGTTTTTGGAAAACCTGTTTTTGTTACAGATTATCCTATGGATATAAAAGCTTTTTATATGAAGCAAAATCCTGATGGAAAAACTGTCGCTGCTGCTGATTTACTTGTTCCTGGTATTGGAGAAATTATCGGTGGAAGTCAAAGAGAAGAAGATTATGAAAAATTAATTTCTAGAATGAAGGATTTAAATATGGACTTATCAAATTATGAATGGTATCTAGATTTAAGAAAATATGGTAGTGTTGTTCATTCTGGCTTTGGGCTTGGGTTTGAAAGAGCTATTATGTATCTTACAGGTATGCAAAATATTAGAGATGTTCTTCCTTTCCCTAGAACTCCAAATAATTGCGATTTTTAATTTGATTATTAACATATAAAGCTCTCAGTTTGACTGAGAGCTTTATTATTATACTTCAATATTATATATTTTTCCTGAATCATCTAGTTTTATTTTGTTTTCACATTCTTCTCCATTTATTTTTATTTTTTCAAAATCTGTTTTCCTATTTTTTACATTTATATTGTATATGCTTTCTCCAAATTTAAATCTTATACTAAATTTATCCCAACTTTCAGGAATACATGGTTTTATGCTCATATATCCTTCTTTTATTTTTAGTCCTAAAATATACTCAATTCCTGCAATATAGTACCATCCACTAGAACCTGTATACCATGTCCATCCTCCTCGTCCTGCTAGATTCTTTGCTCCATATACATCTGCCGCTATGACATATGGCTCTACTTTATATTTATCTGCATCTTCTTTAGTTTTAGAATGTTCTATAGGTGTAATCATTTTATATAACTGCATTGCCTTTTCTCTATTTTGCATAATTGCTTCTGCAATTATTGCCCATATTGCAGCATGTGTGTATTGTTGTTATGAACATTTTCTCTCATATATCTTTTTAGCAACACAAAAACTATTTAATTCCTCATTCAAATCCTGTAGTGGTTTAAAATTAAAATATATATCCACTTGTTTATCTGAATGAATTTCAATTTTTTCAATAAATTCTCTAATTATTTCTTTGGTAGGACTTTCCATATTCAAAAATTCATCTACCAATTTATCTAATCTTTCATTTTTGTTATTTTTACTTTCTTCTCCATTTAATTCATTATTTATTTCTTTGATTCTATTTTGTAAATCAATTATTTCACTTTTTATTTTATTGGCATTTTCTATATAGCTTTCAACTGTTATTATTTCAGAAAGTCTATCTTCATATAATAATTCAAGTTTTCTCTTTTGTTTTTCTATCTCCAAATTATATGTTTTTAGTTTATTTTTTAAATCCATTTCTTTATCTTGTTTTAATTTTGAATTTTTTGCAATTTCTTCGAGTCTCTTCTTATCTGAATATTGTCTACACACTTCTTTTAAAACCTGCAACATATTTTCTTCAAATACCTGATAATTAAAATTATGTGGAGAACATACATCAAATTTTCCATATCTTCCATATCTTTGACATCTTCCATAAATATTACCATTTTTATCTGGACTTCTTATTCCAATATATCCTTTACAATCAAAACACTTTAATAAACTTTTAAAAAGATACTCATTTTGAACTACCCTTGAGCCTTTTGTTTCTTCTAATAATCTTAAAACTCTTTTAAAATCATCTTTAGAAATTATTGCCTCATGCATATCTTCTTTTCTTATCCAATTCTCTTCTGGGACATCTACAAATTTTTTAGATTTGAAACTCACTTTTTTTCTTTTGCCTTGTACTACTGTTCCAGTATAAATTTCATTCGATAAAATAAATCTTACTGTTGATTGAGCCCACAATCCATAAGTTATTGTCTTGTTCCCTCTATTTCTTTTATTATAATCTGATGGAATTGGTATTTTTTGTTCTGACAAATAATCTGCAATTTGCATTGTTCCCATACCTTCTAAAAACTTTCTAAAAATAGTTCTTACAACTTCTGCTGCTTCTTCATCAATTATTAAATGATATTTATTGTCTGGATCTTTTTTATATCCGAAAAGGCGCTGTCCCTAAATACTCTCCCTGTCTTCTTTTTGATTGTAAAACACTATTTATTTTTTTAGATGTATCTTTTGCATACATCTCATTTAATATAGATTTAAATGGTGCTATGTCATTATTTGCTGAATCTAAACCTGTATCTATATTATCTAAAATAGCAATATATCTTACATTATGCTCTGGAAAATAAGTTTCAGTATATAAACCTGTTTGAACATAGTCTCTTCCTAGTCTTGATAAATCTTTTGTTATAACCATGTTAATTTTTCCGTTTTCTATGTCTTCAATCATTTTGTTGAATCCTGGTCTATCAAAACTTGTACCACTTACACCATCATCAACATATTCAGAAACAAAATTTAATTTGTTTTCTTTAATATATTGCATAAGTAATACCCTTTGATTTTGTATACTCTCACTTTCCGAATACTTTTCCTTTTCTTCATCTTCTTTTGAAAGTCTTATATATATGCCTACTTTATAATCAATATTATTCATTAAATTAAAAGCCATTTTTCCTCCTTCCTGCTAAAATAAAATGAGATAATATTGATACTCTTAACTTAAAGTATATCATATTATCTCATTTTCTTCTATTAATTTTGCAACAAACTTTATTAAATTCTTTTTATACAATAATTTCCGAATGCTCTTTCTATAATCTTTTCCAATGTTTCTCCATTATTGTTGAATATTACATTAAATTTAAATTCATTTTTCTTTTTATATTTTTTCTTCTCTGGCTTTTTATTCTCATTTTCCATACTTTTATCCTCCTTTTTCTAGTTTTTCCATAAATTACATTTTTATTCAAATTTTAAGCACCTATACCATATACAGTATTTCCTTTTATAGAACTTGCATGTACAACATTTTCTACTCTTTTTGGTACATCACAAGTGGCATTTATCTCATTTTTTAATACTAATCCACTTGTATTATTAGAATACCCATAAGCACTTCTATTCCATTCAGCAAATGCTAAATCCGACATTTCTTTTTTTGTTGATAATTTTTCATTATCATTATCTATAGTTGCAAGTAATTTTTGATATTCTTCTTGCTCTTCATTAGCTTTGATTTTAGACTTTCTTACATAAGTTTCATTATATCTTTTGTTATATGCTTTTTTCTTTTCCTGAGACTCTAAATTTCTTCTTTTCTTCTCTTCAATAGCTTTAGGTTCAAATTTTATAACATCTGAAACATGTTGTGCAGATTTATTAATTTTTTCTTTATTTATATGAGTGCAGATAACTACTTGATATTTATCTCCCCACATTTCCTCTGCTAATTTTTTTCCAATTTCATTTGCTTTTTCAGGTGGTACTTCAAAACCTTTAAAAGATTGAATTATATGATAGCCTAAAATTTTATTTTCTTTATGAAAAAACTTTTTGTAAGCTCCATTTCATCATAAGTAGTTGAAACTCCGCAATTAACACTTGATACAAAAATTCCATGTTCTGTTTTATCTCCATTCATTCCATAATTGATAACTTTTTGTAAATTATTTTTAATACTTTTAATCTTAATCACCGCCATTATATACCATCTCCTCTTGAATATACTTTCTTTTCAAAATCTAAAATAAAATTATTAACTATATTTTTTAAATAATTTAATTTCTCTAATTGTACATAACCTCTCATATTTGTTCATTCCTTTCAAAAAATTTTTAGGGGTTTGGGGAAGAATTTCCCAATCATTTATTTTTTATTAAAAAATAACAAGCGGTATTTATACGGGAGTATAAATGCGTCACTTGCTTTTCTTACTTCATTAAATTTTTTTACACATAAATTAATTCTTTTAGTACAATTTCTTCTGCTGTATTTTTAAAATTATTCATCATTCCAGCCCAATAAAGTTGGTCAGTATTTTTCATTTCTTCTGTTAAATTACGTTCTCTTTTTAGTTGGCTAATTATATTATATATACTTCTTTTGGCTTCCATTTCTGTTTTAATAATATGCTTTTTTAATGTTCCATTCATTAACATTTCTGTGTATTCAGATTTATAATTTTCTTTTAAATAATGTAATCTTAAATATCCATATTTTCCTATATGATATTCCTCATATTTATCTTTAGGTATAACTAAATTCGGTAAATAGTAATCACCTTCTTTTCGATATGTAATTTTGTTTTTTCTTTCATTTTCCATAATGAAAACCTCCTTTTAATTTATTTTTATATAAAAAATAGAGCAGAAATTTTTAGTTTCTACTCTATAATTAACTATTATTATTAAATTCCATTTTATATTTATCTAAAAAAACTCTTTATTGAATTAAATATTTTTGTGTACCATTTTTCATCTTTGATTTCTATTAATGCTTTTGATTCTTTATTTTTTTCTCGCTTTTTAAATACAATATTAGAATTATATTTTTTATTTTTTTCTTGTTCTAATTGCATCATTTCTAACTTCTCTTTTTCAAGAAAATATTGTCTTTGTTCATTTGTTGCCAAATATTTTTTAAACAAATTATATAAAATTGCTCTTGTCTCTGGCATTAGTTCCCAATCTTTAAAATCTAAATTTTCATCATATTCAAATATGTAATCTTCGTTTTTATTTATTTCAATTGCATCAATTATTTCTTTCGGTATCTTACAATAATCCTCATATTTAAGACAATTTAAAACTGATTCAACTTCTACTAACGCATTCTTGTAATTATTAACCTTTACACTATTCATCATTATGACTTACTCCTTCTTTTGTTTTTTCAGTTGTAATTCCCTCTATAAATTCATTTGCTTGTTGAGATTCTCCAATAGATACATTTCTTACTATAGGTGCAATATTTCTTGCTGGTTGCTTTTTACCATATAATTCATCTAATTCTTCATATAGCCTCTTTATTTCTTCTTCCTCTTCTGTTAATTTCTTTTTCCCCTTAATTTTTCTTTTGAAAAAATTACTTCTATATGAGCCTAATCTTTGCTCTCTCTGTTCTTCTGTTTCTTTCTCCCCATCTTTAGCTAAAGAAATACTTTTACCATTAACTTTTACACACGTTCTTGGTAACTTTCCGTATTCTTTACACCATTCTTCATATTCTTCATAATTTCTAATTTGCACACTTTTTTCTTTATATAATTCATCCAGTTCTTCATATAATCTTTTTATTACCACTTCTTCTTCTGACAATTTATTTTTACTCTTAATTTTTTTAAAAAAGCTCTCCCTACACAAACCTAATCTTTGTTCTCTTTGTTCTTCTGTTTCTTTTTCTCCTCCCTTTACTGCTTCTGTTCTTTTACCCTTAACATATACCAATTTTCTTGGTTCTCGTCCATTCTCTTCACACCATACTTTATATTCTTCATAATTTCTAATTTGCACACTTTTTTCTTTATATAATTCATCCAATTCTTCATATAATATCTTAATTTTTTTTTCTTCTTCTGTTAATCGTTCTCTACTAAAAAAAGTTGTTCTTCCCCTTGCAATTCTTTGTTCTATTTGCTCTTCAGTTTCTTTTTCTCCTTTTTTTGTTTTTTTAACTCTTTCACCGTTTAACACTATCTGCGTTCTTGGTAACCTACCATTTTTAGCACACCATGTCTTATATTCTTCATAGTTTTTTTTGTGTACATTTTTTTCTTTATACTTCTCATCTAACTCTGCATATAATAACTTTATTTTTTCTTCTTCTTCACTCAAATCAATTTTTTTATCAAAATAACTTCTACTCCTGCTCAATCTTACTTCTATCTGTTCTTCAGTTTCCTCTCCACCATTTTGAGCTGCCTTTACAATTACTCCATTTACACTTGTTTTTGGAAGTCTTTGATGTTTATCACACCATGCTTTATATTCTTCATAATTTTTGATTTGCGTACTTTTTTCTATATACTGTTCATCTAATTCTTCATATAATTTTTTTATTTTTTCCTCTTCTTGTGTTAATTGTTCTCTTCTTTTTAGAAAAAAATTGGCTCTTGCAGTTGCTAATCTGTTTTCTTTTTGATCTTCATTTTCTTCTTCTCTCTTTTTTGCTCCTATAACATTCTTACTTCGTGGTTTTCTAGCATGTTCTTCACACCATGTCTTATATTCTTCATAATTTTGCATATGTACACTTTTTTCTTTATATACTTCATCCAATTCTTCATACAATCTTTTTAATTTTTTTTCCTCTTCCGATAATTCTTCTTTTTCTTTAATTTTTGTAAAAAAAGTATATCTGGCTCTACACAATCTATTCTCTCTCTGTTCTTCTGTCTCTTTATCTCTTTTTATGGCTGCTCTTATATGTCTTTGGTGTGGTTTTTTATTGTGTTCTTCACACCAGGCTTTATATTCTTCATAATTTTGCATATTAATATTTATATTAATATAATCATGGTCAAGAATCTCTCTAAAATCTCTTCTTACACCTTTTATTTCAATACCATGTAAGAAATTATCAATTGAAACATCTATTCCATTTGAAGTATTACTTCCAAAATCAATTGTTATAAAATTTTCAAACATTCCTATTGTCTTTCCAAGTTGCAATATTTGTTGTATTTCGTCAATTGAATCTTCATTTAATTCTTCTAACAAATCTGAATTTTCAACATATTTTAAATACTTGTTATTTATTCTAGTTAATCTTCTTGCCATTGCTTTTTCTTTAGTAGATTTATCTTCTGCATATTCTGGTCACTTCCCATCATTTTGATTTTCAATCCAATCTACTAATTTTTCTAATGCTTCTAAATCACTTATTTCATATCCATATTGTGTATTGTGTTCATCAGCTAATATTTCATTATTATTTACTAAATCAATTACTAATGATTGTTTTTTATCTCTTCCAGATGAAATTGCCCTTCCTATTCTTTGTAAATACGTTGGTCTACTTCCAGTTTTTGCTGCAAGTATTACTCCAGAAATATTGTTTAAATGTACACCTTCATCTATCATTCCAACACAATACATTAATTTTAAATGTTTAGAACTAGAATTATTAAATGCTTGAAGTTGTTTACTACTTGTATTATCTTTGGAATGTATTCCATATATTTCTGGTTCGCCATCGATTTCTCCAAACCACTCTTTAGCCTTTGACATTTTATCTTTCATATCTTCTATGTCTTTACAAAAAATTATATACTTTCCATCTTGTTCTGTTATATTTTCTTTTAATAAGTCTGGAATACCCTTAGCTTTATCTGATTTTTTTACAAGTTCATCATACTCTGCTTTTAATTCTTCTTTTCTTTCATCTTCAACAGAATTTATCTTTTCTAATAAAGATTCTAACTCATCTTCTCTTATAAAATCTGGTACAACATACTTAGGTGGATATATAATTCCAGCTTCAATTGCTTCTAATAATGATATTTCTTCAGCTATAGCATCTTCAAAAAGTCTTTCAACGACATTTGCCCCATCATTTCTAATCGGCGTTGCAGATAAACCCAACAATTTAGCTTGTGGACACATTTCTAATAATCGTTTAAATTTTTGCCCCCATTTATTTTCTTGAGAAGCTCTATCATCATTACCTACTTCATCTTTCTCAATATCAATGTCATTTTCAATCTCATCATCTATACTAATCTCTTTAGAAGTTTTTAAATGATGCATTTCATCGATTACTATAACATCAGGATTTAATCTAGTTATCAATTCATCTATATTATCTTTTTCGTCAATTCCCATAATTGTTTGATATAGCATACACTCTATATTAGGAATATATTGTTTAGCTGCATTTTTCATATTTCCACTTTCAGCTTGTATTTCTTCTATTGGCCTAAAGTCTCCTCCGATAAACCTTACAATATATTCATACATTTGATCTTTAATAGCATTTCTAGGTGATAAAAAAAGTATTCTTTCATCAGGATGTTCTAATATGTACTTTAAAACAACAAATGATTTTCCACATCCAGTTGGAAAAATAACTGCTGCTTTTCCTTTTTCTTCAAATAATTTTTCTACATTTTTATATGCTTTTTCTTGATGTTCTTCTAATTTCAATTTATTATTTTGTATATTAGCCATTTATATCCTCCATTCATATAAAATACAATTACTATCGCATTAAACCATTTCTTCCTTATATAATTATATCATAAAATATAAAAAAAAGTATTTTTTTCGATAAATAATCTTATTTATTTTATAAATCATTTTAAGAAACCGTCAGTCGCTCGCTAGTTTCATAGGTAGTCTAGTAAGTAGTTTTACTACTATAATTACTGATAACTTAATATCCATGTTTTCACTTGTCCAAGCTTTTTACAATTATAAATCCACATCCAAGTATCCACCAAGACTCTTTATTTATTGTGAGTTTTTGTTAAAAGATCTCACTGACGCACTCTGTATAAATAGACTGTTTATACTCATACGAATAGACTTTATAGCATCGGCTTCATCTAACCTTATCACTTTTATAGAGTTTGAGGCATTATCTCTTGCAAATAAAAAAACACCTACAACTTTTACGTTGTAAATGCTTTTTTATTTTAATATTCAATTAATTACAATGTGAAACTTTTTAATATTTTTAGTAAATTTGTTTCACATTCTATATACATTTTTTATTCTAAGTGTTCGGTAAAGTGAACAGCTCTGAACACCACTGAACACCTCACAAATAATATTATAGTTTAATTCATTTAATTTTCAAAGTATTCACTAAAGTGAACAGCTCTGAACACCACTGAACACCTCATAATATATGTTCTACTTCATCTTATATCTTCCATAACTATCATTCTTTGAAGTTCCTGTCCATACTATCAAATCCAAATCTATAAGTTTATTTAATAATTTTACCGCTGTTGTCTTACCTCTATTAATTATTTGAGAAACATCATCTGATGTTAATTCACCTTTATCATTTATAACCTGTAAAACCTGTTTTTCTGCGTAATTCAACAATTTCCATTTATCCTTAATTGCATCTGATTTTTTCAATGTTTCTTGCTTTCTATTAGCTCTTACTGCAATATTATTATCTAAAACCAATAATACAGAATTTCTATCTGGCTCTGTATATACAGGATCTTTTAAATAAAATCTCTGCATTTCGCTATATATTCTTTTTACACCCTCATTTAATTCTCTTACTATACCTAGCTCATTCAATACTCTTGCAATTTGTGGATTTCTTGAATATCTCTTGTTTTTCATTGTTTCTAATGTTACAAATCCACCCAATTTTCCTGGACTAGATATTTCTAATCTATCATCAAATAATTTTACTATTATATATTCTCCACTATTTGAATAATCTCTATGACATACTGCATTTACTAATCCCTCATACCATGCAAACTCTGGATATTCTGGTACAGTTTCAAAAACTCCATCTGTGTTTAAATGAGTAAACTCCCTTAATTGAGAATTAATAAACTCTCTCGCCTGTTCCAATATTTTAAACAAACATTTATCAAAAGTTCTATCTTTTATTATATTCATTTCTGTTCCAACTTTGAATTCAGTTCCTTCAAACTTCAAAACTCTTACCCTAGCACTTGGTAGATAAATAGATGGATTTTTTCCAAATAATAACATACCAGCTTTTGTTAAATGGTATTCTCCATTTTTCTCTCTTAAGAATCCTCTAGCTTTTAATACTTCTTCATCAGATAAATCTGTGTCAATTTTCTTTTTATATAATGTCATAATATCCATATCAATATCTTTTATTGATGATTCAAGTATGATTTCAGCTTCAAAATCTCTTTCTTTTCTGTCATACTCTAAACTTCTAATTTGATTTGCATTTAATTTTATAGATGAATCTCCCTGTCTACAAAAAACTTCATCTTTATTATTTCTAATTATATAATTTAATTCTGGCTCAATATGAAACAGTAATAAATTATCCATTTCTCCTTTTTCATTTTTAATATCCAATAATTCCATTCTATATGTTGGTGTATTTTTCAAATAATTGGTTACAACTTTTTGACAATCATTTAATTTATCTTCACCATATATATTAAATCCTTCTATTTTTCCATCGTCAGTTATTCCTACTACGATTATTCCACCATTAGAATTTGCAAATGAAGCTATTTCATTTGCTAAATCCTGTAATGAAATTTTAGCTCTTTTTCTATCAAAATATAAATTTTCTTTTTCGTTCTTCAAATAATCTAAATTAATTCTTGAATTTATTTTTGACAAACTCATATTCTACCTCTTTCTAATTGATTTTATATTATATATATTATCACATTTTATGAAAATAATAAATCTTATTTAAAATATTTTATATTTTATCTGCACATACTTTATGCTTTTCTGCATATATTTTGAAATTTTATATGCAGAAAATTAGATAATATATGCTACAAATTTTTAATTTTGTTATCATTTTGTATCAAAAGTATGCAATTTTTAATACTTTTAATACTAATTTAATAACTTTTATGTATTTAAGAGTATCAATATTTATAAAAAAATGGTGCTAACAACAACACTCATGTGTGTATTGTCCTCCATTTTCTCTTACTCCTGGCAAATATGCTTTTATATAACCTGGTTCTAAATTACTATTTTCAAAAGGTGGTGTTAAAAGTTTTATTATTCCATTTTCTTTGTCAATCAAATACTTTTCTAAATTTTCCATTGCTGTTAGTAGTTTTTCTTTTTCACCAGCTTTTGATATTACTGACCAGCTTTGAGCAATACTATCTATTTTGCATTCTTCATTTACATTACTTCCATATACATCTCCATTGTCTGCAAATGCTCTTTTATACCATTGTCCATCCCATGCATTTTGATTTAAGTTACTTTTTAATTTGTCAGCTATATCATTGTATTCTTCAGCAATTTCGTCTTCATTCATGTGTTTTGATATTTCGCTAAATTCTTTTAGTATTTTATATAAGAAGAATCCCAGCCATACACTTTCTCCTTTTCCTTTTGGTCCAATATTATTAAATCCATCATTCCAATCTCCACTTCCTATTTTAGGTAATCCATGTTTTCCAAATTTGCAAGCTCTTTTTATTGCTTTTTTGCAATGTTCATATATTGTTTCTTCTACATTACTTGGTAAATGCTTATCATATACCTCTAATTCATTTTCAGATAATTCTTTTCCTTGTAAATATGGTGCTTTTTCATTTAATATATTATAATTTCCTGTATATTCAATATATTGAATTATTGCATATGGTAGCCACAATAAGTCATCTGAAAACTTAGTTCTTATTCCTTTCTGTGTTTCTTCATGCCACCAGTGTTCAACATCTCCTTCTATAAATTGATGTTTACTGTTTCTAATAATCTGATTATATAATATTTGCGAATCTATAAATTTTGTAGATATTGCATCTTGCAGTTGGTCTCTAAATCCATCAGCACCTCCTGATTGATATAACCCGCTTCTTCCTAATAATCTGCTAGAAATTGTTTGATACATAATCCAACCATTTAATAAAATGTTCATTGATTCACATGGTGTATTTATTTGAATTTTTCCTAATACATTATTCCATTTGTTTTTTATTTTTGTATAAGCATTTTTACAATTTTCTATATTAGAATATTTTTCTGCAATTGCTTTTGCATCACTGATTTTTTCTTCTGCTCCTAGCAGAAATACTATTTCTTTTTCTGAAAAGCTCTCTATTTCCGCTTCGATTTCTATTACAATACATGAACTATTTTGGATTTCATCATCATTGTCTAATCCTGTATTATAAATCATATCAGGTTCTTGTATTCCTCCTTTTCCAAAAAAGGCTTTTTTATTGCCTGTATATGATTTTATTTTTTCACTACTAGAAATATATATCACATTTTCAAAATCTTCTGTTTGATACATATTTTGTGCTATAATCATATTACTATTTTTTTCATTGTTTAATTTGATAAAACCATTACTTTGAATTTCATCTTCACCTATAACTGGTTTTATATAATAATATAATTTCATTTTTTTCTTTTTCGGAGCATTATTTTTTAATGTTAATATATTGATTTTTAAACTTTCTTTTTCAGGAACGAATACCTCCAATTTTTGAAATATTTCATCACTACTGTGTAAATATTTTGCATATCCAAATCCATATATTGTACTGTATGATTTATTGTCTGGGCTAGGCATTGCTGTGGGAGTCCAAATCTTATTTTTTTCTTTATCATAAATATAAATTGCCTCTGATGGAATATTTACACTTGCACAATTATGCCAGCTTGTTATTCTGTTTAGTCTGCAATTTTTATACCATGTATATCCTCCATAGCTTTCTGTTAGTACAGTTCCAAATTTTTCATTTGCTATAATGTGACTCCATGTTGTAGGTAAATTATTTTTCTTATTAATACCTATTACATATTCTTTTCCGTCTAAAGAAAATCCTCCATATCCGTTATAATATTTTAAATCTTTTTCATCTATATAAATGTCTTGTGTTAAATCTTCTTCATCTATTTTTATTATATTTTTTTCTATTTTTTTATAATTGTCTATTATTTCGTCTTCCATGTCTTTTATTGTGTTTTCTAAGTTTCCTAAATGAGTGTCTAAAACTATTTCTGAAATAAACTTTATTCCTTCTAAATCTGTTTGCTTTAGTTCTCCTCTTGATATTACGAATATTCCTCCTCTTATGTTCCTTAAATATGACATATGATTATTTGAAATAGTATTTTCAATTTCACTTTTTATATAATCTTCTTCTATTATTACTAAGTCAATATTTATATTTTTTGTTCTAAAATATTCGTACGCTTTTAGAATTTGTCTTACTACATATAAATCATTTATATATTTGACTGTTACTGTTATTATTGGTAAATCTCCTGATATTCCATATTTCCATAATTCGCTTTTGAGATAAGTTTTTTCTTTCATGTTCTTGTGCTTTATAGGATTATCAAATAATATATATGATAAAATTGTTTGATATATATTTATATCTTTTCCTTTTATTTCTAAATATCTGGCTTCTGCTTCAGTTTTGGCTTTTACAATATCTAATTCTCTTGTAACATTTTCTTGAATTTTGTATTTTTCTATATTTTTAATTGCTGATTTTTTAATATACTCTGCAGAAAGTAGTAAATCCACATATACTTTTGAGTTTTTAGGAACTTTTATAGTATTTTTTATAGCTATTATTCCTTCTGTTACTAATCCTGTTTTTGTAGAAAACTTTGTATTTTCTTTTATCATTTTTGGAATTCCTAGATTATTCCTTCCTATGAATTTTGCTTTATCTATTTCATATTCAGTTTGTTGCAGTTTTTCTGCATTTGTTTGCAACTTGGCAATTAAATATACATCTTTTCTATTAATTTCTCTACTTTTTCTTTTTATAATTATTCTATCTTCTTCTTTTTCATAATTATATATAAGTGATAAATTATTAAATGCCTCATGAGCATAATCTGGCTCTTTTGGAGATAATACTGGCTCAAAATAGCTAGTAATTTCTAATGTTTTGTCTTTTTCACCTTCATTTACTATTTCTAGTCTTCTTATTTCAACAGGTTCTACACTATCAACTATTATTTTTAATCTAGTTTTTATTTTACCAACTGATGTTTCAAATATATCCTTGTCTGGCATGAAACTAACTATAGCTTCTTTTTCTTCATCTCCTGCCACATTCCATATTTTATTACTTTTGTGTTCTTTAATATAAAAGAATATTCCTTGATTATAATCAGCTGTTTTTTTGAATCTATTTATATAAATATTTTCAAATTTACTAAAGCCTATTCCTTTTTGATTTATTGCTGTTATATATTTCTCATTTCCTATAACATTTCCTCTTATTATTCTATCATCATTTTGTTTTACTTCTCTTACACTATAATCTTCATAATCTTTATATTTTATTTTTTCTGCCTTTTCTTTGTTTTCTTTTGTTATTATGAAAGTTTCTGGCATTCTTTCTTGTAATAAAATATTTATTGCTTGAATTTCTGGATTTTTCATAAATCTTTTTGGAAAGATTTTATTATTTAATAAATTGTTTATTGAAAGTAATATTAATGCTTGGTGATGTGCCATAAATGTTTTTACAACTTCACTCTTTTTGCCATTTGACATCCTCTCTGGTGTAAAATCAATAGATTCATAAAGTCCATATTTTCCAAACATATTATTTTTTTCAAGTGTTTTAATATTTTGTATAACTTCTTTTGGTTTTTCCGTTATTGCAAGAATACTTCCATAGCTAGATACAACCATTTCATCTGCTAATCCTCTTTTTAAGCCAAGCCATGGCACTCCAAATGCTTTGTATTGATAATTTGAGTGCAAGTCTTTTAGATTAAATGCTGCCTCTGATATTCCCCATGGAATTCCAAGTTTTTTACTATATTCAATTTGATTCATTATTAAGAATTTACAAGATTCATCAAGTAAGCTTCCTTCATATTTTGGAATATTTATGTTTGGCATTAAATATTCAAATGATGTTCCTGACCATGATATTAATCCTTTATGCTTTTTTAAAACTGTTAATGTTCTGCTTAAATTATTCCATTGTTTTGATGATACATCTCTTTTGGCAATTGCTATTAAACTTGCTTGTCTTGCTTCAGATGCTAGTAAATCATAATATGAATCTGTCAATTTATTTTCTTCTACATTATATCCTATTGAAAACAATCTTTGTTCTTTACTGTATAATTTTTTAAAGTCTGTATTTTGTATTAACTCTTTTAATTTTGTTTGTAATTCATCTGTTTCAGGTATTTCTTCTAGAAATCCTAATGTTGTATACATATAACCTACTAAATTTCCACTATCTACAGTAGAAATGTATTCTGGCTTTAATGTTTCTTTTGTTCTTATATTATACCAATTGTATAAATGACCATTCCATTTTTTTAATTCATACATTGTATTTATTATATTTTTTAATAATTCGATTGTATCTTCTAATGTTTCGAATCCTAAGTCATAACTTGCTATTACGGCTAACATTGATAATCCAATATTTGTTGATGATGTTCTTAAGACTATTGAATTTTTTCTATCTTCTTGGTAATTATCTGGTATTAAAAAGTTATTTTCTTGTGTTAGATATTCTTTGAAAAATCCCCATGTTTTTCTTGCTATTTCTTTTACATATTCTTGTTCTTCTTTGTTTAAATTTTCTTTATTATTTTGATATACTTTACTTATTTCACACATTATTGCTGGCATTATTATCCACAAAACTCCAATAATTGTTAATAAAACATTGTTATTTGCCATTCCTATCATCATTATAATTATTGAAGCTACAATGTTTACTATCATATTTTTATAATATTGTTTTAATGTTGTTTTTGAAGCATTTTCCGCTTCTTCAGATGTCATCCATTCTAATAAATGTTTATGAGAAATTCTTGTTCTATATATCGTTTTTATTATTGAGATTAATTCAATATATGCTTTATATGGTAAACATCCCAAAGTTATAATCGCTCTATATATTGCACCTTTTATTCCTCTTATTTGTGGTTCAAATGTTTTTTGTTTTTTTTCTCCTTCTTTTCTTAATATTAATAAATTCAAAATTTCTAAAATAAATGGATATATTGTTATGAACATTCCTAAATGTGAAATCGGTTCTATAAATACTATTATAAGTAAAAATATTTCAAGCAAACTTCTTCTTAAATTATCTAGTATTTTATATTTTGATAATAAATTCAATTTACTATTTAACCAATCTCTTATCTGCCAATCCCCTCTAGTCCATCTTGATAATCTATTCATAAAGCTCATATATTTTTGAGGATATCCGTCCATTAGCATTATATCTGTTGCAAGTCCACATCTTAAATAGCAACCTTCTAATAAATCATGACTTAATACTGTATTTTCAGGTATCTCATTATTTAAAACTTTTGAAAATATTTCTACATTATATATTCCTTTTCCTGTGAATATTCCCTCTTCAAAATTGTCTTGATATATGTCAGAAATGGCATTTGTGTAATTGTCTATTCCTCCTGCCCCAGCAAATATTTTGGTAAAAATATTTTTGTTACTTATTTCAAGATTTACACCTACTCTAGGCTGTATAAGAGCGTGACCATTTATCACAATATTTTTTTGTTTATCAATCTCAGGCTTATTTAAAATATGTGCCATACTTCCTACTAGCTCAAATGCAGTATTTAACGGTAATTCTGTATCTGAATCCAATGTAATTACATATTTTATTTTTGGCAATGTTTCCTTTTCAATTGTGTTTACTCTAAATTTATTCTTCTCATGTTTTAAGATATATTCATTAAATTGTGTAAGCAATCCTCTTTTTCTTTCCCATCCTAAATATTTTTCCTCACTAGGATTATACTTTCTTTGCCTGTAAATAAAATGAAATTTTGGAAATTTGTTATCTGGATATTTTTTATTTAGTCTTTCTACTTCCTCAATTCCTTGTTTTTCTACTTCTTTGTCGAATTGTTCTTCCTCCTTATTATTTTCTGAACAATCTCCTAAAACTGCAAAATATAAGTTTTTACTTTTATTTGATAGATACATAACTTCTAATTTTCTAAACAATTCTTTTACTTTTTCTTTGCTCTTTACTATTGTAGGAATTACCACAAATGTTGCATTTTCTTCATTTATTCCATTATAAAAATCCATTTTTGGTATTATTTTAGGCTTAATAATTTTTCCTAAGATACATTGTAATGTTTGAATAACAATTTCAGAAACTGGTATTAATAGGATCAATGTGTATTTTTCTGAAATAAGAATTGATATTATTATAGTAAAAATTATAATTAAACTTATATATAATTTAACTTTTGTATTATTTTTTATTTTCTTTTTAGCTATGCCTATTTTTTTGTATAATTCATCAATTCCGTCATTTATTAGATAATATCCTACATGTTTATATTTCAAATTGTTTTCTTCGTTTTCACATAATTCTATTGCTTTTCTAGCTATATATACTTCTGAGATTTTTGTTTTCTTTGATATTTCTTTTATTGCATTTCTATAATATTCTTTTGTTTTATATTCCATTTTTTGATATATTTTTGCAGGATCTTTTTTTAGGATTTCCTCAACTTCATTTACATTTTCAAATATTTCTAAAAAATTTATTCTTTGTATCTTTTTTATGCTTGTTATACAATTTGCCATTGATATTGTTTGAATTGCGGTGTTAAAATGTTCTTTTTGTATTGCTTCTCCTACTGTAATTCCAGTTTTTTCAACTTCTTGTTCTAATATTTCCAAATATTTATGTGCTTTTTTTCCATATTTTTTTAATGAATATGTCATATATTCTATAAAAGGATATTTCATACTTTTATATTTTGTTAGTTTATTTTCTTCAATTTTATTATATTTTAATTCATCTTTGTTTTTATTTTCTACTAGTCTTTCTATTATGCTTTTTACTTTATATTTTTGAATTTGATTTATATATATTTCTTCACATAGTTCTGCAATATTTTTTATTATTGCAATTTGTAAAAACAATCCTATGTTCCATATTTCTTCCATATCTAATTTTTTCTTTGTTTGATATGCTTGCAAATATTTTTTCAGATTTTCTCCATCTATTTTATTATCTGTATATGCTACCATTTCTGTTGCTAATACATATATTCTTGCGAAACCTTCATATTTTCCATTTTGAATTCCTATAAATTCTGTATATTTTTTTTCATTAAGTTCTTTTTCTATTTGTCTGACTGTTTCTTCTATTACATAAAAGTTGTCTAATATCCACTCTCCTGCAGGATGTATGTTTATTTCCAATTTTATATTTTCATTTAATAAATTATATACATTTTTTATTTTTTTGTAACTTTCTAATAGTTGTGGTATTGGATAAGTATTTAAATCTGACTTGTTTTTTAATTCCTGTTGCATTGCAATTTTTTCTAGGTGTTTATTTAATTGTTCTTCATCTATTATTGCACCTTCTATACTTAAATTTCTATATTTTTTCAAAAAAATTCCACTCCTTGCAAAATATGTTTTTCATATTATTTGCAAAAAGTGGGGATTTATTCAGCTTATTCGCCTTTTTCTTGTCCTTCATAATTTTGTTCGTTTTGGTTTTGATTTTTTTCTTGTTCAACTTTACTATAATACTCTTGTACTAATCTTGTTAAATCTTCTTTTTCTTGTTTTATATTAGCTTTTATTGTACCGTTTTTGGGCTCTTTGTCTAGTCCTTCCATTTGATTTATTATTTCAAATGATTTTTCTACTATATCTGAAATATTATATAAAGGAGATGTCTCATCATTTTCTTTTAGTTCTTCATATCTATTTTCTGGTATTACTTTTTTTACTCCTCCAACTTTGCTATCTCTAGTTATTTCGTCAATTAATTCTTTTCCATTTTTATAACGAACTTTATATACATTAATATTATCTTTTGTTGTAGAGTATGTTTTACTATCATTTTTTAGCATTTTTTCTGTTGCTTCAGGATGTTCTCCTGTTGATACTAATTGACCATTATCCAATTCAAATAAATATAAATCTGTTTTTTTAACAATTTCTATTTGTGATGTATTTAGTTTTTCATCACCTGTTATTCTTTCATATTCATTTATATATAAATCTTTCAAATACCTTGTTACTTCATCTTGATTTTCAAGTCCTTTTATATCTTCACTTATTTCTCTATTTCGTTTTTGTGTTTCTGTTTCAGTTACATTAACTTTTACGCCTTTTTTGAAGTCATTGTCTTGTTCTTCTTGTTCTGGCACTTCAGCTTCTTGACCTTTTGGTTCATTTATTACTCCACTTGTTATTTTAGGTATTGCTATTCCTAACATTGTTGCGACTGCAGATACCCCTAATACTGGGATAAGTCTTTTTACCATTTTTGTCTTTCTTCTAGTTTTTTGTCTTCTCTTTTTCTCACTTAATGGTTTTTTTGATTGTTGATTTTTAATTTTATCTTGCTCTATTATTTGTCTTTTCATACCATATGGTATATCATTTCTATTTCTTACACTTTTAATTGACATTGCTTCTATTTCTTTTTTTTGATTTCTTTTATCTTCCATAAAAAATTCCTCCATATATATATTACACTATTTTACTTTTATTGTCAATTACTTAATCATTTCTTAACTTATATTCTAATCCTGTATTTCTTTTTTTGCTGTCTACATTATTTATCATAAAGTTTATTACTCTATCATTTCCTATTACAATAAGTAGTTTTTTTGCACGTGTTAATCCTGTATATAATAAATTTCTTGTAAGTAACATTGGTGCAGCTTGTGGTATAATCATTATTACTACATCAAATTCACTTCCTTGTGCTTTGTGTATTGTTATTGCATAACTGTGCTCTAATTGTTCTAAGTCATTAAATTCATACCAACATACTTTTTCATCATCAAATTTTACTCTTATAATTTTTTCTTCTGTATCAATTTTTGTTATTGTACCTGTTTCTCCATTAAATACTCCATTTCCTACTTCTATATTATCTTGTTCTTGCTTTTCCCAGTACATATCATAATTATTTTTTACTTGCATTACTCTATCTCCAATTCTGAAAATAACTCCCATGCTGTTTCTTTCAGCTTCACCTTCTCTATGTGGATTTAGTTCTTCTTGCAATGCTTTATTTAATTCTTTTGTACCGAGCATTCCCTTTTTGGTTGGAGTAAGTACTTGTATACTTTCGAAAAAATCATAGTCTCCATATTTTTTTAATCTTCCATTACATAATGATAGTACTTCTTTAAGAATTTCATCTTGATTATTTTCATTTATATAAAAAAAATCTTTTTTTGAATTTTCAGGCTCTTTTTCTAAAAACTTCTCTCCATTATTTACTCTATGTGCATTTACTATTATTTTACTTTTGGCAGCTTGTCTAAATATTTTATCTAAATGTACTGTATTTACTTGCTCTGATAATATTAAGTCTTTTAACACACTTCCTGGACCTACTGATGGTAACTGGTCACTATCTCCTACAAGTATTAGCTTTGTTCCAAGATATATGCAATCTAACAAATAACTCATTATAAACATGTCTACCATTGATACTTCGTCAACTATTATAATATCAGCATCTATTGGTGCCCCCTGATATTCTTTATCTTCTTTTATTAGACTTTCTTCATCTACTTTTCCTATTTCTAATAATCTATGTAATGTTGATGCTTCTTCTCCTGTTGTTTCTGTCATTTTTTTAGCAGCCCTTCCTGTTGGAGCACATAATACTATTTTATATCTTTTCTGCTTATATATTTCAATTATGCTTTTAATTATTGTAGTTTTACCTGTTCCAGGTCCACCTGTAATTATTGTTACATTATTTTCATTTATTGCTCTTATTGCATCTTTTTGCTTTTCTGATAATTCTATTTCTGTTTTTTCTTCTACTATTCTTAGTTCTTTTTCTATACGAGATACTTTTTTTATGTTTTTTGCATTTTTTAGTTTTATTATTCTTTGTGCTATCTTTTCTTCTGTTTTATAAAATGTGTATAAATATACCCATTCTTTTTCTTCTCTATTTTCTACTACAATTTCATTTTTGGCTCTTAAGTTTATTATTCCGTTTTCTATTATATCTTTATTAATATTTAGCAATGTTTCTACATATTCTATTAGATTTTCTTTTAATGTACAACAATGTCCATTATATGTTATTTTGATTAATGCATATTTTATTCCACTTTCTACTCTTTTTAAATTCTGTCTTTCAATTCCAAGTTTTATTGCTATTTCATCAATTTGTTTAAAGTCTACTCCTCTTATTATATCTACTAATATATATGGATTTGCTTCAATCTCTTCTATTGCATTGATTCCAAGAAGATTGTACACTTTTTTTGCACCTTCTGGGCCTATTCCAAATTGCTCTAAAAATCCTACAATTTGCCACACTTCCCAATTTTCAATAAAGCTTTCTGATATTTCTACTGCTTTTTCTTTATTTATTCCTCTTATTTGTGATAGTTTTAATGGTTCATGTTTTAATATGTATATTGTCTCTTCTCCAAAGTTTTGTATTATTTTTTGAGCTGTTGCAGGTCCTATTCCTTTTATACTTCCATTTGCTAAATATTTTTCAAGAGCTGCTAGTGTTTTTGGCATTACTTTTTCAAATGATTCAATTTTAAATTGTTCTCCATAATCTTTATATTCTATGAATTTGCCTATTATTTTTAATGTATCTCCTTTACTTACAAACGGTAAATATCCTACAATAGTAAATTGTTCTTCCTCAGTTTCAAATACGCCTACTGTGTAACTATTTATTTCATTTTGATATATTGTATCTATTAATATGCCTTCTTTTTCTTCCACTTTTGTCCTC
Source organism: uncultured Clostridia bacterium (assembly GCA_934162255.1). GTDB lineage: Bacteria > Bacillota > Clostridia > TANB77 > CAG-508 > CAG-269. Next base: position 48,996 of record CAKPIG010000002.1, on the reverse strand, counting down.
TTTTCTCAATTTCTTTCATTATAGTTTATCACAGATTTATTTTTCTTTCAATTCTTCATTTATATTATCTATAATTTCTTTACATTCTTTCCAGTTTGTTGCTTTTACACAATCATAATCTTTTGCAAGTTTGTTAATTATGGTTCGTGTTTTGTCTGTTGAACCTAAGTCTGTTACAATTATATCTTTTACATATTCTTCTTTTCCATATAATATTTTAAATAGACTTGAACGTAAAAATCCTTCTATTTTTTCTTCTTGATTTTTTGCAGCAATTATTATGTATATTCCATTTGCCTTCATATTCACATATGAAATCGCATTTATAATTTGTTTTACTAATTCAAATAAGCCATAAAGAGCAAATGTCCAAAGTATTGAATTTATAAAAAAATTCTCCATCTTTTTCCTCCTTATGGCTATTATATGATTTTTCTATTTTAATGTGATAATTTTTTCCCATGGTAATTCTTTTTTTCCAAAATGACCATAGTTTGTTGTTTTTGTATATATTGGTTCTTGTAATCCTAAATATTCTATTATTCCTTTTGGTGTAAGATCAAAGTTTTTTTCTATCATTTCTTCTATTTGCTCTTCTGGAATAGTATTTGTTCCAAATGTTTCAACAAATACTGACATTGGTTTTTCGACTCCAATTGCATATGCTACTTGTATTTCACATTTTTTTGCATAACCATTTGCAACTATATTTTTTGCAATATGTCTCATCATATATGCTGCACTTCTATCTACTTTTGTTGAATCTTTTCCTGAGAATGCACCTCCTCCATGGCGAGCATATCCACCATATGTGTCTACTATTATTTTTCTACCAGTTAATCCTGTATCACCTAATGGTCCCCCTATTACGAATCTTCCTGTTGGATTTATAAAGTATTTTGTTTCTTGGTCTAAATATTTTTCAGGTATTACATTTTTTATTACTTCCTTCACAATATCTTCTTTTAATTTTTCTATATCTGCATCAGCTTCATGTTGTGTAGATATTAAAATAGTATCTATTCTTTTTACTTTATCATTTTCATATTCTACTGTTACTTGTGTTTTTCCATCTGGTCTTAAATATGGTAGTATTCCATTTTTTCTTACTTCTGTAAGTCTTTTTGCTAATTTATGAGCCATTGATATTGCAAAAGGCATGTATTCTTCGGTTTCATCTGATGCATATCCAAACATTATACCTTGGTCTCCTGCTCCGCCTATATCAACACCTTGAGCTATGTCAGAACTTTGTTTTGTTATATTTATATCGATTTTACATGTTTTATAATCTATATCTAAATCTGCTCTATCATATCCAATTTCTTTTATTCTATCTCTTACAATTTTTTCTATATCTAGTTCAGCATTTGTAGTTATTTGCCCTGCTATTGTTATTTGGTTTGCTGATGCAAATGTTTCTACTGCAACTCTTGAGTTTTTATCATGTTTTAATGCTTCATCTAATATTGTATCTGATATATAATCACATAATTTATCTGGATGCCCTTCTGTTACACTTTCAGATGTAAAATAATATTTTTTCACATTCATCATTCCTTTCTTTTATAAATAAAAAAAGAACTCTTAGCTTTTGCTATGAGTCTTTTTTAATAATCATCACTCAAAGCTTATTGCTTTGCCGGTATTAGCACCTTACAGTTTTGCAGGTTGCTGTGGGATTAACGAGCCGTTCTCTACTCCACTCTTGATAATATATATTCAATTTTGTTTTTAAACAAGTTCTAATATAGCTACTTCAGCTCCGTCTCCTCTACGTGGACCAGCTTTAACTATTCTTGTATATCCTCCAACTCTTCCTTCATATTTTGGAGCTATTTCATTAAATAGTTTTCCGATTACATCTACATCTTTTACTTTGTTTAATTTTGTCATCATTTTTCTTCTAGCATTTAGTCTTGATGGCATATCTTTTTGTCTACTTTCTGTTGTTTCTTCTTTTACAACTTTTAAGTATTCTTTACCATTTTTGCTTTTTGCTATTTCAGTAACTTTGTTACCTTTTGCATCTAATTTAGCTTTTACTACTTTTACATCAACCATTTCAAAGTTATCTTTTTCTTTTACAGCTAGTGCTATTATGCTATCAGCAATTGCTTTTACTTCTTTTGCTCTAGCTTCTGTTGTTTCAACTTTTCCATGTAATATCAAGTCTGTTGTTAATGTTTTTAGCATTGACATTCTTATATCAGTAGTTCTACCTAATTTTCTATTTGTAGCCAATTTTTTCACCTCTTCTTATATTTTATTCATCTTCTTGAGCGAAACTTAGTCCTAATGAATGTAATTTTGCAGTTACTTCATCTAATGATTTCTTTCCTAAGTTTCTAACTTTCATCATATCACTCTCTGATTTGTTTGTTAAATCTTCAACTGTAGCAATACCTGCTCTTTTTAAACAATTGAATGATCTTACAGATAATTCTAATTCTTCTATTGAAGTTTCTAATACTTTTTCTTTTTTAGATTCTTCTTTTTCTATCATTACTTGTGTATTTCTTGTTGCTTCTGATAAATCTATGAATAATTCTAAATGTCCTGTCATTACTTTTGCAGCTAAGCTTAATGCTTCATCAGCTTTTAAGCTACCGTTTGTCCATACTTCTATAATTAATTTATCATAGTCAACCATTTGCCCTACTCTAGTGTTTTTTACTTGATAATTTACTTTTTTAACTGGTGTATAAATTGAATCTATTGGAAGCACAGATATGTCTTGGTTTGGTTTTTTATTTTTTTCTGAAGGGGAATATCCTCTTCCCATATCTGCTGTCATTTCCATTATTAATTGTCCACCTTCTGATACAGTTGCTATATGTAAGTCTGGATTTAAGATTTCTACAGTTCCATCTGTTATAATATCACCTGCAGTTACTTCTCCCTCTCCTTTAAAGTTAATCCTCATAACTTTTTCTTCATTTTCAGCAAACTTTAGTCTTACATTTTTTAAATTGACTATTATTTCTGGTACATCTTCTACAACATTTGGTATGCTTGAAAATTCATGTAATACACCTTCTATTTTAACACTTGTTATTGCACAACCTGTTAATGAAGAAAGTAATATTCTTCTTAGTGAATTTCCAATTGTTACACCATATCCTCTTTCTAATGGTTCGCATACAAATTTTGCATAATTGTTTGCCTCATCAACCTCTAGACATTCAATATTTGGCTTTTCAAATTCTATCATTTTTACCTCCTAATATTATTAAAAACTATTATTTAGAGTAAAGCTCTACTATTAAATGCTCTTCAACTGGAATATCAACATCTTCTCTAGATGCTAATCTTACTACTTTACCACTTAAAGTTTCGTTATTTAATTCTAACCATGCTGGAACTGGTCTTGCAGCATTTGCTTCAACATTTGCTTTAATTGTTCCATTGTCTTTTTTGCTTTCTCTTACTGCTATTACATCTCCTGCTTTTACTAAGTATGATGGAATATCAACTTTTTTACCATTTACTTCAAATTGTCCATGGTTTACAAGTTGTCTTGCTTGAGCTCTTGAAGCTCCAAATCCTAATCTGTAAACTACATTATCTAATCTGCTCTCTAATATTTGTAGTAAGTTATCACCTGTTATTCCTTTTTTATTAGATGCCATTTCAAAATATCTTCTGAATTGTTTTTCTCCAACTCCATAGTATGATTTTGTTTTTTGTTTTTCTCTTAATTGTGTTCCGTATTCAGAAAGTTTTGCTCTTTTTTGTCCGTGTTGTCCTGGTGCATAGTTTCTTCTAGAGATACTACATTTATCAGAATAACATCTTGAACCTTTTAAGAACAATTTTTGTCCTTCTCTACGGCAAATACGACATTGTTCGTCTGTATAACGTGCCATTTTCTATTTACACCTCTTTCATTGATTTTATATCTTGTTTTATTTCTATTTTTGGAACATATCTTCCAATTTTTATTAAACTCTTCTTCTTTTTGGTGGTCTACAACCATTGTGTGGGATTGGTGTTACATCTTTAATACTGCTTAGTTCAAGACCTGCTGATTGAAGTGCTCTTATTGCAGCTTCTCTTCCAGCTCCTGGTCCTTTAACATATACTTCTACTGTTTTTAATCCATGTTCCATTGCTGCTTTTGCTGCTGTTTCAGCAACTTCTCCTGCTGCAAATGGTGTGCTTTTTCTTGATCCTTTGAATCCTAATCCTCCAGCACTTCCCCATGAAATTGTATTTCCGTTTGTATCTGTAATTGTAACTATTGTATTATTAAAGCTTGAATGAATATGTGCTTCACCTTTTTCAATGTTTTTTCTATTTCTTCTAGCTACTGGTTTCTTTGTTACATTTTTGTTAGCCATTTTCTTTTATTTCCCTCCTTCTGTTGGACAATAAGTCACTACTATTATTTGTAAGTTATGTGACTTTTAAAAAATTATTATTTCTTTGATTTACTTACTAATTTTCTTGGACCTTTTCTTGTACGAGCATTAGTTTTTGTTCTTTGTCCTCTAACTGGAAGACTTCTTCTATGTCTTAATCCTCTATAACATCCAATTTCAGTTAATCTCTTTATATTAAGAGCAACTTCTCTTCTTAAATCACCTTCAACTTTGTATGATTCGTCAATAACTTTTCTTATTTTATTAACCTCATCATCAGTTAGGTCTTTAACTCTTGTATCTGGATTTACTTTTGCTGCCTCTAAAATTTTTCTTGAACTAGCAACTCCTATACCATATATGTATGTTAGCCCTATTTCTACTCTTTTTTCTTTTGGTAAATCTACTCCTGCTATACGAGCCATGTTTTTTTGCACCTCCAAAATTTATTTTTTCTTTTATTGTTTAGTGTTGTCCTATTTTTATTTAAAGGTGAAATGCATCTAAGTTTACTTAGATCTTTAAACTATTTTTGGACATATATATAAACACAAATTTGATATGTAAGCAAAATGCTTAACAGCCGCTACCTCATTTGTGTTATAAACTTAGTTACCCTTGTCTTTGTTTGTGTTTAGGGTTTTCACATATTACTCTAATTACACCTTTTCTTTTTATAACTTTACATTTGTCGCAAATTGGTTTTACTGATGGTCTAACCTTCATTTTATTGCACCTCCTAAATTATTATATCTATTTGGGTTAATTTATGTTTTCTACTATTTTGCTCTCCAAGTGATTCTACCTCTTGTCAAATCATATGGTGATAATTCTACTTTTACCTTATCTCCTGGTAATATCTTTATATAGTTCATTCTTAATTTACCAGATATGTGTGCTAATATTTGATGTCCATTTTCAAGTTCTACCTTGAAATTTGTATTTGGTAATGTTTCAATTACTGTTCCTTCAACTTCTATAACATCTTCTTTTGCCAAGTTTTTTTACCTCCTTCTTAAAGAGCTTATATTTTAGTTTTTTCTAAAATTTTCTACAATTTATAAAATTATAGTTTTAACTCATACATTATATACTAATTTTATAGTAATGTCAATACTTCTGGCTCATTTTCTGTAATTAAAATTGTATTTTCATAATGTGCTGCTAAACTACCATCTTCTGTTATTATTGTCCATCCATCTTCTAATTCTAATATATTTGGTTTTCCTTCTATTACCATAGGTTCTATTGCTAATGTCATTCCTGGTTCTAGTCGTATTCCTCTACCTGCTTTACCATAGTTTGGAATTCCTGGATCTTCATGCATTTCTTTTCCAATTCCATGCCCTTGAAATTCTCTTACTACAGAATATCCTTGAGATTTTACATATTCACCAATTGCATGTGAAATATCTCCTATTCTATTTCCTTTTTTTGCATATTTTATTCCTTCAAAAAATGCTTGTTTTGTTACTTCTACTAATCTCTTAGCATTTTTAGGAACATTTCCTACCATATAGGTTCTTGCAGCATCTCCATTATATCCATTTTTTAACGCTACTAAATCTACACTTACTATATCTCCGTCTTTAATTACTCTATTTTTTGATGGAACTCCATGTATTACTTCATCATTTATTGAAATACATGTTGCTGCAGGATATGGTGGAACCCCTTTTATTCTTGGGTCATAACCTTTTTCTGCTGAAATTGCTCCATTTTTTATCATGGCTTGTTCTGCAATTCTATCTAAATCTGCTGTTGTCATTCCTGGTTTTATTGCTTCTTCTATTGCTTTATGAGTTAATGCTGTTACTCTGCAAGCTTCTTTCATCAATTCTATTTCTTTTTTTGATTTTATTGTTACCATCTTAACTTGACTTCCTTTCATTCTCTTTTATGGTACAATGTTTTTACATTTTCTCTATATGCTCTATTATATCTTTAGCAACATCTTCTCCCATTTTATTTATCGTCTTACTTACTTCTGCTGAATATAAAATTCCTTCTTTTTCATAGTATTCTACAAGTGGACTTGTTTGTGTAAAATATTGTTCTAATCTGCTTTCTACTGTTTCTAAATTATCATCTTTTCTTGTTACTAGCTCATGTCCGCATTTGTCACAAATTCCTTCAACTTTAGGTGGATGTAGAACCACATTATATACAGCTTTACATTCTTGGTTTGAGCATACTCTTCTATTTACTATTCTTTCTATTATTTCTTCTTTTGGTGTTATTAAATTAATTGTAATATCAATTTTTTCTCCCTTTTCTGCTAATATTTCTTTAAGTTTCTCTGCTTGATATACAGTTCTTGGGAATCCGTCTAATATTATTCCTTTTTCTGTATCTGGATCATTTAATCTATCTTCTATAATTTTTATAGTTACATCATCAGGTACTAATTGTCCTTTTTCTATATAACTTTCTGCTAGTTTACCTAGTTCTGTTCCTTCTTTTATATTTTTTCTAAATATATCTCCTGTTGAAACTTGAGGTATTCCTAATTTTTCTGATAGCATTCCCGCTATTGTTCCTTTACCTGTACCAGGTGCTCCTAACATAATAATTTTCATATTTTTTTCTTCCTTTCTACATGAAAATTTTATGCCCCTAATATTCCTTATTAGAGGCATACTATTTGCAAGTATATTTTAGCCTATTTTTCCTTATTTGTCAATGTTTTATACTGCTTTTACGGTTCTTTTTTCAAAAAAATAAAGAACTAACTCTCTGTTTAGTTCTCTATTTCTATTTTATTCTAAGAATCCTTTATAGTGTCTCATTACTAATTGAGATTCTAATTGTTGTACTGTTTCTAGTGCAACACCTACAACGATTAATATTGATGTCCCTCCAAAAGAAACATTTAAACTTGTAAATCTTAATAACATTGGCAATATTGCTATAACAGATAAGAATAATCCTCCAAATACTGTCAACTTTGTTATTATAGATGTTAAGTAATCTGTTGTTGGCTTTCCTGCTCTTATTCCAGGTATAAATCCACCATTTTTCTTTATATTGTTTGATACTTCTGCTGGATTGAATGTTGCAAAAGTATAGAAAAATGTAAATCCTAATATTAATAGTAGGTAAGCAATTGCATTTGTTATTGTATATCCAATACCTACACTTGAAGATGAAGTTGCTAGTGAGAATTTATATATTACTCCCCAGAATCCACCTAAGTTTGCAACATCTTTTACAAACATTGATATTATCATTGCTGGAAATGTCATAAATGATGATGCAAATATTACAGGTATTACTCCTGACATTGCAAGTTTAAGTGGTAAGTGAGTACTTTGTGCTCCTACCATTTTTCTTCCAACAACTTTCTTTGAGTATTGTACTGGTACTCTTCTTTCAGCTTGTTGTACAAATACAACTCCTGCTACTAATAATATTGCTCCTATTATTATTCCTATAGCTGTTATTAGTCCAACTGTGCTAAATCCTGTACTAGTAAATATTAAATTCCATAATGTTGTTATTGATGATGGTAATTTTGATATTATTCCTACAAATATTATTATTGATATACCATTTCCTATTCCTTTACTTGTAATTTGTTCTCCTAACCACATTAGTAAAGATGTTCCTGCTATTAGTGATGCTACTATTAGGCATCCTGTTAACCATCCTGGATTTATGAATGCTCCTGATGTTCTATATGATAAATAGATTCCTATAGCTTCTACTGTTGCCAATACTAATGTTATTATCTTAGTCAATCTATTCATCACTTTTCTACCTTCTTCTCCACCTTCTTTAGCCATTCTCTCTAATGAAGGTATTATCATAGATAGTAATTGAACAACAATTGAAGCTGTAATGTATGGACTTATAGACATTGCAAATATAGAGAATCTAGAAAATGCTCCTCCAGATATTATGTCTATAAATCCTGCAATTCCATTATTAGAAGACATTGCTTCATTTAATACAATTGTGTTTACACCTGGTACTGTAATATAGCATCCTAATCTAAATATTACTATTAGTACTAGTGTATATAAAAGTCTTTTTCTTACATCCGGTGTTTTTAAAGCGTTTTTGATCGTTTTAAACAACTAAATCACCTCTGCCTTTCCGCCTAGGGCTTCTATTTTTTCCTTAGCAGTTGCTGTGAATCTCTTAGCTTTAACATTTAATTTTTTGTCTAATGTTCCTGTTGCTAAAACTACAATTCCATCATTGATTTTTCCAATTATTCCTTCTTCTACTAAGCTTTCTGCTGTTACATCTGTTGCTTTTGATTTATTTAACATTGTTAATGTTACTTCTGTATAGTTTTTGGCATGGATATTTGTGAATCCTCTTTTTGGTAGTCTTCTATATAATGGTGTTTGACCACCTTCGAATCCTCTTCTTACTCCTCCACCAGATCTAGCTTTTTGTCCTTTATGTCCTTTTCCTGATGTTTTTCCTGTTCCTGAACCTATTCCACGACCTACTCTTTTTCTATCTTTTTTATCAACAGCTGGTTTTAGTTCTCCTAATTTCATTTTCTTTGCACCTCCCTTAATTTGAGTCCATTCTTTTCGAGAATTACTTCTCACTGAATTGGTATTATAATATGTCTTCTACTTTTTTTCCTCTTTTTTTAGCAACTTGCTCTATTGTTTGCATATTTTTTAATCCTTCAATTGTTGCATAAACAACGTTTCTTGGATTGTTTGTTCCTATAACTTTTGTACGAATATCTTTATATCCAGCTAATTCTAGAACTGGTCTTACGCTACCTCCAGCAATAAGTCCTGTACCAACAGCAGCTGGTTTTAGCATTACTCTTGCACTACCAAATTCTCCTACAAATTCGTGAGGAACTGTTGTTCCTACAATTGGAACTTCTACTAAATTCTTTTTAGCTTCTTGTATAGCTTTTCTGATAGCATCTGGTACTTCAGCAGCTTTTCCATTTCCGATTCCTACATGTCCTGCACCGTCTCCAACGATAACAACAGCACTGAATCTAAATGTTCTACCACCTTTAACTACTTTTGCTACTCTATTGATTGCTACTACTTTTTCTTTTAATTCTGGGGTTTTATTTTCTTCCATTAGAATTCTAGCCCTCCTTCTCTAGCAGCTTCTGCTAATTCTTTGACAATACCATGATAAATATATCCACCACGGTCATATACTACTGATGTAATTTTTTTGTCTTTAGCTCTTTTGGCAATTAAAGTACCAACTTCTTTAGCTGCTTCTATGTTAGATTTTTTTGTTTTTACTTCTTTATCTAATGTTGAAGCTGAAACTAATGTATTTCCTGCAACATCATCAATTATTTGAGCATATATATTTGAATTACTTCTATATATACATAGTCTTGGTCTTTCAGCTGTTCCAGATACTTTAGTTCTAACTCTAACATGTCTTCTTGTTCTTTCTAGTTTTCTATCTGTTTTCTTAACCATTATTTTTTACTCCTTTCTATTGGATTTTATTTACCTGTTTTACCTTCCTTACGTCTAATAACTTCTTCAGCATATTTAATACCTTTACCTCTATAAACTTCAGGTGGTCTTTTTGTTCTTATATTAGCTGCTGTTTGACCAACTAATTCTTTATCAATTCCTCTTACTATAATCGTATTTTGGTTTGGAACATCAAATGTGATTCCTTCTGGTGCTTCAAATATAACTGGATGAGAATATCCTAATACTAGATTTAAGTTATTTCCTTGTTTTTGAACTCTATAACCAACTCCATTTATTTGTAATTCTCTTGTATATTCTTTTTCAACACCTGTTATCATGTTGTTTATTAATGTTCTTGTTAAACCATGTAGACTTCTATTTAATGCTAAGTCATTTGGTCTTGTTACTGTTATTACATTGTTTTCCATTGATACAGAAATATTTTTATGTATTTCTCTTTCTAATGTACCTTTTGGTCCTTTTACAGTTATTTTTTGTCCATCTATTTTAACTTCAACTCCATCAGGTACTGTAATAGGTTTATTTCCTATTCTTGACATATTTCTTCCTCCTTTTTTAGGGCGTTCGCCTAACGTTTTATTTACAATAAATGTTTTCACATTTAGGTTAATTTTTCCCTTTTATATGATGATTACCATATATATGCTAATACTTCTCCACCTACACCTGCTTCTCTAGCTTCTTTATCTGTTTTTAATCCTTGTGATGTAGAAATTATAGCTATTCCTAAACCATTAAGTACTTTTGGTAATTCTTCTTTACCTGCATATACTCTTAATCCTGGTTTACTGATTCTTTTTATTCCATCGATTACTCTTGTTCCTTTTTCATCATATTTTAATGTTATTCTGATGATACCTTGATTTTCATTGTTTATTAATTCAAATGATTTTATATATCCTTCTTTAAATAAAATCTCAGCTATTGCTGTTTTCATTTTAGAAGCTGGTACATCAACTGTTTTATGTTTAGCACTGTTAGCATTTCTTATTCTTGTTAACATATCTGCTATTGGATCTGTAGTATTCACTTTATACTCCTCCTTTTCACTTATTTTATCTTTTTTAGCTTTTACCAACTTGCTTTTTTAACACCTGGAATTTCACCTTTGTGTGCTAATTCTCTGAAACATACACGGCAAATTCCATATTTTCTAATAAAGCTGTGTGGTCTTCCACAAATTTTACATCTATTATATTCTCTTGTTTTGTATTTTTGTGGTCTAGCTTGTTTTATTTTCATTGCTTTTTTAGCCATTATTTTTTCTCCTCCTTAATTATGCTTTAAAAGGCATTCCTAATAATGTTAATAATTCTTTAGCCTCTTCGTCTGTTTCAGCAGTTGTTACAAATATGATATCCATACCTCTTAATTTATCTACTTTATCATATTCGATTTCTGGGAATATTAATTGTTCTTTAATTCCCATTGAATAATTTCCTCTTCCATCAAATGAGTTTGCAGAAACTCCTCTAAAGTCTCTTACTCTTGGAAGTGCTACATTAAATAATTTGTATGCGAAATCATACATTTTATCTGCTCTTAATGTAACTTTGCATCCTACATTTGAACCTTCTCTTAGTTTAAATGCTGCTATTGATTTTTTTGCTTTTGTAATCATTGGTTTTTGACCTGTGATAATGCTTAAATCATTTACTGCATTTTCTAATGATTTTGGATTGTCTTTTATATCTCCTAATCCGATATTTATAACTATTTTATCAAGTTTTGGAACTTGCATAACTGATTTATATTGGAATTTTTTCATTAATGCTGGAATTACTTCTTTTTCATATTGTTCTCTTAGTTTTTCCATCTTTATTATTCCTCCTTTCATTATTTGATTATAGCTCCACATTTTTTACAAATACGAACTTTTTTATCATTTTCAATTTTATATCCAATTTTTGTAGTTTTTCCACATTTTGGGCATACTACATTTACTTTTGAGCTGTTTATTGCACATTCAACTGGGATTATTCCTCCCTCTTCACCTTGTTTTCTAGGTTTAATGTGTTTTTTTCTTACATTTATACCTTTTACAACTACTTTTGAATCTTTTGGTATAACTTCTAATACTTCTCCAGTTTTACCTTTATCATTTCCAGTTAAAACTTGAACTGTATCGCCTTTTTTTACTTTCATTGAGTTTAACCTCCTTCTTTACATTTTTATAGAACCTCTGGTGCTAATGATAATATTTTCATATAATCTTTTTCTCTTAATTCTCTTGCAACTGGTCCAAATATACGTGTTCCTTTTGGTGTTTTATCATCTTTTATGATAACTGCTGCGTTTTCATCAAATTTCACATAAGAACCATCTGGTCTTCTTAAACCTTTTTTGCTTCTTACTATTACAGCTTTTACTACATCACCTTTTTTAACAACTCCACCTGGTGTTGCTGTTTTTACAGAGGCAACTATAACATCACCGATGTTAGCTGTTTTCATGAATGATCCACCTAAACATCTGATACACATGATTTCTTTTGCTCCAGTATTGTCAGCAACTTTTAATATTGTTTGTTGTTGTATCATGATTTATTTTCCTCCTTTTTCAAGAATCTCAACTACTCTCCATCTTTTATCTTTAGAAAGTGGTCTTGTTTCCATTACTTTTACTTTATCTCCTATTTGACAGTTATTTTCTTCATCATGAGCTTTTAATTTATATGTTCTTTTTACTGTTTTTCCATATGTTTTATGGCTTACACTTGTTTTAACTGAAACAACTACTGTTTTATCCATTTTGTCAGATGTAACTGTTCCAACTAAAACTTTACGAAGATTTCTTTCTTCCATGAGTCTAATCCTCCTTTTTTAACTAATTTATGCCTTAGCTTCTGCTATTTTTCTTTCAGTTAATACTGTGTTTATTTTAGCTATATCTTTTTTAACTTCTTTTATTTTCATAGGATTGTCTAATCCATTTGTAGCTAAACTAAATTTCAATTTGAATAATTCTGTTTTTAGTTCACCTAGTTCTTTTTCTAATTCTGGTGAAGACATTTCTCTTATCTTATTTATCTTCATCACAATCACCTACCTTGCTTTCAGTTTCTTTTGCTACGAATTTACATTTGATTGGTAATTTATTCATAGCTAATCTCAAGGCTTCTCTAGCTGTTTCTTCTGGTACACCAGCTATTTCAAACATAACTCTACCTGGTTTTACAGCAGCTACCCAATATTCAACATTACCTTTACCTTTACCACCACGAGTACCGGCTGGTTTTTGTGTTATTGGTTTGTCTGGAAATATTTTAATCCAAACCTTTCCACCTCTTTTTGTATAACGAGTCATTGCAATACGAGCTGCTTCTATTTGATTACCTTTTATTAATCCAGCTTCAAGTGCTTGTATTCCATATTCTCCATTTGTAACTTTGTTTCCTCTTGTTGCTTTTCCTCTATTTCTACCTTTTTGCATTTTTCTATATTTTGTTTTTTTAGGCATTAATGGCATTATTTGTCTCCTCCTTCCACTTTTTTAGTTGGAAGAACTTCCCCTTTATAAATCCAAACTTTTACACCGATTTTACCATATGTTGTATCTGCTTCTGCAAATCCATAGTCTATATCAGCTCTTAATGTTTGTAGAGGAATTGTTCCCTCTTTATAAAATTCTGTTCTAGCCATGTCTGCTCCACCTAGTCTTCCAGATACTGCAGTTTTAATTCCTAAAGCACCTGATTTCATAGCTTTTTGCATACATTGTTTCATTGCTTTTCTGAAAGAGATTCTTCTTTCTAGTTGTCCTGCAATGTTTTCTGCAACTAATTGTGCATCTGTTGCAATTGCTTTAACCTCAACAATATTGATGTTAACTTCTTTTCCTATTAATTTTGTTACTTCAGCTTTTAAGCTTTCAGCTCCAGCTCCACCTTTTCCGATTATAATTCCTGGTTTTGCTGCATAAACGTTAATTTTAACAAATTTTGCTGTTCTTTCTATTTCAATTTTTGAAATTCCAGCTGTATATAATTTTTTCTTTAAAAATTTACGTATTTTTTGATCTTCTACTAAATAATCAGCAAAATCTTTAGAATCTGCATACCATTTAGCTGTCCAATCTTTTATTATTCCAACTCTTAATCCTGTTGGATGTACTTTTTGTCCCATTTTTTAATGTCCTCCTTTCCTTACACTTGCTCTCTTAATACTATTGTTATATGACTTGTTCTTTTTCTAATTCTAACTGCTGAACCTTTTGCTGCAGGTCTTATTCTTTTTAGTGTTGGACCTTGATTTGCATATATTTCAGCAACATATAAATTTTCATGTTTCATTCCATGGTTATTTTCAGCATTTGCGATTGCTGATTTTAATAGTTTTTCAATTATATCTGAAGATGCTTTTGGTGTGAATTTTACTATTGCTAATGCTTCATCAACATTTTTTCCTCTTATTAAATCTGCAACGATTTTTACTTTTCTAGCAGAAATTCTTGAATATCTTAATGTTGCTTTAGCTTCCATTATTGCTGTTTCTTCCACGATAATTCCCTCCTTAATCTATAATACATACTCTATTTTTTAGTTGTTTTCTCTCCTGCATGACCTTTAAATGTTCTTGTAGGAGCAAATTCACCTAATTTATGACCTATCATTTCTTCTGTTATATAAACTGGTACATGTTTTCTACCGTCATGAACAGCGATTGTGTGTCCAATCATTTGTGGATATATTGTTGAAGCTCTTGACCATGTCTTAATTACTTCTTTATTTCCACTTTCATTCATAGCTTCCACTCTTTTTAATAGTTCTGGTGCTATGAAAGGTTTTTTCTTACTTGATCTTGACATCTGATTTTCCTCCTATCCTATTTTCTTCTCTTTACTATAAATTTGTTTGTTTTATTCTTTTTATTTCTTGTCTTGTATCCTAATGCTGGTTTACCCCAAGGAGTCATTGGTCCTGCGTGTCCTATTGGAGCTCTACCTTCACCACCACCATGTGGGTGATCTACTGGGTTCATTACAGAACCTCTAACTGTTGGTCTGATACCTAAGTGTCTTGTTTTTCCTGCTTTACCTAATTTAACATTTTCGTGGTCTGCATTTCCAACAACACCTATTGTAGCTCTACATCTAGCTAATATTAATCTCATTTCTCCTGAAGGTAATCTTACATGTGCATATTTTCCTTCTTTAGCCATTAATTGAGCACTTTGACCAGCAACTCTTACTAATTTTGCTCCTTGACCTGGATTTAATTCTATATTATGGATTAATGTACCAACTGGTATATTTGATATTGGTAAACAGTTTCCTGGTTTTATATCAACTTTATCTCCTGATACAACTTTATCCCCATCTGTTAATCCTTGTGGTGCTATGATGTAACTTAATGTTCCATCTTCATATTTTATTAGTGCTATATTTGCACTTCTGTTTGGATCATATTCGATTCCAATAACTGTTGCTTCCATATCGTCTTTTAGACGTTTGAAGTCAATTTTTCTATATTTTTGTCTGTTTCCTCCACCTTGATGTCTAACTGTTATTCTACCATATGAGTTTCTTCCTGCATTTTTCTTTTTCTTTTCTAATAAAGATTTTTCAGGAGTCTTTTTTGTTATTTCTGCATAATCAGAAACAGTCATATTTCTTCTTGATGGTGTATATGCTTTAAAACGTTTCATTCCCATTTTTAATTCTCTCCTTTATATTTATTTTCCGAGTTATTTCTCGATATTTTTTCAGCATTAAGCTCCCATAAATTCATCAATTGAATCTTTGTATTTTTTAGAAACTTTAACTGCTTTTCCACCTTTTCCAAGGTATGTTTTGTCAGATGGGTTTGTATCTATTGTAACAATAGCTTTTTTCCAATCTGGAGTTTTTCCTTCTACATATCTAACTCTTTTTGTTTTTCCTTTAACAATCATTGTGTTAACATTTAATACTTTTACTTCAAAAAGTTTTTCTACTGCTTTAGCAATTTCAACTTTTGTTGCTTTTTTGTTAACTTCGAAAGTGTATTTTCCAGCTTGCATTTCATCATTGCTTTTTTCTGTGATTACAGGTCTTATTATGATTTCTTCTGCTAACATTATGCATACACCTCCTCTAATTTTTTAACAGTGTCTAATGTTAATACTAATTTTGAACAATTTAATAAATCAAATACATTTATCATGTTCATTGGTATTGTTTTAACACCTTCTATATTTCTACTAGATAGGTAAACATTTTTATCTTGATTTGCTAAGATTATTAATGTTTTTCCTTCTATTTTTAAATCTGTTAAAGTTTTTACCATAACTTTTGTTTTTGGCTCTTTAACTTCTAATTTATCAACAACTGTCAATTCATTATCTAATACTTTTGCACTTAATAATGATCTAATTGCTAATTGTTTTTCTTTCTTATTTACTCTGTATTTATATGAACGTGGTTTTGGTCCTAATGCTATACCACCTTTTATCCATTGTGGTGCACGTATACTTCCTTGTCTTGCTCTACCTGTTCCTTTTTGTCTCCATGGTTTTCTTCCACCACCACGAACTTCAGCTCTTGTTTTAGTACTTTGTGTACCTTGTCTTTGATTAGCTAAGTAGTTTACTAATACACTGTGTACAATTGCTTCATTTGGTTCAATTCCAAACACTACTTCACTTAGCTCTACATCACTAACTTTTTTACCTTGCATGTTATATACATCTACTTTAGGCATTTCGTTTTCCTCCTTTACTCTTTAATTATTGTGCTTTTACAGCTGATTTTATTTTTAATATTGTTCCTTTTGCTCCTGGAACGCTACCTTTTACTAATATTACATTTTTGTCCATGTCTACTTTTACAACATCTAAGTTTTGAATTGTAACTGTAACATTTCCCATATGTCCTGGTAATTTTTTACCTTTGAATACTCTTCCTGGTGTTGATGTTGGTCCCATTGAACCTGGTCTTCTATGATACATTGATCCATGTCCCATTGGTCCTCTGTGTTGACCATGTCTTTTAATTACACCTTGGAATCCTTTTCCTTTTGATGTTCCTTGAACATCTATTTTTTCACCTTCTCCAAATATATCAGCCTTTAATTCATCTCCTACTTTAATTCCTTCAATTGAATCTAGTCTGAATTCTCTTAAATGTTTTGTTGGTGTTATATTTGCTTTTGCAAAATGTCCTTTTTCAGGTTTGTTAACTTTTTTTTCTTTTACTGCACCAAATCCTAATTGTATAGCTTCATATCCATCATTTTCGATAGTTTTTACTTGAGCTACTACACATGGTCCAGCTTCTATAACTGTTACTGGAATAACTACACCATTTTCATCAAATATTTGTGTCATTCCTAATTTTTTTCCTATTAATGCTTTTTTCATTTTTCTTTCTCCTCCTATTGGCTGATCTGCTAATTATCAGCGTGGTTTTCGATTTTAATTTTTATATATTTGAAACTAGTTTTTGATTTCTATGTCAACACCTGCTGGTAGTTCTAGTTTCATTAAACTATCCATTGTTTTTTGTGTTGGGTAAAGAATATCTATAACTCTTTTATGTGTTCTCATTTCAAATTGTTCTCTTGAATCTTTGTGTTTGTGTGGTGAACGTAAAATTGTTACGATTTCTTTTTGTGTTGGTAGTGGAATAGGACCTGATACTTTTGCTCCTGTCTTTTTAGCAGTATCTACTATCTTTTCAGCAGACTGATCTAAAACTACATGGTCATAAGCTTTTAGTCTTATTCTAATTTTTTCACTTGATACAACTGTTTTTGCCATTGTAATTTTCCCTCCTTAAATAATAATATAATTTTTAAATTACGCGTTGGCAAGTCATAACACATCCGGGTGTTTTGCTTTTACCCATTTTAAAATCCCAAAAATTCGCATGGTGATTCTGGGATAAGTGCTTTTTGTATTGTAATTTTATAACTACTTTTTAACTTACCGCCTGGTCTAGCCAAGACATACTCCACTGAAGTTCCCTCCATCCGTAAGAATGTAGCCACATTCAGCTTCAACGCTCAATTCATGCTCATCTATTATATAATGTTTTTCCAGTTATGTCAATAGTTTTAAAATATTTCTTGCATTTTTTTACAAATCTATAGTAATTTCTTTTGATTCGTCTAAAATTAATTTTTTATATGTAACTCCACATTCATCAAATAGTCTCCTTGATGCTATATTATTTTCTGAATTTGCATATTTATCTGATAAATATACTATTTCTTTTATCCCTGATTGAATAATGATTTTTGCACATTCATTGCACGGGAATAAATCTACATATATTTTTGCATTTTCTAAATCTTTTTTACTTCCTCTATAATTTAATATTGCATTCATTTCTGCATGACATACATATGGATATTTTGTACTTAAATTTTCTCCTTCTCTTCCCCATGGAAATTTTTCATCATCAAATCCATTTGGCGCTCCATTGTAACCTATTGACAATATTCTGTTGTCACTACTTACTATACATGCTCCAACTTGTGTATTTGGATCTTTACTTCTCATTGCTGATAGTTTTGCAATTGCCATAAAATATTCATCCCAACTTATATAACCTTTTCTTTTTTCCATAATTATTACTTCCTTTCTATTTACTAAAAGACTATTTTAAGTCTTCCCTAAAATAGTCTTCTTGTGTTTATTTTTCATTTTCTCTTATTACTATTGCAATAGTTGCTATATATGTACATATTACTAGCACTGGTGTAAATCTTCCTAGTGGTATTCTTGTAATAGTAATAATACTTAGTAAAAATAGTTCTCCAATTACAGGAATTGCTATTGTTCTAGCAAGAACTTTTAGTATTCCTTTTTTGTAATATCTTATTACCATATATACTAATATTAAAACTCCTGATATACAAAATGGTACTACATATTTTTTATACATATCTACAATTCTAGTTTCAGATACATCTACTATTTCTGTATCTTCAGCTGTTTGTTTAAATTCATAATTTTCTTTAAGTTTTGATATTATGCTTTCTTTTTGTTCATCTGTTATTTTTTCTGCTCTAATTGATATTAGGTCTTGATATATTTCTATTGTTTCTACCATGTTATTTTTTCCTAATACCTCATTTGCTATTTCTTTTACTTTTTTTCTGTCGACTTCTGTTTCTATAGATATATCTATTCTTTGTGAATTTTTATATTTTAGTTCTTTGTTAAATCCTAATGCTACAGTTACTACTATTCCTATAAGAATTATAGCAATAATTATACTAATTATTATTTTTCTGTTTTTTTCTGTTAATTGTTTCATTTATTGCCTCCTATTTATTCTCTTTTAGTTTTAACAATGTTTTTGTTATTATAAGATTATAAACTACTGTTAGAATTAATCCCCAGAACATTATCATTCCAAAACTACTTAAGTTAGCCCATCCTGCAATGCTAAATACTAATGCAATTATCATTAATGGTATTAGTTTTAAGAACATTTCTTTATATGTACTGTTTATTGCTTCATTAATCATGTTTATTTTTTCTGTTTTTTGTAGTATTTTTTTATTTATGATTAAATTAACTATTAATATAATTAATATAGCACCAATTCCTTCTATTGATATTAGTACATTTGTATATCTTAGAAGTAATGTGAATGTTGATATAAATCCAATAAATGCTATACTACTTAATATTCCTGCTACTTTATATCTTATACAAAGTCCTATTAGTATTACTAATAATATAATAGCTACTATTATAATGAATGTTGTTATTTGTTCTTTTGTTATATCTGAATATGTCATTCTATTATTTTCTATTTCATATTCTGTAGGATATCTACCTGCATCTATTAATGATGCCATTTCTGCAGCACTTTGAAGATTGCTATTTACTGTTTTACTATTTGCTGTTTCTGTTCCTATTGCTACTCTAATTTTTCCTTTTTCAATTTTTACTACATTATAATCTGTACCACCAATACTTAATACTGCTGCTTTTTTTGTCTCTGTTTTATTTTGATTCTCTTCAGTATTTTCTGTGTTTTCTGTTTCATTACTTGAATCTAAATTATCAATATCATCTTTTAATATTGCATAATTATTTGATATTTCTTCTATTTTAGCTTGTCCTTCTTTTGTTAGTTCAATATCTAAATATACTTGATATTTGTTCTCTGAATTTGCTACATATGTATATTGAGCACCTTTTACCATTTGATCATTTAACAATTCTGTTTCTGCATCTTTTTCTTTTATTTTAACTTTTTCATCAAGTGTCAAGTAATATGCATATGCATCTGTATTACTGTTCTCTGCTAACTCTACTCTAATTGTACCATTTTCTTTATTTAATGATATTGTATAATCGTCTGCTTTTAATTTCTTTAATCTTTTTTCGATTGTCTTCTTTACTGTTTCATAATTTTTTTCTTTTTCCTCTTGTGATATTTCTTCTGTTCCATCAGATTCTTTTACTTTTAATTCAATTACTCTTTCTCTACTTAATTCTCTTCCTAAAGAATAGTCTTTTACTATGTCTTCCATTCTGTTTTGATTTTGAGCATATATCCCTACAAATGCTATTAATGTTACTAGGATTATTGCTAATGTTATTGTTAATATTTTTACTCTTCTCATTTTTTATTCAGTTCCTTCCTATATTATAATAATTTCGTTCCATTTATGACTATTTCAAACCATATTTTTAAAAATTTTGCTGCATATTTACTCATCATTGTTCTTTCCATAAATATCTCAAAATAGTCTAGTACAGGACATATTTGTGTATCTATTGTTAAGTCTAATACTATTTTTCTTGCTTTTTCATCTATTTTTAGTTCTGCATTTGTAACTGCATAATTTACTCTATCGTGTATGTCAAATGTGGACATGTTATTATTTACCACTCTATCTCTATGAACATCTGATTTATCTGCTAATATTAATGCTGCTGATATTACACTGACTGCTGTTCCTGTGTTTTCATCATGATTTCCTATTGCCATTACAATCTCTGTTCTATCTTCTGCTGACATTCCCATTTCTTTTAATATATTATTTGCTAAGATTGCTCCACTGTGTGCATGATCTACTCTATTTATACAGTTTCCTATATCATGTAAATATCCTGCAATTTTTCCTAATTCAATAGTTTTTTCATCATATCCTAATTTTCTCAATATTTCCTCTGTTCTTTTTGAAACTATTCCAATGTGCCTATATGAATGTTCTGTATATCCTAGTGCATTTAATTGTTTTTGTGATGCATTTATAAATGCTTGCACTTCTTCATTTAATTTTACATCTTCTAAAGTTATCATTATATGCCTCCTTTATTGGTCTTTATAGATTTTACCCTAATTTTTTTAAAATATCAACTATTTTTTTAGTTTTTTACATTTATTTCTTGTTTATTCCTATTATTCCTCCAATCATTCCACAAATCATGCTTGATATTATTAATATTATTGATTGAATATTTAATGTAAATGTTTTATTTATTATTCCTGATATTAAATATATGAATATAAGATAAACTGCTCCTATTATTGCACCATTTAATAATCCATGTCTTTTTATTTTTATATTTCCTAAAGAACTTCCTATAAATATACTTAATGCCGTTATAACAATTATAAATGGCGTTGTCATTTTCTCGCTTAAATTTGTATATGTTAATATTACTGAGAAAATGAATAATAATATTATTGTTGTAATTATAGATATTATTACGCCTTTTATTATATAAATATATGCTTTTCTTTCTTCAGTTTCCATATGTTAGTTTCCTCCCTTTATATTATTATATTAATAAAAAAAGATAATAGAACTTGAAAAATTGCTATTACCTTTTTTTGCTTATATCAAAGCATTTAACCCACCAGTTAGTTCATATATGTTAGTATAACCTTTGTTTTTCATTTTATTATATGCTTTTATACTTCTACTTCCACATTGACAATATATAACTATTAATTGATTTTTTTTAGGTATTATTTGTTCAACTGTTCTTTCAATCTCATGTTCAGGTATATTGATAGCTCCATTCAAATGCCCTTCATTATATTCCTGTATACTTCTTACATCAAGTAAAATTGCTCCTTGATTTATTTTTTCTATTAATTCATTTTTATTTATTTTTTTACTTTCATATGTTCTGTAACATCTTCTCCTAAAAAACATTTTCATCACCCTTATATAATATTCATAAAAGGTAAAAAAAATAGCAAGAATTTAAAATTCTTGCTTAATTTTTATTCCTCAATAGGAGCTTCTACTGGACAAACTCCTGCACATGTTCCACAACTTATACATGCTGAACTATCGATAACATAACAGCTTTCTCCTTGTGATATACATTCAACAGGACAATTGGCAGCACATGCTCCACAGCTTATGCATTTATCACATTGTATTTTATATGCCATTTTTATCACCACCTCTCAATTATTTTTCATTGCTTTTTATTTCTGAATCTTTCTTCCCTAGATTTTCTAATTCTTTTAACTCTTTTTGATATTCTTTTTCTTCTTCATTTTGTTGTTCTTTTAATGCATCTTTAATTACTTTTACGTCTTCTACTTTATATTTTTTATAATTGTATATATCATTATCTTTAAATTTAACTCTTATGATTTCTTTTAGTGTTTCAACACTATCTACCTCTCCTTTTCCATCAGGTGTTTTTACTATAGCGCCTACATTAGGTAACCTTTTTAATTTTTCTTCATATACTTCTTGTTCATATTTTAAGCAACACATTAGTCTCCCACAATTTCCTGATATCTTAGATGGATTTAGTGATAAATTCTGTTCCTTTGCCATTTTTATTGATACTGTTTCGAAATCTCTTAAAAATGAACAACAACATAATTCTCTTCCACATACACCATTTCCACCGATTCTTTTTACTTCATCTCTTACACCAATTTGTCTTAGTTCAATTCTGGTCTTATATGTTGCGGCTAAATCTTTTACTAATTCTCTAAAATCAACTCTTCCATCTGCTGTAAAGTAAAACAAAATCTTACTATTGTCAAATTTATATTCAACATCTGTTAATGTCATATCTAATTTGTGTTCTTTTATTTTTTTATTGCAAAACTCAAATGCTTCTCTTTCCTTTTTTCTGCATTCTTTTTCATGTTTTAAGTCTTTTTCAGATGCTAATCTTAATACCTTTTTTAATGGTGATACTATTTTTTCCTCTTCAATCATTCTATTTGGAACTACTACTTCTGCTATTTCTTCTCCTTGTGCTGTATCAACTATTACGTATTCTCCTTTTTGTACTTCTAACCATTTTGGGTCAAAAAAGTATATTTTTCCTAATCTCTTAAATCTGACTCCTACTATTCTTTTCATTAATTTCCTCCCATATGTTAAACAACATGTTATCTATACTCATGTCATAATTACTATTTGCTTTTAATCTTTTTTTTGTTTCTTCTACTATTGCTATACATTTTATATATTTAATATTTTCTTTTGCTAATCTTAATAAAATAACATTCATGTATTCCAATATTAAATTTATTTCTTCTTTTGATTTATATATAACTTCCGCTAAATCAATTACTTCTAATAAATCCTTGTTTCCCATTTGCAATAATATTTTTTCTATGTTTTCATATGTATCTGGATTTTCTTTTACCCTCTCAATTTTTCCAATACTACCTTGAGCTAGTTCTAATACATTTTTGCTTATATTCGTTTCATTTTTGCTTTCTAGATATTCTTTAACTTCTTTTTCTGTCAAATTCTCAAAATGAATTCTTGTACATCTTGATTTTATTGTTCCTAATAGACCATCTTCATTTGTACATATTAATATTATAGTTAAATATTCTGGTGGTTCTTCAAGTGTTTTTAATAGACAGTTTTGTGCTTCTGTTGTCATTGTGTCTGCATTATCAATTATATAAACTTTATTATTTGATATAATTGGCTTTTCTGCTAATTTTCTTTGTAATTCTCTTATTTTTTCTATTTTTATTTTTCCTTCTTCTGATTCTATAAGTATAAAATCAGGATTATTATCAGAGTCAAATTCTATACAAGATTTACATCCACAATTGCTCATTTGCTTTGTCAAACATAATATGTTTTTAGCAAATTCTTTTGCTATTAATTTTTTTCCAATTCCTTCTGTTCCCCAAAATACATAGCTATGTGACACTTTGTTTATTTTTATAGTTTTTTCTAATATTTCTTTGTTTCTTTTATTTCCTATTATTTGCTCAAACAATTGTTATTTTACTCCTCCAAATTTTGATAAAGGCCAAAATCTAAACAACACTTTTCCCTCAATCTTTTCTAATGGTATACATCCAAAAGATCTACAATCTGTACTTCCTGTTCTATTATCTCCCATTGCAAATACATAATTTTCTGGAACAGTAAAGTTATTAAAATAATTTTCTCCTCTACTTCCATCTATCATATCTGTTACAACTCCACTTGGTAAATAGTTTTCTTCTAGTTTTTCACCATTTATATATACTCCACCATCTTTTATTTCAACATAATCCCCAGGTAAGCCTATAGCTCTTTTTATATAGCTTTTTTTATTTGTTTCTAAAACGTAGTATGCAAACTTTTTAAAAAATCCTTGTGGTTCAGTATTATATACTGCTACTGGATTACTTAAATCAACTGTTTCTCTTGGAATTTTTGTTATGCTTGGAGCTTCAAATGTAATTATATCTCCTCTTTCTGGTAATTTTTTTATTGTTCTTGACCATCTACTTAACCAAAGTCTCTCATCAGGATGTAATGTTGGCATCATTGATGTTTGTTGTACTATTGTTGGTGTTCCTATATAATATCTTACTATTAATGCTAGTACTACAGCAATTATTATACATACTAGCCATTCTATTATTTCTCTAAATTTTGATTTCATCTTTTCTTCCTTTCATTTATATATTATACCTTATTACTACTACTTTTTTCAATGACTTTTGTTGGAATTTTTATAACAACTTCTGTTCCTTTTCCAACTTCACTTTTTATATCTATGCTTCCACTATTCCTATCAAGTAAATCTTTCGCAATTGATAGACCTAAACCTGTGCCTCCCATTTCTCTGCTACGTGCCTTATCTACTCTATAAAATCTTTCAAATATTCTTGATAAATCTTCTTCTGGAATACCTATCCCATTATCAAAAATTTTAATATATGCATCATTATATACAAATCCCACATATATCTTAATTTCTCCATTTTCTTTTGTATATTTAATACTGTTTGTTAATATATTTAATACTACTCTTTCTATATCATCTTTATCTGCATATACTGGTGGTACATCTGCAGTAACAAAGCATTTTACTTCATGATTTTTTCTCTTTATTTCTATTGCAAGCTTGTCCTGACATTTTTTTACTAGTTCCCCTAAATCAAATAATTCTTTTTGAATATTTGTATTATCATTATCATTTTTAGAAAGTGTTAATAAGTCTGTAACAAGTTTTGCCATTCTCCTTGCTTCTGTTGCAATAACATTTAAGAATTTGCTCTGTGTTTCTTTATCATATTCTTCTTCTAGTAGAGTATCTGCATATCCCATTATTGATGTTATCGGAGTTTTTAACTCATGTGATACATCTGCAATAAATTCTTTTCTCATGTTGTCAAGTTTTACATGTTCTGTTATATCTTGTATTACAACAATAACACCAACTGTTTTATCATTTTCTTTTTTAAATGGTGCAAAATATGTGTTTACAAACCTATCTTCAATTTGGAATCTTTCTTCTGTTGTTGTCCAATTTTCTAGATATATAATTTTTTCTAGATTAATGTTTAAGTGAAATTTTCCAAATATATCGTCAAAACTTGTATGTTCAGGTAGTACATTTAACAATTTTTGAGCAGCTGGATTTATAAGAATTATTTTTCCTTCTCTATCAAATGCAATTATACCATCTGTCATGTGTAAAAATATACTATTATTTATATCTAAATCGTCATTTGTAACTCCTGCTCCTCTTATGAGCCTTGTTTTAGGGTACATCATCTTCTTTTTTAGATATTTTTTTATTAATATGATACTTATAATTAAAACAATTGCATCAATCAATACTATTAATACTGTTGTTTGTATTTTTCCTAACATTTATTATCACCTTTTGTCACTTTTTTTATCTCTTTATAAATTTTTTCTTGAACATTATGAACAGACTTTGAATAAGCCTTTTCTCCCATATTTTTCATTAGTTTATTATCATTTACTATTTTTTCTATTGTTTCAGAAAGATTTTCGTTATTTAATTCATTATTTAATATAATGTTAGCAGCTCCGATATTTTCTAATACTTTTGCATTATAAAGTTGATGGTCTTGACTTACATTTGGTAATGGTATCAAAATTGATGGCTTACCTAAATTTGAAATTTCAGTTATAGTCATTGCTCCACTTCTTGCAACTATTATATCAGATATATTCATCACTTCTTCCATATTATATATGTATGGTACTATTTTTGCATTTTTAACTTTTTCTATATCTATATTTTTATTTTTTAGTTCTTGCTTTATTATTTCATATTGTTTTGGTCCTGTTGCCCACATAATTTGATAATCTTTATTTTGGTTATTTTCTAATATTCCTATTATTGCTTCATTGATTTTCTGAGCTCCTTGACTTCCTCCAAACACTAATACTATTGGTAAATCTGAACTTAAGTTTTCATTGTTCAAAATTTTATTTTTTTCTTCTTTTGTATAATTTTGTTTTTTTATTTTTACAGGAGTTCCTGTAAAGACAATGTTTTTAGCCTTTGGTATTCTATTTCTCGCCTCTTCAAAAGAAATTAATACTGTATCTGCTTTAGATGCCAACATTTTTACTGCCTTGCCTGGAAACGCATTACTTTCATGTAATACAACTGGTATTTTTTCTTTTTTAGCAGCCCATACTACTGGTCCACATATATATCCTCCTGCCCCTATTACAATGTCTGGTTTGAATTGTTTTATTATCTTTCTAGCTTTTCCTGTTGCAGTTAGTGTTTTATATATTTTTTTTAAATTACTTATTGATATTTCTTTACTTAATCCATATGCCTCTATTGTTTTTACTTCATACCCAGCTCTAGGAACTAAATCATTTTCAAGGCCTCTTGTTGTTCCTATAAATATTATTTCTGAATTTTGTTCTTCTTCTTTTATTTTATTAGCTATTGCTAATCCTGGGTTTATATGACCTGCAGTACCTGCAGCTGCTATTATTACTCTCATTTAGTTCTCCTTTTATTGTTTTATACTTGCTCTCGATATGCTGAGCAGCACTCCTACCTCACATAACAAAATAAATAAGGCTGTTCCACCATAACTAAAGAATGGTAATTGCATTCCTGTTGCTGGAATTGAAGATGTTACTACCGCAACATTTATTATTGCTTGAATTCCAACTAATGTTGTTATTCCTATTGCTACTAGACTTCCAAACATATCTGGTGCTTTCATTGCAATTAAAATTCCTCTCCATATAAATATTGCAAATAGTGCAAATACAACTATACATCCTATAAATCCTAGTTCTTCTGCTAGAACTGAAAATATAAAATCATTATGAGGCTCTGGTAAATATAAATATTTTTGTTTACTATCGCCTAATCCAGTTCCAAATAAACCTCCAGAACCAATTGCATATAAACTTTGTATTACTTGCCATCCATCTCCTGTGGCCTCTTTCCATGGATCTGTGAAAGTTATAATTCTTATAACAACATATTGAAATCTTTTTCTAAATGCTGCATTTGCAAAATATAATATTGTTGCAATTCCTCCTGCTCCTGCTGCTGCAGTTGTTCCTGAAGCTAAAAATTGCCAAAATTTGCATCCAGCTACAATCATCATAACACAACTTACTATTATTATTACCATTGATGTACTTACATGCGGTTCTAATAATAATAATCCTATTATTGGAACAAGATATAACATGTGTTTTACAAGTCCTTTCCAAAACTTGCCTAAATCATTTCTGTTTTTTACTAATACTCCAGCAAAAAATATTATCATTAAGAATTTTACTATTTCTGAAGGTTGGAATGATAAAGGTCCTATCTGAATCCACCTTTTTGCATTATGGCTTGAATGTCCCAAAATTAATACTGCAAGTAAAAGTAATATTGACACAACCCAAGCATGTTTATAGAATTTTTGATATATTCTATAGTCTATTTTTGATATAAAATACATTGCAATTAATCCTAACACAGCAAATTCCAATTGTCTTAAAAAGTATTTGTAACTATTATCTCCCGTTTCTTGTAAAGATTTAGGTGAACTTGCTGATAATACCATTATTAGACCTAATGCTAATAATAATAACACCGTTATTAACAAAGTAAAATCTACTGGATTATTTAAAAAACTAGAAAAGCCCTTCGTTTTTTTCTTTTCTGCCATATTTCTTCCTTTCTCTTAAGAAGTTTTTTATTTTGCTTCTTTTATTCTTTTGTTTCTATATTATTTGTAGTCCAACAACACTCATTATTAATGTAATCAAACTAAATACTACTACTACTTTATTTTCTTTCCAGCCTGACAATTCAAAATGATGATGAATTGGTGCCATTTTGAAAACTCTTTTTCCTGTTTTTTTGAAAAATGCTACCTGTATTATTACTGATATTGTTTCAATTACTGGTATTATTGCAATAACTAATAATATTAATGGCATTTTTAAATATAATGCAATTCCTGATATTACTCCTCCTAAGAATAATGAACCTGTATCTCCCATAAACACTCTTGCTGGGTGAATATTAAATATCAAAAATCCTAATACTGCTCCTATTACAATCGCTCCAAATATTACTATTTCCTTCACATTAAACATTGTAGCAATTATAGTTAGTGCTGTTATAATTATTGTACAAACACTTGGTGATAGCCCATCTATTCCATCTGTTAAATTTACAGCATTTGTGGTTCCTAATATTACTAATATTGCAAATGGGATATATGCAAATACTGGTATTGTTATATAATGCTTTAAGATAGGAATATATGTTTCTGTTCCTAAATTTATTCCTTTTACTAAATATAAAACATAAATTACTGATATTAATAATAATCCTAACATTTTTAAGCTTGGCTTTAATCCTGTTGTGTTTTTTAAAACTAATTTTTTAAAATCATCTATAAATCCTATAACTCCAAACCCTATTGTTAATCCTAGAATTGGTAATAACCTTGTTGCAACTTCTATATCTTTATCTTTGTAGAAAATATATGCTCCTATTGTCATAATAGTTATTCCCAATATCATTATTATCCCACCCATTGTAGGTGTTCCTTGTTTTTTTAAATGTGATTCTGGTCCATCATTTCTTTCTATTTGCCCTACTTTTAATTTTCTTAATATTGGAACTATTACACAACCTAATACTACTGTAATTGCAAATGAAATCAACAATATTTTTGTTTGAAAATTCAATTTAATCAACCTTTCTTCTGTTTTTTCTTATCCTATTATATTTTTTACTATAACTCTTTCATCATATGGGTATTTTACTCCATTTATTTCTTGATATGGTTCATGACCTTTACCTGCTAAAACTATTATGTCTAATTTTGTAGCCATTTTGATTGCTTCTTTTATAGCTTCAGTTCTATCTACAATAACTTTATAATTTCCTTTTGTCTTTTTTATTCCCTCTTCGATTTGTGAAACTATATCTTCTGGCTTCTCTGTTCTTGGATTGTCTGATGTTATTATTGTAAAATCAGCTATTCTTCCTGAAATTTCACCCATTTGTGGTCTTTTACATTTATCTCTATCTCCTCCACATCCAAATACAGATATTACTTTTCCTCTTGTATAACTTTTTACTGCTGATAATATATTTTGCAAACTTTCTGGAGAATGTGCATAATCTATCATTATTGGAATTTCTTTCTTATTATCTACCATTTCAGATCTTCCTGGCACTTTTATTTCAGCTAAAGCTTCTATTACTTTTTCAGATGGTATTCCTAATTTCTTTGCAACACATATTGCTGCTAGAGAATTATATACACTAAATCTTCCTGGTATACTTACTTTTACTCTTTCATTTTTATCAGAAATTTTCACTCTAAAATCAACATATGAGTTAGTTATTGTTATATCTTTTGCTAATACATCACAATGATTATCTATTCCATATGTCATTATATTACTTTCTGGGAACATTCCAGGAACTTTAGATACTTGTAAATCATCTACATTGATTATTCCATTTGAACACATTTTGAATAATTTTAATTTTGATTCAAAATAATCCTTCATATCAGGATGTTCTCTTTCTCCTATATGATCTTCTGAGAAATTTGTGAATACTACTATATCAAAATTACAACCATCTACTCTATGTAACTTTAAACTTTGAGATGAAACTTCCATTACAACATATTCAACTCCTGCATTTACCATATCAGCAAAAGTTTTTTGTAGTTCTAGGCTTTCTGGAGTAGTTCTGCTACTTTCTCCTATCATTTTTCCATTTATATATGTAGCAATAGTTCCTATTAAACCTACTTTATGACCAGCTCTTTCTAATATCTCTTTTATCATATATGTAGTTGTTGTTTTGCCTTTTGTTCCTGTTATTCCTATTAATTTAAATTTTCTTGATGGATTGTCATAAAAATTGCAACTACATATCGCTAATGCTTCTCTTGTATCTTTTGCCATTATTAATGTTACATCTTTAGGTAATTTTACTGATTTTAAGTCACAACCTTCTTCAATCATTATTGCTTTTGCTCCAGCTTTTACTGCATCATCAATAAATTTATGACCATCAACTGCAAATCCCTTTATTGCAATAAACATATATCCTTCTTTTACATTTTTAGAATTGCTCTCTAATCCTGTTATATCTATATCTAAGCTTCCTTTAGCTTTTAATCCTTCTAATCCCACTAAGATCTTTTTTAATTCCATGGTTACTATTCTCTCCTTTTTATCATATTTTTTTACATTATATCTCTATTTTTCAATTTTGTATAGTAAAAAAATAAAAAAATTACTTATTTATATTTATTAAGTAATTTTATTATTTATGATTTTATAAATATATTATTAGTTATTGTTTAGGAAAAAGAAAGCTCCCCAACTTGGGGAGTCTTCTTTTAATGTAAAAGTACCTGAACAACATAAATGCTATTCAGTGTATGCACTTCATAAAGATTGCCACACATTTCAATAACATCTTGTACCTCTGGTATTTCCCAGTCTACCAATTTTGCATTGTTTCCAATAATCTTTTGGCATTTAAATTCCTTGCCAATTACTGGAATGCAATCTGATATAGCTAAATAAGTCTGCAGGTTATCAAACCATTTTGAATTGAAATAGCCTTCTACTTCTTCCAACTCCAAATATTTCTGGTCATCTTTTTTTATAATGTTCTTAACACTATAAACTTTGTTCTTCTCCAATGCACTATGTTCTGTGCATCCATGGTGACATATCTTGCCACCATTGTACCGTACTTCCATTTTTTTCAATCCTCCTAAAATTTTTTATTAAATCTGTCAACGAGTTACTCTGTAAACGTGGAAGATGTTTACTATAAAGCAAATTGCTTTATCACTATATTATAGCACCTTACCTAGGAAAAGTCAAAGTATTGACACTATCTTTCAATTCCATCTAGCAAAGCTTCTTTTTGCTTCATATTAATTATAAGTTTTTCAATTCCTTTATTATTTAATTCTATTCCTAAAGCTTCCATAGCACCATAAAAATTGTCATCTTTTGATTCTTGCAAATATTTTATTAAAGAATCATTTCCATTCTTTCTCATTGTTTCTATAATCATTGGAGATATTATTTTTGAAAGAGCATATCTTTTTGAATATGTCATACTGACACGATCATTTATAACTGTTTTTATCATATTTTTAGCAAACCCTGGATTAATATTTTTATCTTTCACAAAGTTTTCTATATATTCTTTACTTATCATACCATTTTTCTCTTTTTCTCTTGCTAATAATAATTTAACATATGATATGTTTGTCTCAATTAATGAACTATTAATTCTTCTTTTCATAATATCTCTTACTTCATCTTTAGGATATTCCGTATTTTTTAATAAATAATCTGTTAGCATCCATTCAAATGCAATAGCTGTAGATTCTCCTAACAATTCTCTTGTTCCTTTTTTCACTTTTTCAGATGTATTTTTATTTGCTATGTCTGGAGTTAAATCCAGATCAAATATGTGAGATATTTCATGAACTATTGTGTATAAGTCATCTATTGTCACAATATCTTTTTTTTCAAGTAATTTTACATCTTCTTTTTTAAATTCAAAATTAGTTGGTATATATATTGTAGCTTTTCCATTTAAACTACGTACACCTGCTTCTTTTTCATAAAGTCTCATGTTAGATTCATTCTTACTTCTAAAGTCATTAACCTTGCGTATATTGTATATATTCAATTTGATTTTGTCATTTCTTTTCAAGATTATATTTATAGCTTCTTCATAAACTCTTTCATCTATAGATTTAAAAAAGTTTAAAGTAGTTCCAATCATTTCAGATTTCTTCATCGGATATTGAACTTTTGGATTATTTATTCTCATATGTCTAGAATTTATTGAAATACTACCTAATACCTTTTCTAATAATTCATAATTAATCTTCACTCTATTTTTTTCATTTATTACTTCATCTATCTTTAAATTTAATTCTTTAAGAGTTTGCTCATCTATTAAATTAAAATCTTCAAAATAAATCATATTTTTGCTCCTTTTAAAATTCACAGTATTAATTATAACAAATTTTCTGCATTTTTTTCAAGTTATGTTTTTATTTTATGTAGTCTGCAATAATTATTATTACTTATTACATATTTAGAGAAAGCTCTTCAATAACGAAGAGCTTTCTTTGACAAATAATTATACTGGGAAACACACATAAATACTGTTTCTAGTTTTAACCTTGAACAGGCCTCCTATAAACATGACTGTTTTCACAGTCGATGTTTCCAATGAAACTATTCTTTCTTCTGGGCCTTCTAGTTTAAAACACTTTAGATGCTTTCCAACTTTTGGTTCGCATTTTACTATTGCAAAATGCACATTTTCCGTCGGCATTCCTAGAATCCTTGTTATATACCATGAGTTGAATGTCCGTATTGCTAGAACATTCTTTGTAAGCTCTGTTACACTCACAACAGGACTAGTGTGCATCTTTTGCCAATAGATTCCCATTTCTGGATCAGCTATAATCTTCTTACACTGATACCGCCTTCCAATAACAGGCAGTTCATTTGATGCCGCCATAAACGATGGAATCATTCTTGTTTTTTCTTCTGTTGTCTTTACATTTGTCATTTTTTTCCTCCAAAATTTTTTTATTTCAACGAGTTTCTTAGTTGTAAACACGAGGTCTACATATATAAAAGCTTTGCTTTTATACTTCTATTATACCATTTTTATCAAAGGAAGTCAAAATTATTACTCCTTGTTTGTTTAATACTAATATATTAATTTATTTATTAAGAAATTTTATTGAAAGCAAAAAAAGATTAAAGTCGTTGATTTACTTCTTTAACCTTTTTATTTTTGTTTTAATATTTAATCATTGGTGCTGATGGTGGGACTCGAACCCACATGGTTTCCCGCTGGATTTTGAGTCCAGTGCGTCTGCCAGTTCCGCCACATCAGCTTATTTTTTTAATATTATTATCTTAGCATATATTTCAAATTTTGTCTAGTCCTAAAATGTATTTTCTATTGACTAAATGGGAATTTTAATGTATTATATATAATATTATAATTTTAAGAAAAGAGGAATTTTAAAGTATGTTATGTTCTGAATGTAAGAAAAATACAGCTGTAATTTTTGTTAACAAAATTGAAAATGGTGTTTCCTCAATGGAAGGATTATGCAAAGATTGTGCAAAAAAAAGAGGTCTAGAAGTTCCTGAAGCTGCTAATACTAATCCTTCTGGGGTTAATAATATAGATATGTCAACTATGACAAAACAATTAGAATCTTTATTTAAAGATTTATCTAGCAATCTAAAAATTGAAAATCTAGAAGATTTAGATGGTATTGATGCTGAAGATATTGAAGATTTAAATGAAGATAATGCTGAAGGACCTATGGGTATCCCTATTGGCTCTATCTTTGCTAATTTCATTCCTAAAAATCCTCAATCAAAAGGCGAAGAGGAAAACAATAATGGTAGACAAAAAGTTAAAGTTGAAAAGAAAAAAGCAAATAAAAAGAAAAAATATCTTGATGTTTATGGTACTAATTTAACTGTAAAAGCCAAAAATAATGAGCTTGATATGGTAATTGGTCGTGATAAAGAAATTCAAAGGGTTATCCAAATTTTAAATAGACGTACTAAAAATAATCCTTGTCTAATTGGAGAACCTGGTGTTGGTAAAACTGCAATTGCTCAAGGTTTAGCAATTAAGATTGCTAATAATAATGTTCCAGCAAAGCTTTTAAATAAAGAAGTTTATCTTTTAGATATGACTGCAGTTATTGCAGGGACTCAATTCAGAGGCCAATTTGAATCTCGTATGAAGGGCATTATTGATGAATGTAAAGAATATGGTAACATTATTCTTGTAATTGATGAAATTCACAACATTATAGGTGCTGGTGATGGAGAACATTCAATGAATGCAGCAAATATTTTGAAACCTTCCCTATCAAATGGTGAAATTCAATTAATTGGCACTACAACATTAAAAGAATATAGAAAATATATTGAAAAAGATTCTGCATTAGAAAGAAGATTTCAACAAGTTCTAGTTGAAGAACCTAATATTGAAGATTCTATTACAATTCTTGAAGGAATAAAAAAATATTATGAAGAGTATCACAAAGTAAAAATTTCTAATGATGTTATTAGACAAACAGTTATAATGTCTGAAAAATATATTCATGATAGATTTTTACCTGATAAAGCTATTGATATCCTTGATGAAGCTTGCTCAAGAATAAACCTTGAAAATAAGCAATTGTTTAAACTTGAAATGTTAAAACAAGAACTTGCAGCTGTTCAATCTCAAAAGGAAGATGCTGCACATGCTGATTCTACTGAAGATTACCAAAAAGCTGCTGATTTAAAAACTCAAGAGTGTAGATTAATAGAAGAAATTGATCAATTAAATAGTGTAATAAAATTAAAAAATCTAACAGTTCAAGATATTGCTCAAGTTATAGAAAACTGGACTAAAATTCCTGTTAAGAAAATAACTGAGGCAGAAACACAAAAACTTCTAAACCTTGAAACAAATCTTCATAAAAGAATTATAGGTCAAAATGAAGCAGTGAGTGCAGTTTCACGTGCAATAAGAAGAAATCGTGCAGGATTACAAAGTACAAAAAGGCCACCTTCTTTCATATTTGTTGGACCTACAGGTGTTGGTAAAACTGAACTTGCAAAGAGCCTTGCTTATGAAATGTTTGGTTCTGAGGATTCAATTATTCGTGTTGATATGTCTGAATATATGGAAAGTCATTCTACATCAAAATTAATTGGTGCTCCTCCAGGATATGTTGGATATGATGATGCTGGTCAATTAACTGAAAAAGTAAAGAGAAAACCTTATTCAATTATTCTTTTAGATGAAATTGAAAAAGCTCATCCTGATGTATTTAATATATTATTACAAGTTCTTGATGATGGAAAACTTACTGATTCTCAAGGAAATACTGTAAGCTTCCAAAATACAATAATTATTATGACTTCAAATGCTGGTTCTAATTTAAATAACAATTCAATTGGTTTTGCAAAGCAAACTATTGATTCAAGTAAAGTTGAAGATAATTTAAAAGAAGTCTTTAGACCTGAGTTTTTAAATAGAATCGATGAAATTATTGTATTTAATTCTTTAACAAAACCTGAATTAATACAAATTATTAATTTGATGTTAAAAGATACTAATAAGGCTTTATCTGAAAAAAATATGAATTTAAATATTTCTGAAGATGCTAAAAACTTTATATTAGATAAAGGTACAAATTTAAAATTCGGTGCAAGACCTCTTAGAAGAGCAATTCAAAGATATATCGAAGATGAAATTTCTGACATGATTTTACGTGGAGATGTAAAAGAAGGTCAAACAATTGATATTAATTTAGAAAATGATAATTTAAAATTTACTGTTAATACTTAGGAAGTGAGGTCTCTCCCTCACTCTCCTATAGATGGAGGAATTAATGAAAAAAGAAAATATACCAAATATACTAACTATTATACGATTTATTTTAGTACCATTTATTTTTATATCTGTTATTACAAATCACTATTTAGTGGCTATACTAATTTTTACTTTATCTGCAATTACAGATATTTTAGATGGATATATTGCTCGTAAGTATAATTACATAACAGATATCGGAAAATTAATTGATCCTTTAGCAGATAAATTAACACAAATTTCACTTTTACTTGCACTTACTATTTTAAATATATTGCCTTGGTGGATAATTACAATCGTACTTATTAAAGAAACTTCAATGATAATAGCCGCTTCTGTAATGTATAAAAAAGATGATATTGTAGTATATAGTAAATGGTATGGAAAAGTTGCTACAACACTTTTCTACTTAGCAATTATTGTTTCATTAATTGTTAACCAATTTAATATATCTTTACCTATCAGAATTGATTTATATTTATATTACTTAGCAATTTTTTCTACAATATTTTCTTTAATAATGTATGGTATAAAATTCAAAATAAAAAGATAATAGAAGATTACTCAAAATCTTCTATTATTTTGTTTAATTCTTCTTTGCCGTATATTTCTAGTCCATCTTGCATATTTAACAAATCAGTTTCTGTTAAATATTCACTTGAAATATTAGTTTTCTCATATAAACTTTGTGTGCCATCAGGATTATTAATGTAAATTACTATTTTTCCATTTTCTATTTTTAGTATAAAATGTTCTCCGCATTGCCCATCAAATTCTTTATATAAGGTTACTTTTCCTTTTTCAAATCCAATTACTTGCCAATCTTTATATTTTGCTTCTACTTCTTCTTTTGTCATATTTACTAATTCTTTTGGTAGCTCTACATATTCATTTATAGTATGTTCACAGCCTGTATAATATTTCTTCAAAATTAATATTGCTGCTGCTGATAATTTTTCTTCTTGACTTACTGTAGTAATATATTCTTGTGTGCATTCATCTTCTACTTTTTCTGATATTTGTGGTGTTACTGTCTCTTCCTGTTGAGTAATTTCTTCTGTTGACTTATTTTTATTTACTAACACAATTGTTAAACAAAAACTGATTATAAAGATTAATACTAATAAAAAAATTATTTTTTTCTTATTCATATGTTCACCTACTTTTAATTTTTTATTAGTATTTTACATATTTGTCAATTTTATACATTTTACCATTAGTTTTTATTGTAATCTCCCCCATTACATCTGTTCTATATATATTAACATTCATATTTTTTAAGTTTTCTATTGTTATATCAGAAGGATGTCCAAATTTATTATTTTCACCAACTCCAATTAATACAGCTTCAGGCTTTATGTTTTTTAATATTTGTAAAGATGATGATGTTTTTGAACCATGATGTGCCGCTTTTAATACACTGGATTTTAATATTTTTAGATTTTTATTGTATTTATTTACAATTACTTTTTCTGCCTTTTCTTCAATATCTCCTGTAAATAGAATTGAAAAATCTTTATAATTCAATTTGCATACCATAGAATTATTATTAATACTATTTTCTGTTATAATGTTTTGAGAGTCTGGCCATAGGATATCAAAATATATTTCATTCTCAATATTTATTTTGTTTCCTGCTTCAACTATTATTAAATTTATTTTATTTTGATTTACTATTTTTTTTAATTCTGCATATTTTTCATACTCTTCATATTGTTTTCCTATTATTACATCTTTTACTTCTAGTTTTTTCATGATATATAATGCTGAATTGCAGTGGTCTAAATCAAAATGACTAATAAACATATAATCTAATTTTGATACACCTCTATTTAGTAAATATGGTAATAATATATTTTTCCCTATATCATAGTTTGCATTACCTCCACCATCTATTAATATATTTCTTCCATTTGGAGTTTTTATTAATGTACAATCACCTTGTCCTACATCTACAAAATATATTCTTAAATTTTGTGGCATAATTGTTATTATTTGTGAAATTATTATAATTATTGTTATTAAGCATATGTATTTTTTTATATATCTTTTTTTGAATACTAATACAGCTATATAATATAGTATTATTAATAAAAAAGGTGGCGTGCATATTAATACATTTCCAAAAGGTATTTCTCCACCTAATTTTGAGATAAATATTAAGGCATATAGCAAAATTTGTATAGCTTTTGCAATTATCGTTCCTAATTTTATTGAAAAAAATGTTACTACAATTTGTATGAATCCTCCTATTACAATAAAGCCTATTATAAAACTAAGTAAAAGGTTTGTTATTAGAAATGCTATTCCTATTGTATTAAATTTATAAATCATTATTGGTGCAATAATAATCTGTGCTGATATTGAA
Source organism: uncultured Clostridia bacterium (assembly GCA_934162255.1). Taxonomy (GTDB): domain Bacteria; phylum Bacillota; class Clostridia; order TANB77; family CAG-508; genus CAG-269. The sequence continues at coordinate 10,703 of CAKPIG010000002.1, read as the reverse complement.
ACAGATAATATTTCCGAAATTTTAGTTATTTTTATGAATTTATTTATAGATTTACAAATATTTTTTTGAAATAAAATAATTCCTATTGTTCCACCATATGATAATAAAAAGCTTAAACTAATTATATTATATGGATTTAGTATTAAAATTATCAATGCTGATATTGCTATATTATTTATAGTATCACTTTTTCGCCTAAGTACGAATGCCATACATGCTAACATCCCTATTATACTAGCTCTCATAACAGATACTGAAAGTCCTGTTATAAACATATATACAAACAAAAATATTGTAGCTATTATTTTACTCTTATTTTTACCAAAAATTCCTCTTGTACTATTTTCGACTAAAAATATTATATATGTTATATGCATTCCAGAAATTGCTAGAACATGTGATATATTACTTTCTGAGAATTGTTCTTTTAATTTATCTGTAATATTTTCTTTGTCTCCTATTAAGATTCCTGAAATCAAGCCTTGTGTATCAATATTATATGTTTTATAAATGTTATCTCTTATTTTTAGAAATACATCATTAATAAAAAATGTTTTTGTTTTTATTATCTCTATATTACTTGCTTTTATTGTTGCAATAATATTTAATGTTTTTAAATATTGTTTATAATTAAATCCTTTATAGTTTTTTTCTTCTGCAGGATTTTTTACTTCACCTTCTAGTAATATTTCATTTCCATATTGTAAATGTATTTTTTTATCAGTAGTTATATAAAATCTACTATTTTTTAATTTTCCATCTATAACTTTTACTACATATTTGTCTGTATTATCTCCTGATATCTTATTACTTACAACTTTGCAATTGCATTTAATATTTTCGATATTTGCTAATTTACTATCATATTCATTTTCTTTTATTAATACTATTGTATTTGAGATAATTGATGCTATTATTATGATAATAAAAATATTATTAAATTTATTGTATTTATATATAAATACTAGAATAACAGGTATTATAAAAATATAAAAAAGAGATATACTAGTTTTAAAGTATATCCCCCATATTATACCTATAATGTATCCAATTGTTATTATAAAAACAGGTCTATTCAACTATATAACTCTCCTTGCTCCTACATAACGTGCACTATAATAGCTTGATGATAATGCTGTGATTTTTACACCATCTTTTGGATTTGAAGCATGTATAAACTCTCCTCCACCTATATATATTCCCACATGGCCTATTACAGTATTTGCATCATTATTAAATACAACTATATCACCTATTTTTAAATTTGATTTTTCAACTGCAGTTCCATTATTTATTTGACTTCTTGAACTTCTACTAAGTGTTACTCCAAAGTGTTTATAAACATATGAAGTAAAACCAGAACAGTCAAATCCTGCATCTGGTGAAGCTCCTCCAGAAACATATTTATACCCAAGATATTTTTTTGCATATTCTACAACAGCTTCTCCTGTTGCAGTTGACGTTGATGAATCTTCTGATTTATCTTGACTTTCTGTTTTTTCCTTTTCTTCTGATTCTTGTCCTGTTGGTGTTTTTATTGTACTACCACTTCTTGATGTTGTTTCTGCAACTTTTGTATCTGATATATATTTTGATGATACATATCCTACTCCACCTTCTATTTTTATTTTGTACCATCCATCTAATTCTTCTAGTATTGAAACTTCATCATTTTTCTTTAAACTATCTATGTCTTTACTACTTTGTGAGGCTTCTTTTCTCACTCTTAAACTTTCTGTGCTGACATATCCTTTTTTTATTACTTTATCATTATTTGTAATACTTGGTTGTTGAGTTTCAGGTTTTTCTTCTGGTTGCTTTTCTTCAGTTGGTGTTTCAGTAGATGTTGAAGTTTCGGTTGGCTCAGAAGTCTCTTCTCCTTTTAATGCTTTTTTTAAACTATTTGTTCTTATCCAACCTGATACAGAATCATTTTCTATTTTACACCAATCATTAATAATTTCTTTTATTGTTATTTTTCCACTTGAAGCACTGTCTTTTTCTATAGAGCTCATTAATGGTAATAGTCTTATTTTAACTTCTTGTGTTATATCATATTCTGTATTTTCCTTTATTCCTTCTATTATTTGTTCATCATTGTTATTATTTTCTGGTACAGTTTCAGTGTTATTTACTATAGGTGTTTCTGTAACAGGAGTTTCTGTTTCTGGTTTTGTTTCTACTGTTTGTTCTTTTGGTACATTTATATATTTTGAACTAACATATCCTGTTATTTTTTCATTTTTTTCTGTAGTTTCTATTTTATACCAATCTTCTACTTCTTCAAGTATTTCTACTTTTTGTCCTTTATCTAATTGAGTTAATACTGTTGATTTGGTATTTGTTTCTTTTCTTACATTTACTGTTTCTCCTTCTACCGTACCTGTTGAAGCCTGAACTTTTGTACTTAGTATTATTAGCATTGTTATCATTAGTATAGTTATTGCTAAGCTTTTATTTTTTTTCATTTTATACCTCATTTTATTTTATTCTTTTTCGCATACAAGTATATACTTATTTGAAAAAAAAGTCAATTATTTTTGACTTTTTTCATCTATATTATATGTTTTTTTCAACTAATGGAAGTATTTGTTTTTTTCTAGATACAACACCTGGCATATTAGCAATATTGTCTTCAATTTTATATTCTTTTTCAATAGCATCTACTCTATTTCCTAATACTATGGCTTTTGAATTACTATTTATAATATCTGTTATTGCAAATACAAATAGACTTAATCCTTTTTCTACTATTTCCCTATTTATTTCTTCTTCTAGCTTATCTTTTCTTTTTAAAACTTCTTCGATATCTACAGTATTTACTTGTGCTATTATATATTTTATATCATCTTTTTCTATTTTTTTTGCATCTAGCTCAACTAATTCTCTTTCTGTATATTTATCTAAATTTGTTCCTGCTTTAAGCATTTCTAAGCCATATTCTTCAGAATCTACATTTGCTATTTTTTCTAGTTCAAATATTGCTTGTCTATCTTTGTCTGTTGTTGTTGGTGATTTTAATAATAATGTGTCTGAAATTATTGCACTTAACATTAAGCCTGCAATTTTAGGTTCTATTTCTATATTATTTATTTTGTATAATTCTAATAATACTGTTGATGTACATCCTACTGGTTGTGCATAGTAAAATAGTGGTTCTGACGTTTTAAAATTATTTATTCTATGATGATCTACTACCATTTCAATTTTAGCATTCTCAATTCCATCTGCAGATTGTGTAAATTCATTGTGGTCTACTAATATTACTGATTGTCCTTCTTCAATTTTTTCAATAAATTTAGGAGTTTCTGCTTTAAAATAATTTAATGCATATCTTGTTTCTTCATTTATATCTCCTAATCTACAAGCTGTTACTTCTTCTCCTTTTAATTTTGTTTGCAAATCTGCCATTACTATACTTGAGCAGATTGTATCTGTGTCAGGATTTTTATGTCCAAATACTATTATATTTTTCATTTTTTCCTCCTATATTCTTTTTAATATTTCATTTAATTCTTCTTTATTAAAATTATATTTTTTATTACAAAATTGACATTCTATATCTGCTTTACCATCTTCTTCTATGATTTCTGTCAATTGTTTTTTTCCTAATGTTATTAGGCTTTCTGCAAATTTTTCTTTACTGCATCCACATTCATATTTAGGTTCAATTGATGCATCTATTACTTTAACATTTTTATCTTCTGTTACTTTTTGAGCAATTTCTTTTAATGTTAATTTTTCATCCAACATTCTTGACATTGCTCCAGCTTTATATATTGATGCTTCAACTTGTGAAATTTCTTCTTCTGTTGCATCTGGCATTGGTGTTATTATATATCCTCCTGCTGCACGAACGCCATTTTTATCAACTAAAACTCCTAGTGCAACTGCAGTTTGTTTTTGTTCTGATATTTGAAAATAATTTGCAAAATCGTCTGCTATTTCTCCAGATGTTAATGGGCTTACACCTATATATGGTTCTTTTAGACCTATGTCTTTTATTACATTTATAAATCCATCTGTTCCAACTGCTCCACCTACATCTAATTTTTCAAATTCGTTTAGTGGTAAGTCAACAATTGGATTAGTAATTGTTGCTTTTACATGTGCATGACTATCAGATACTGATACCATTTTTCCAATTGGTCCATTTCCTTTTATTTGTATTGTCAATTTATCTCTCTCATTTTTCATATCAGAACCAATTAATGCTGTTATTGTTAAAACTCTCCCCAATACTGCTGTTGCAAGAGGGCTTAAATCATGTATTTTTCTTGCTTCTTCTACTAATTGCGTTGTAGAAGCACATATTACTGATATTTTTCCATCATATGCTAAAAATTTTACTATTTCGTCTTTCATTATGCTTTCTCCTCTACTTTTTCTATTAATTCAGAAGTACAGTTTGGACATCTTGTTGCATGATATTTTATTTCTGTTAAACAGTATGGGCATATCTTTGTTTCAGGTTCTTTTGGTTCTTCTACTTTTTGTTTTGATTTTCTCATTTTCTTTAATTTACCCTTTTTGTCTAACTTAGCTGCCATATCATCTCCAATTTCTTTTATCTTGTTTAATTTATTTGAATATTTTATTACTATAAATATCGAAAATGCAATTATTAAAAAGTCAACTACTGCTGTTATAAAATTTCCATATTTTATTGAAACACCTTCTATTGTAAACATCATTTCAGAAAAATTAACTTTTCCTGTAATAATAGATATTAGTGGCATTATTATATCATTTACTAATGAATTTACTATTTTTTGAAAAGCTCCTCCTATTACAACACCAACAGCCATGTCTATAATATTTCCCTTTAGTGCAAATTCTTTAAACTCTTTAAACACATCTATTCCTCCTGTTCTTTTTTATCGTCTTTTTCTTTTATAAAGTTTCTATATCCAACAGCTACTGCTGCAATTATCATTAGTAAAAATGATAAGGCTTTCCATATTCCACTATCAAATAAAATAATAGCAAACATTCCAAGTGATGCACTTAATCCATATAATATTAATACAGCTTGTTTTTGTGAAAATCCTTTTTCTACTAATCTATGATGTAGATGTCCTTTATCTGGTTTAAATACTGCTTTTATTGATTTTCCCTTTGCAATTCTTCTTATTATTGCAAATATAACATCAAATATAGGTAGTCCTAAAACAATCACAGGTAATACTATTACTGCTGCAGTATATGTTTTTGCAACTCCCAAAATAGATACAACAGCAAGCATAAATCCTAAAAAGTTTGATCCTGTATCTCCTATAAAAGTTTTTGCTGGTGAAAAATTATATGGTAAAAATCCAACTAATGCTCCACTCATTGCAGTGACAATTACTGTTGCTATCATTGGAGAATTGTTCATTAGAAATATTATTAATAATGATATACAAGATATTAATGATATTCCTGATGATAGTCCATCAAGTCCATCTATTAAATTAATTGCATTTGTGACTCCTACAATCCACAATACTGTAACAATTGTGGAAAATGCATCTGATAAACCTATTCTATATAAGAATGGAATATCTAAATGTTCTATTCTCGTCCCAAATACTACAACAATTATTGCAGCTGCTAACTGTCCGATTAATTGTTGCCACCATTTTAATGTTTTTATATCATCCAATATTCCAGTAATAGTTATACAACCTATTCCTAATAATATTCCCAATAGTTTTAATCCATATTGTTGTTCTGAAAATAAGTCTAAACTTCCTTCGACACTCATGATTATTATTAAATATATCATTGACACTAGGAATCCAAGTATTACTGCTGGCCCACCAAATTTAGGCATCTTTTTTGTATGCATTCTTCTTTGGTCTTTTGGTATATCTACTGCTCCAATTTTATTAGCAATTTTTATTGTATATGGTGTTATCATAAACGCTACTATAAACGCCAATAAAAATGCTATAGCTATATTTCCCCACATTTATGCATCCTCCATTATTTCATATTTTCTTTTTCAATTTCATTTATTATATTTATTCTTTCTTGATGTCTTCCACCTTCAAATTCTGTAGCAATCCATATTCTTACTATGCAAATTGCTGTATTTTCTTTAATATAATCTGCACCTAATGCAAGAACATTACTGTCATTATGCATTCTTGAGAATTTTGCTTCTTCTTCACTATTACATTTTGCACATCTTATTCCTTTGAATTTGTTTGCTACTATGCTCATTCCAATTCCAGAACGACATATTAATATTCCTTTTTCACATTCTTTTGATTTTATTTTTTCAGCAACTTGTTTTGCTATCTCTGGATAATCAACACTTTCTTCTGAATAGCTTCCACAATCAATATATTCAATCTCTTTCTCATCTAAAAACTTCTTTATTTCTTCTTTTAATTTATATCCTCCATGATCACTACCTATTGCTAACATATATATCACTTTCCTTTCCTATGTTTTCGCTTTTATAATATATCATAATCTTACCTTAAGTGCAATATTTTTCACAAAAGTTACAAAAAACTGCGTTTTCACAATTTTTATTTTAAAATTTTTTTATTTTGCTCTTGCCAAATTTTGTCTTGTATGTTATAATTGTAGGCGTTATAGTTTATTTTACTAAGAGGAGGTGCACTACATATGCCAAATATCAAATCAGCTAAAAAAAGAGTTAAAGTTATTGAAAAGAAAACAATGAGAAATAATATGATAAAAACTGGATATAAATCAGCTGTTAAAAAATTTGAAGAAGCTGTTGTTGTAGGTAATTTAGAAGAAGCAAAAACATTATTGTCAGAAGCTACTAAAAAAATTGATCAAGCTTGCACAAAAGGTGTTATCGTAAAAAATACAGCAGCTAGAAAAAAATCTAGCTTATCAAAAAAATTAGCCACTATGGCATAAAAAAAATCGCTCAGATAAGCGATTTTTTTATTTTCTATTGATATTGTTTTAAATTGATTCCATATGTTTCTTGAATCCAATCATAATAATTCCATTTCTTTAAAGTTTCAGGTTTATCATAATTTACTCCAAATGTATCAACTTCAACTTTTGTTATTATTACATCATTTACAGGTTTGCTCTTTTCACTTTCTTCTGAATTTCCTTTACTATCAGTACCTTCTGATGTATTTGTAGCTTCAACTTCAACTTTTTCTATTTTATGAACAACATCCATTCCTTCTATTACTCTTCCAAATCCTGCATAAGAACCATCTAATGATGAATTTGTTGCAGTCATTATAAAGAATTGTGAACCTGCTGAGTTATAACTTTCTTCTGTTAGTGATGAAGAATATGAAGTATAATCACCTCTTGCCATTGATATAACTCCTTCTTCATGTTTTATTTTGTTTTCAACTCCATTTAATAGGAATTCTCCTTTTATACTATATTCTCTGTCTTCTTCACCATTTAAATCTCCTAAATCACTTAGTGATGGTGAACCTGTTCCATCTCCATTTTTATCTCCTCCTTGTATCATAAATCCATCTACAACTCTATGAAATTTTAGTCCATTATAATAGCCATTTTGAACTAAGTTTACAAAGTTTGCAACTGTTTGTGGTGCTTGATCTGGGTATAACTCAATTTTTATTGTTCCGTAATCTTGAACTTCCATTGTTACTATTGGATTTTTTACTTCCATTGTTGCTTTTTTATAATATCCAAATGATATTATTCCTATTAATGCTATTATTATTACTAATGCTATTATAGTTATTATGTTTGATGCTTTTTTCATTTTATTTTACCTCTTTCTATATTAATATATTATCAAATGCAAATTGCTCTTGCATTTTCTTTAATGATTGTTTTATTGTTTTTGCTCTAACTTCTCCAATTCCTTCTACTTTATCTAGTTCTCCTATATCTGCAACAAGTATATGTTGGAATGATTTGAATGATTTTACTAATTTTTCAATTATGCTATTAGGCATTCTTGGTACTTTGTCTAATATTCTATATCCTTTTGGATATACTGCAAGTTCTTCAAAATTTTCAAAACTCTCATATCCAAGTAGTTTTGCTATAGTTGCTACTTTCATTAATTCTTCATGTTCTAATTTTGATAATTCCTTCATTATTTCTTCTGCTTCATTTTCGCAGACTTTATAATCTTTTATTACTTGCATTTCCTCTTTTTCAAGTCCACCAATTAATTCTTCTAGTTGCATATTAACTAATCTTCCATCTTCTCCTAGTTCAAATATATTTCTCTGTATTTCTTCAACTATTTTCATTACCATTTCTGCTCTTTGTATTACTGTTAAAACATTATCTAGTGTAACTATGTCATTAAATTCATATTCATTTAATACACTTAGTTTACTATCATATACTTTTCTATATTTCTCTAGTGTCTGAATTGCTTGGTTTGATTTATTTAAGACTACTTCTGTATCTTCTAATATATATCTATTATTGTCTTTAAATACTGTTATTATATTTCTTCTTTGTGATATGCTTATTACTAGTTCTCCTGTTTGTTTAGCAGTTCTTTCAGCTGTTCTATGTCTTGTTCCTGTTTCTACTGTTGGTATTTGATATGATGGTATTAATTGTGCATTTGCAAATAGTATTTTTTTCATATCTCCACTTAATACTATTGCACCATCCATTTTAGCAAGTTCATATAATTTTGATGAGGTATAATCTTCATTTATAAAAAAACCTCCGTCAACAACTTCATCAATTACTTCTTGCTTGTCTGTTATTAATAATAGTGCTCCTGTTTTAGCTCTTAGTATATTTTCTAAGCCTTCTCTTATTGCCGTTCCTGGGGCTATTTTCTTTAATATTTCTGCTATTGGGTCTTCCTTTATTGCCTTCATATTTCACCTCTTTCTGCTTAGATTACTTTATTCCAAGTTTCTTTAGTGCTTCCCCTATATTTTTCACCCCTATTATATCTAATTTATATTCATCTTTCAATACTTTTTTGTTATTTTCTGGTATTATACACTTTTTGAATCCCAATTTTTCGGCTTCTTTCAGCCTTTTTTCAATTAAATTAATTCTTCTTACTTCTCCTGTAAGACCAACTTCTCCTATTATTACAATATCTTTAGCTATTGGTATATTTTTATATGCTGATGCCACAGTTACTGCCACTCCTAAGTCTACAGCAGGTTCTGATAATTTCATTCCTCCTGCTATATTTAAATATATATCTTGATTTCCAAGTGACAGTCCTGCTCTTTTTTCTAGAACCGCAATTAATACCGATAATCTATTATAATCGAATCCATTTCCCGTCCTTTTTGGTACTCCCATAACACTCATTGTTGTTAATGCTTGCATTTCTACTAATATCGGTCTAGTTCCTTCTATACTTGCAACTATACATGAGCCTGATGGATTATCTTCTCTTTCTGTTATTAAGATATCTGAAGGATTTGTTACTTCACACATTCCTTCTTCTCTCATTTCAAACATGCCAATTTCATTTGTTGAACCAAACCTATTTTTTACTGCTCTTAATATTCTATATGTATTATATCTTTCTCCCTCTAAATATAGTACTGTATCTACCATATGTTCAAGTACCCTTGGTCCTGCAATATTTCCTTCTTTTGTAACATGCCCTATTATGATTGTTGTAATATATTGTGACTTACATATTCTCATAATTTGCGAAGTTATTTCTCTTACTTGACTTACACTTCCAGCAGCTGCTGTTATTTCATCTGAATACATTGTTTGAATTGAATCTATTATTACAAGTTTTGGATTTGTTTCTGTTATTGCCTCTTTTACAATATCTATATCAGTTTCTCCTAAAAATAATAGGTCATCATTTTGAATGCCTAATCTATCTGCTCTTAATTTTATTTGTTCTGCTGATTCTTCTCCTGATACATATAATACATTTCCATCACCTTGTACTTTATTGCATAATTGTAATATAAGTGTTGATTTTCCAATACCCGGTTCTCCTCCTAATAATATTAGTGAGCCTTTTACAAGACCTCCCCCAAGTACTCTATCTAATTCTGAATATCCTGTTGTCGTTCTATTAGCTTCTTGCCCTATATATGTGTTTAATGGTTTTGGTTTATTGTTTATTTTCTTTTCTAATTTGTTTCCTTCTGTATATTTTTCTATTTTTTGCTCATAAAAAGTATTCCAACTATTACATGCTGGACATTTTCCTAACCATTTTGGTGATTCATTTCCACATTCACTACATACAAATACTGTTTTTGCTTTTGCCATTTTTTCTTCCTTTCTTTTGCTTTTGAATTATATAATATAATTACATTAAAATCAAGATTTTGGGACTTATTTCCTTTGATTTACTGTGTATTCCATGCTATTATAATTATGAGGTGATTATTGTGCAAAAAATAATCTTTGAATTAAAAAATTTAGATAAAAAAATTTATAAAATTATTAGATATGGTTTATTAATTTCTTTAGCTGTTTCTTTAATTTCTTCTTTAATATTATGTACATATATATTATATAAATCAAGCTTTACATATCAAATTGGTCTTGCTCTTATGAAATTTAGTTTTACTATTGCTACTCAATTTATAGTTTGTGGACTTGTCATAGATTTTATAAAAAAGAGAGAATTATAAAAAACACTTCAGCTATGTACTGAAGTGCTTCTTTTTATTTTTTTAATTCTTCTGCAAACATTTTGTTAAGCATTTGTGGATTTGCTTTTCCTTTTGTTTCTTTCATTGCTTGTCCTACTAAAAATCCTAATG
>CAKPIG010000001.1 GCA_934162255.1 uncultured Clostridia bacterium | reverse complement strand
AAAAGCTGTCTTTATTCGTATTTTTCATAATTATAATAATTTATTTTTCTCTATAAAAAATCACCAAATTGTAATTTGTAGGTGAGGTTACCTTTCAAAATCTTCAATGTCTTTTTGACTTTTTGTATTTGTTTTTATAATAAAATTTAAGTCTTCAATTGCTTTGTCTATATTCATCATTCCATTTCCAATAGGATAATAAACTGGGTATACTTTATATTCCATACCAGCTATATTCTTTAAAAAGTTTTGTTTTCTACATTGAGATACTGATATATTTTTATCCAACACAATAGAACTTACTTGATTTCCAAGTGTTATAATTGTCTTAGGATTAATTATTTCTATTTCTTTGCATAATAAATCTAAATATTGACTATAAACCAAATTTGGTAATACTCTAGCATCTACCTGTGTACATTTTCCTAAATTAGTTATAAAATATTTGTGTTTTTCTACATCAGCATATACTAAATCCGCAAATTTTTCATCCCACTCTTGTGGCTTTTTTGACATAATATCACTATATATTTCTTCATCAAGTAATCCTATTCTATAAAACAATTTCCATATATTCTTAGTTCCAATCCAAGGAGATCTTCTCCCTTTCCAATTTGGATCTGATGCAATATTTTTTCCAGTAGGATTCATAAAAACAAAACAAAAATCTGGATTATTAGTGCATCCTCCATTATATATAGATGTTAGCTCCTTTGCTCCATACTGTAATTGTAATTTATCATATTCCGCGTTTAATTCACTTATTTTCATAACTACTACCACCTTTATTTATCATTATTTTATTATTAATATAATTTTCAACTATCGTTATCAAACTTGTAACTATAATTGCATTTATTGAAGATATTCCAAATTTTAAAAAGTAAGCTGATATTTTTTTATTTCTTTTGGAGCATTTTCAATTGCACCCTCGTATAAAATTTGTGTATCTTCAAATATAACTCTTATATCTAATGCTCGTACAGATTCAATTGTCAAATATGCTCTTCTTTCTTGATTTTCCATAATTTAAGCTATTTATTTTAACAATAAACTTTTGGTTATAATTAAATATATTTATCATTTCATCTATATACTCTTTTTTAGTGACTGATTTTCTCCATTCATATGGTAATGGTAAATGAATTTGTTTTGCTATCAAATTCATAAAAAGAGTTGTAAACATAGGACTCTGTTTTAAGGTTTATTTTAAATTTTCAGCGTTTAAATCTTTCAATTTGTCTAATACAAATATTATATCAAAAAGAACTACTTTATTTCAAGCAGTTCTCTATCTATTTTTACTGTATTACTTTTTAATATTTATAGTTTCTTATGCAATTTTAACATTTCAATTAGCATTTTATCTCTATATTCAGCAAGTGATGTATCGTCATTTCCTATTTCTGCAGGACGGTTTTTCATTTCTTCTTCTACTCCATCACGTGCTATTTTTCCAAATTCTTCTGGAAATTCTTTGAAGTCTGCCATATCATTAAGCCATAAGTTTATTGATGGCCCAAGGTGTTTTAGTAATCCATCAATTCCTACTTTTCCTCCACCTAATTGGAATACTAATGATGGTCCCATTATTCCCCAACGGAGTCCTGGTCCAAATGTTACAGCTTTATCTGCATCTTCAATACTGCATACACCATCCATTACTAATTGGCATACTTCACGATATAATGCCATTTGAATTCTATTGCAGATAAAACCAAGTGCTTCTTTTTGTAACACTACAGGCTCTTTACCTATCATTGTAAAAAATTCTTTGGCTGTTTCTACTATTTCTTCACTCGTTTTATCTCCTTTTGTAATTTCTACTAAAGGTATTAAATGTGGTGGATTATATGGATGAGCTCCTATAAAACGTTCTGGATGTTTTGCATCTCTTGCTATTTCAGTAATTAAAAGTCCTGATGTAGAACTTGTAATTATTGTTTCATCAGATGTATACATTTCTATTTCACTTACAATACTTCTTTTTATCTCATAGTTTTCAGGTCCTGATTCTACGATAAATTTTACGTCTTTTACTGCTTCTTCCATTGATGTTGTGTATGTGATTCTTGCTTCTATTTCTTCACTTTCTTTTTGTGTTATAACCTCATTTTTTATTAGAGATTTTAGACTTTCATGAATTCTCTCTTTTGCCAAGTCTAATGATTCCTGTTTTATGTCATAAACAGTTGTGTTTAGTTTTTTTAATGCAAAATATAATGCCCAACTATATCCTATAACTCCTGAGCCTACACATGATACTTTTTTTATTTCATTTGCTTTCATAATTATTCCTCCTTTGTGAATATACTATCACAATAATATTAATTTTTATAATTTTTTAAATAAGAATCCATCTTTTCAATAAATTCTGCATTGGTCTTTGTTTGAGTCATTTGAGAAATTATTTGTTCAGTAACTTCTGCAACAGGTAAGTTGTTTAATGCTTTTCTTAATGCAAAAACTGTTTCCATTTCGGGTTTTGTAAGCAGTAAATCTTCTCTTCTTGTTCCAGATTTATTGATATCAATAGCAGGAAATATTCTTTTTTCAGAAAGTTTTCTATCTAGATGTACTTCCATGTTTCCTGTTCCTTTGAATTCTTCAAATATTACATCATCCATTCTACTTCCTGTTTCAATTAATGCTGTTGCTAGTATTGTTAAGCTTCCTCCATTTTCTATATTTCTTGCTGCACCAAAAAATTTTTTTGGTTTATGTAATGCTGCTGGATCAAGTCCTCCGGATAATGTTTTTCCTGAAGATGGCATTACTAAGTTATATGCTCTAGCAAGTCTTGTAATACTATCTAGCAAAATTACTACATCCCTATTATGTTCTATTATTCTTTTTGCTCTTTCTAGAACCATTTCAGCTACTTTTACATGATGTTCTGGCATTTCGTCAAATGTTGAATATATAACTTGTCCTTTTATAGAACGTTTCATATCTGTAACTTCTTCTGGTCTTTCATCTATTAATAACACAATTAATTCTACTTCAGGATTATTTTCAGATATGCTATTTGCTATTTTCTTCAATAATGTTGTCTTTCCAACTTTTGGAGGAGCAACTATCATTCCTCTCTGACCTTTACCTATAGGCGAGATTAGATCTATTATTCTCATTGCATATTCTGTTGGTTTTGTTTCTAGTTTTAGTCTTTCTTCTGGGTATATTGGTGTTAATTCATCAAATCTTTTCCTTCTTGCAGCTTTTTCTGGATGTTCTCCATTTACTTCTCCAACAAAAATTAGTGAAGGGAATTTTTCTCCTTCTTTTGTTCTGGAAATTCCTTTTACTATATCTCCTGTATCCAATTTAAATCTTCTTATCTGTACAGGAGATATATATACATCTTTAGGGCTTGATAAATAATTATCTCCTCTTAAAAATCCATATCCATCTGGTAGTACTTCTAATATTCCTTCAACAATTTGATCATCTTCATTTGTTACTTTATAGTCTATTACAGATTCTCCAGCAATTATTTGTTCTTCATCATTTTCATCATATTTCATTTCTTCTGTTTCATTAACCGGTTCTGATGTTTTTTCTATTTGTTTTAGTAATTGTATTATTTCATCTTTTTTTAATTTTGATATATTTCTAATATTTTTTTCTTTGGCTAAATTTCTCAATTCTAATAAAGTCATATTTTCTAATTCTGACATTTTCTACCTCCTATTATTTATTTTATTGTTTTTTGTTGGATTTTTTTAGACTTAATAATTTATAAAAAATAAAGAATCCTTAAAACCTGAATGTGCTTTAAGGATTACATATTACTATCGACATAAACTCGTTCGTTTGGTAAATACATTCCTAGTTTTTCACGTGCTAATTTTTCTATATATTCTAATGAATTTGTGTTTTGTTTTTCTGCTTCTAAACTTTTTTTGTTATCATCTAGCTTTTCTTCTGCTACTTCTATTTTTGAAGAAAGTGCTTTTATTTCATCTTTATATTGAATTATATTTAATTGTTGTTTTATTAAAAATATTGACCATATTATAAATGATATTATTAATATGTTTCTGAATAATGTTTTTTTCATAAGTATCTCCATCATAAAATTATTTACATATATATTATTCTCCTTTTTTTTGCAATTTCCCTCTTTTAAGTAGAAAAATAATCTTTTTCTTGCAAAATTTTACTAATTTTACTATTGGAGATATAATCCATGTTAATATGTTTATTATTAAATTACTCAATATTAACATATATATTAGGACTCCTAAAATGATTCCTAAGAACATAAATAGTCGTATTTCACCATCATTGAAATACCATATGTTATATAAAACAATAAAGCCTGATAAAATCCAAAATAGTATATCTTCTATATATATAATAATATCATTTATTTTAATGTTTTTTCTAGAAGCTCTAAATATATCGAATAACAGACCTATAGCTATACCTGTTAAAGAAAAAACTATAAATAAATATGCTTGATTTCTAACCATTATTAACCTTTCTTTACTTAAAAATTTTACTTAATATTGTTCCTGCAGATTTATCTTGTTTATTTGGACTATATGATAAACTTGATATTTCTCCTTCAACTATTACTTCTGCAGTATCTAAGCTTAATTTATTTATCCTTATGTTTTCCCCTTTAACACTTAGTAATCCTAATTCTGTATCTATCATAACTATTTGATCATCAAAACTTAGTACATCATTCACACCTGACACACTTAACTTTTCTCTGTTTTCTAGTACTAAGTTTTGAACAATATTAGTATTGATATTTACATTTTTTCTTTCTTCTATCATCTTTTGCTCTCCTCCCTGCTATACTAATTAATAATATGCAAGGTTTGTCTTTTTTATGATAGTCTTTTTTCAATGTTTTCTAATATTTCTTTGTATTTATTTAATTTTTCTTTTTCTTCATTGATTTTAGCTTCTGGTGCCTTATTTACAAATCCCGGATTTGCTAGCATTTTACTTGCTCTTTCTATTTCAGACAAAACTTTTTTCTTTTCTTCTTCTAATCTTTTTCTTTCTTCTTCTATGTCTACAAGTTCTTCAAAAGGTATATATAGTTCAAGTCCTTCTGCTATTATTGACATTGCATTTGATGCAATTCCATCTTTATTTTCTTGAACTATAATTTTATCACTAAAGCCAAGCTTTTTCAAAAACTCTTCTGATTTATTAATTAATTCTGTATATTTCGTTGTAACAAAAATTAATTCTGCTTTTTTTGATGGATGTACATTTAAATT
This sequence comes from uncultured Clostridia bacterium, assembly GCA_934162255.1. Classification (GTDB taxonomy): domain Bacteria; phylum Bacillota; class Clostridia; order TANB77; family CAG-508; genus CAG-269. The sequence continues at coordinate 186,974 of CAKPIG010000001.1, read as the reverse complement.
TGCTCTTAAATTACGGATTTCTGTAATTATATCTTTTAATTTTTCTACCTGCATTTCTTCTGATTTAAAATCATATTTCAAGTCATAATCTGGGAAGTTTGATATCATTATACTTTCGCTGTCTTTATTGTATAATTTTTGATATATTTCTTCTGTGATAAATGGCATTATTGGATGTAATAATTTTAATGAATCCATTAATACTTTATTTAAAACTGTTTGGGCAGTTAATTTGCTTTCAGAATTTTCTCCATATAATCTTGGTTTTACAATTTCAATATACCAGTCACAGAATTCATTCCAAATAAAGTCATATATTTTTTGTATTGCAACTCCAAAATCATAATTTTCTAAGTTCTCTCGTATTTCTTTTGATAATGTATTTAATTTTGACAAAATCCACTTATCTTCATATTCAAGTTTTTCTAAGTTTATATCTGGTAATTCTTGAACATCATCTAAATTCATTAATACGAATTTTGAAGCATTCCATAATTTATTAGCAAAGTTTGATGCTTGTGTAAGCTTTTCAGGCATGTATTTTATATCATTTCCTGCTGATACTCCTGAAATTAGTGAAAATCTTAGAGCATCTGTACTATATTGGTTTATTATTTCAAGTGGATCAATTCCATTTCCTAATGATTTTGACATTTTTCTACCTTGGCTATCTCTTACTATTCCATGTATTAAAATATCACTGAATGGCTTTTGATTCATACTATATAAACCTGAAAATATCATTCTTGCAACCCAGAAGAAAATTATATCATATCCAGTTACCAACACATTTGTTGGATAGAATGTTTTTAAGTCTTCTGCGTCCATATTTGGCCATCCTAGAGTTGAAAATGGCCATAATGCTGAACTAAACCATGTATCAAGAGTATCTTCATCTTGATGTAATTTTGTGTTTCCACATTTTTCGCATTTTTCAGGTTGTTTTTTTGCAACATGTACATGTCCGCATTTCTCACAATAATATGCTGGTATTCTATGTCCCCACCATAATTGTCTTGATATACACCAATCTTGAATATTTTCCATCCAATTAAAATATGTTTTTTCATATCTTTTTGGAATAAATTTAATGTCATCTTCTTTTACTGCTTTTATTGCAGGTTCTGCAAGTTCTTTCATTTTTACAAACCATTGCTCTGATATTCTTGGTTCAACAGTATTGTGACATCTATAGCATTTTCCAACATTGTGAGTATAGTCCTCAATTTCTACTAATACTCCTAGTTCTTCTAGTTTTTTTAAAATTAATTTTCTTGCTTCAAGTGTTGTTAATCCTTTATATTCTGGCACTAAATCATTCATTAAAGATGAATCATCAAAAACTTCAACTATTTCAAGATTATGTTTTAGTCCTGCTTGATAATCATTCATATCATGTGCAGGTGTAATTTTTACACATCCTGTGCCAAAATCTTTTTCTACAAATTCATCTGCAATTATTGGAATTTCTTTATTCATAATTGGTAGTATACATGTTTTGCCAACTATATCCTTATATCTTTCATCGTCTGGATGAACTGCAACAGCTGTATCTCCTAACATTGTTTCAGGTCTTGTTGTTGCAACTATAACATATTTATCTGAATCTTTTATTTGATATTTTATATGCCATAAATGTGAAGGTTCTTCTTCAAATTCTACTTCTGCATCTGAAAGTGATGTATGACATGATGGGCACCAATTTATCATTCTTGTACCTTTATATATTAATCCCTGATTGTATAGTCTAACAAATTGTTCAAGAACTGCTTCTGATAGTCCTTCATCCATAGTAAATCTACTTCTATCCCAATCACAAGAACATCCAAGTTTTCTTTGCTGTTTTTGTATTGTTCCTCCATATTCTTTTGTCCATTCCCAAGCTCTTTTTAAAAATTCTTCTCTTGTTATATCTGCTTTTGTTATTCCTTCTTCTTTTTTCATTTTTTCAACAATTTTTACTTCTGTTGCTATTGCTGCATGATCTGTTCCAGGAACCCATAATGTATTATATCCACACATTCTTTTAAATCTTATTAATATATCTTGCATTGTTCCATCAAGTGCATGTCCCATGTGTAATTTTCCTGTTACATTTGGTGGTGGCATTACTATACAATAGCTTTCTTTTGTTTTATCCATTGATGGCTTAAAATAGCCTTTTTGTTCCCATTTATTATACAATTTTTCTTCAAATTCTTTTGGGTTGTACTTGTCATTTAAATTTTTTTCACTCATTTTTACAGTCTCCTTTTAATAAAATTTTACTTTATATTTACAAGAAAATACTTCATTTGGTTCTAATTGATTTATATTTTCTTTATTTTTAAAAATTTGATTACTATCAATTCTATCTGCTGTATTTTGCCATGGTTCTATACAGACAAAAGGTGCTCCCTTTTTTGACCATAATGCCAAATATGGGAAATCAGTAAAATCAAATTCTAATATTTTTTGATTTGTTTGCTTGTTTTTCAAAATAACTTTATTTGATTTTATATTTTTCATTATTATCGCATCATTATCAAATATATTTGCTGCTAGACGTATTTTGTTGTTTTTTAAAATATTGTTTGCTTTTTTTGTGTCTATTAATCCATTTTTTAATTTTAAGAATTCTATTTTGTCTTCTTTTTCTTCAAATACTATTTCATATTTTTCTGTACTGTAATCACAACTAAATGCTGGATGTCCTCCTAGTCCAAAATAAATTTTTTTATCATCTATGTTTTTTACTTGATATTCTATCTGTAAAGTGTCTTCATCTATTTTATATATTACATGTAATTCGAATTTATATGGATATTTTTTTATTGTTTCTTCATTATATATTAATACATAATGATTTTCTGCAATTTCTTCAAATTCCATGTCTCTTGCAAATCCATGTTGTGACATTTCATATATTTTTCCATCTATTTCTGTTTTTGAGTCTCTTATTTGTCCTACTATTGGGAATAATATTGGTGACTGGCGATTCCAAAATGTTTTTCCATCAAACAGTATTTCTTTTTCGTTATACTGTATGCTTGTTAGTTCTGCACCTTGTTTTTTTGTTTTTATCTTTAACATGAAATTATCTCCTTTCTGTACCAAAAAACTCGCCTATATGCTTATTGCATAAGGGCGAGATATATCTCACGGTACCACCTTAATTATTTATCTTATTCTTGATAACATCTTATTTTGCTTTAACGCAGCACACGAATAATCTTAAGTTTATTGTCAGATTATCAACTCCAAAGCTACCTTCCATTTATCTTTGTTTAAGAAGTTTTCAGCCTATGACTTCTTTTCTCTACAAAATAAGTATAAATGTACTCCTCTTTTTCCTTGTTTTTATTTTTTATGTTAATATAATATCATATTATTTGATAGATTGCAAGTGTTTCAAAAAAATTCTCTAGTCACATATTACTCATTCAATTCCATAAAACAGTTTTAAAACACTTGTATATCCTGAAAATTTTGTTTTTCTAATACTATCAATTACTTCTTGAACATTATATTTCACATATAATTGTTTATATTCTACTTTATTTTTATTAATATTTAATATTCCATATGATGCAAAGTTCGTTTTTCCAGGACATCCTAGTGCTCCTGGGTTTATGTATGTTTTATTATTCTTAAAGTTATATGTTTCTTTATGAGTATGCCCATACAAATATATATCAGCATCTATTCCACTAAACATTATTTCATTTTCTTCTGCACTAGCTTTTTTTATGTGCTTTCTAAAACTTCCATCTTTGTTCATTGGATAGTGGGCAATATAAATTTTATTTTCTTCAATTTCAATTAATAGTTCTCTTGGTAATTTTTTTATAAATTTTTTTGATGAATCACTTAATTCTTTTTTCAAAAGTTCATTTCTTTGTAATTGTTCATCACTTAATTTCATTTTTTCATCATGTACAATTTTAGGCATTTCTTCAATTATATATTTTTCACGATTTCCTCTTACAGCAATTATTCTATGCCTCATCCCTATTATTTTTTGTACTACTTCTTCTGCCATTGGAGCTCCACCTATTAAATCTCCTAAGCAAATTATTTTATCTATTTTTTCCTCTTCTAATTGTTTTAAAACTGCGTCTAATGCTTTTTTATTTCCATGTATATCTGAAATTAATCCTATCTTCATATTATTTATCCTTCTTATCTAATATAACATAAAAAACTCTATCTAGCAAGAGTTCTTTTGATAATTTCACATAAAAAAAGAGCAAAATGCTTGTATGACATTGCTCTTTTTTATTTTTTATTACATAGCTCTTCTATATAATTCTATAAAGTCTTCCTTTGAAACTTCTCTTGGATTTCCAGGTTTACATGGATCTTGCATTGCTTTTTCTGCTAATAGTTCTAGATCTTCTTCTCTTCCACCAACATCTTTTACTGTTTGTGTGATACCAACTGATTTTGAAAGTTCAGATATCATCCATACAAATGTATTTATTACATCTTGATCATTTAAGTTTTCAGCATCAGGTCTTCCTATGTTTATTAAGATTTCTCTAAATCTTTGTGCTGTTGCTGGATCTTCCCCATTAAATCTCATAACAGTTGGAAGTAGTATTGCATTTGCAATTCCATGTGGAGTATCATATACTGCTCCTAATTGATGGGCCATAGAATGAACTATTCCTAATCCTACATTTGAGAATCCCATTCCTGCTATATATTGAGCAAGTCCCATCATTTCGATTGCTTCTTCGTCTTTTTCATTAACAGCTGCCGGTAAATATTTGAAAATTAACTCAATTGCTCTCATATGGAACATATCTGACATAGTATTGTGAGCTTTTGTTATATATCCTTCAATTCCATGTGTTAATGCATCCATTCCTGTAGCAGCAGCTAATGATTTTGGCATAGATGCCATTAATTCAGAATCAACTATTGCTAATATTGGTATATCATTTGGGTCAACACATACCATTTTTATTTTTCTTTCTTCATCTGTTATTACATAATTTATTGTTACTTCTGAAGCCGTTCCAGATGTTGTAGGTAATGCAATCATTGGCATTCCTTTATTTACTGTATTTGATATACCATTTAATGAAACAATATCTGCTCTATCAGGATTTGTCATAACTATTGATATTCCTTTTGCTGTATCCATTGCAGAACCTCCACCAACAGCAACTATAACATCAGCTTCAGACTTTTTACAAGCTTCTACTCCATCTAGTACATTTTTTATTGTTGGATTTGGTTTTACTTCTGAATAAACTTCAAAAGGTATATTGGCTTTTCCTAATACTTTTGTAACTTTATCTGTAGTTCCACATTCTACTAATGCTTTATCTGTTACTACAAATGCTTTATGAAATTTTCTTCTTTGAATTTCTCCAGCTATTTCTTCTCTTGCTCCTTTCCCAAAATATGATGTTTCGTTTAATACGAATCTTGTTGACATATTTCTTCACTCCTTCTTTTGATTTTTATATATAAAAAGTTTTTAACTTGTTATATCATTCTTTAGTTTTCTGCATAATTTGATGGTATTTCAAATAATGAATTATCAGCTTCTTTAGTAAGTGTTATCTTTAATATTTCCGCTTCTTGACTATTTATTATTTTTACATATACCAATTGATTGTTTTTGTCAAAATATAATCTAGTTTTTGTATCATTTTCATCTAAATCAAGCATATTTGACATTATGAAAAACGTACTTCCTTCATATTCTTCATATGTACATTTTTTACCTTTTATTTTTTCTTGACCTGTTTTAAAATCCTTTTTTAGTAATTCCTCAATTCCATCTGTCAAGATTGTTTGCTCTACATTGTCTGTGTCAAATACATAGTATTCTTCTCTATCATGAAATATTATATATGTATTTCCATCTTTTATCAATGTTGTTGAACGTGTTCCTCCAGAGTAACTATCAATTACTGTTTTGTCTCCATTTTTGGCCATTATTGTTTTGTTTTCATCATTTTGTTCTATTTCAAAATAATAACTTTGGTTCTCTGTTATTTCATTATAAATTTGTACTAATTTTGATTCCTGTGTTTTATTTTTATTTTTTGATATTACAAATACTATTATAGCTAGTACTACTAAAACTATTATTATACTAATTATTAACTTTTTCTTCTTCATTTGAGCTCCTTCCAATAATAAATATTAATTCTTTTTCTCTGGTTCGACATGTTCTAATGTGCCTGGAATCATTCTATCAATAAAGACAATTCCATCTAAATGGTCAACTTCATGTGCAATAGCTTGTGCAAGTAATTCTTTTGCTTTTATTGTAATCTTTTTTCCACTTCTGTCTAATGCTTCAACTGTAACTTCTTTTGGTCTAATTAATTTTGCATATTGATTTGGGAAACTCAAACATCCTTCTTCTACTTCATGTTCACCTTTTGTTTTAGTTATTTTTGGATTTATTAAAACTTTTACTCCTGTTCCATCATCAATATCAATAACTACTATTCTTTTTAAAACTCCAACTTGAACAGCTGATAGTCCAACTCCATTATATTTGTACATTGTATCAATCATATCATCAATTAGAGTTTGAATTTTATCATCAATCTCTTCTACTTCTCTAGACTTCTTTTTTAATATTTCATCTTTTTCTAGTCTTATTATTCTTATTGCCATTAAAATCTTCCTTTCTAAATCATATTATTAGGATTTACATCTATTGTTATCCTAGTATTTTTATAATTCAATTCATAGAAATTTTTCAAACAAGTATTTAGCACATTATTAGCCTCTTCTGTCACATTTCCTTTTATAATTATTCTCCATCTATATTTATTTTGTATTTTATCTATAGGTGATGGCATTGGCTTTAGTACTTGAAATTTTTGATCATCAAGTTTTATTTTTAAGTATTCATATACTTTGTTTGAAACTAATTTTATTTCTTCTTCTGACATACTATTAAATGCAATTAATATTATATCGCAAAATGGTGGATAATTCAACTGTTTTCGTAAAGCAACTTCTGTTTCATAAAATTTTAAATAATTTTGCTCTTGTGCACATAATATACTAAAATTATCTGGTGTATATGTTTGAATTATTACTCTCCCTTTATCCTTTTCTCTACCAGCTCTACCTGCAACTTGTGTTAAAATTTGAAATGTTCTTTCATTTGCTCTATAGTCATCAATATTTAAACTACTATCTGCTGCAATTACTCCTACTAAAGTTACGTTTGGAAAATGATGTCCTTTTACAACCATTTGTGTTCCTATAAGTATATCTATATTATTATTTTTAAATGTATTTAATATTTGTTCATGTGAATTTTTCTTTGTTACAGTATCAATATCCATCCTTATAGTTGAAGCATTCGGAAATAATCTATTTACTTCTTGTTCTAATTTTTGAGTTCCTGTACCAAAATACCTTATTTTTGTGCTTCCACAATTAGGACAAATTTTAGCAAGATTTTCTTCATATCCACAATAATGGCATTTTAGTTTGTTTTCTGTTTTGTGATATGTTAAGCTTATATTACAATTTTTACATTTTAAAGTATAACCACATTCTCTACACATTATAAATGTTGAAAAGCCTCTTCTATTTAGAAATAAAATTGTTTGCTTTTTGTTTGCTAAATTTTCTTTAATTGAATCATATAGTTTTGTACTTAACATTGATTTATTTCCATTTGCAAGTTCCATTTTTAAATCAACTATTTCGACTTTTGGAAGTTCTGAATCGTTTGCTCTTCTAGTTAATTCTAGTAAATTTATTTTACCACATGTGGATTTATAATATGTATTTATATCAGGTGTTGCACTTCCTAAAACAAGTGGACATCTATACTCTTTTGCGAGATTTTGAGCAATTTGTTTTGTATCATATTTTGGAACTGATTCTGATTTATATGAGCTATCATGTTCTTCATCTATTATGATTATTCCGATATTATCTGTTGGAGCAAATATTGCAGACCTTGCTCCAATTATTATCTTAGCTTTTCCTTGTTTTATTCTGTTCCATTCATCATATCTTTCCCCTATTGATAGTTTACTGTGTAATACAGCTATTGTCTCTTTTCCAAACCTTGATATAAATCTATCTACCATTTGAGGAGTTAAAGAAATTTCAGGAACTAGTACAATTGACGTTTTTTCTTTTTTTAAAGTTTCTTCTATTAATTGTAAATACACTTCCGTTTTTCCAGAACCTGTTACTCCATATAGTAAAAATTCATTATATTCATTTGAATTTAATTTTGCTAATATTGCATCAAATGCTTTTTGCTGTTCTTCTGTTAATATTAATTTTTGATTTCTTTCTATTTTCTTACTTGCTAAAGGATTTCTTTCTACTTTTTGTTCAACAATCTCAAGATATCCATTTTTTTCAAGAGTTTTTACTATTGCTCTAGTTCCTCCTGTGAACATTTCTATTTCTGATATTGTTGCTCCTTCATTATTTTTTATGAACTGTAATATCTTTTTTTGTTTTTCTGATTTTATTTTATTAATATCTATATCAAACTGAATTTCATCTTCATCTTTTTTTAAGTATACTGTATTTATTGTTTTATCTTGAATGTTTTTGCTTTCATCTTTACTTTTGGTTCCTGGAGTTAACATTTGCTTTATACAATCAGATATATTGCAAAAGTATTTTTTTGCCATCCACTTTGCAAGTTCTATCTGCTTTTTTGATAGATTATGTTTTATTTGTGCAATATCTTTTACTTCATATGAAGTACTTTCTTTTATTCCTATTACATATCCATCTGCTAAACTACCTGATTTACCAAATGGTACAAGCACATTACTTCCAATCATAATAAGTTCTTCAAGCTCTTTGGGAATGTTGTAATCAAATGTTCGATTTAGTCTTTTAGCTGTTCTATTTATTATTATTTCTGCTATCATTTTTTCTCCTTTTTATGTGTATATTTTATAATATTCATTAAAAAATAGCAAGATTTTACTTGCTATTTTTATCACATATTTTTTTATATGAACATTGTGAGCATTTGTTTGGTATTTGAAAAATTTTTAATAAAATTGCTAAAATTAATCCTATAAATATAATATCAATTATACTAATTTTTCTTTGTTCAATCCTACTTCCAATTTGATATATAATTGTTGCAAGTGTCCATGCTAAGCTAATTTCAAATGTCACTGTTTTTATAAGAGTCCTATTATTCCCCAGTTCTTTTTTCATTGCAGCAATAGCACTAAAACAAGGTGCTGAAAATAAATTAAACACCATAAATGCATATGCTGATGATGGAGTAAAAAAACTAAAAACTCCTCTTCTTACACTTAGTTTTGAATGATTTATTATTGCCATAGAAGATATTACTTGTTCTTTTGCAATTAAACCTTGAATAATTGAGACTGTTGCTTCCCAACTATTCTTTCCTAGCATTGGATAAAAAATCCAAGAAATTTTACTTCCTATAAAAGCTAATATACTATCTTTTATGTTTTCTACATATTCTAATTTTATTGAAAAGTTTAATAAAAACCATAATATTATTGAACAACTTAAAATTACTGTTCCTGCTCTTTTTATAAATGCTAGTATTTTTTCAAATACATCATTTATTGTATATTTTATACTAGGTATTTTATAATCGGGTAGTTCTGATATATATGTATTAGAATTTTCTATATGTACAGTTTCTTTCAGTATTAATGCAGTTATTAAAATCACTATTATTGATGAAAAATATAATGAAACTGCAATTAGACCTGAACTATTGGGGAAAAAGGATTCGGAAAACAATGTTATTATGGGTAGTTTTGCACTACAAGGTATAAATGGTGTTAATATTATAGTTTTATTCCTTTTTTCTTCATTATCTATTATTCTTGTTCCCATTATTCCTGGAACAGAGCAGCCTGTTCCTAAGATAAATGGTATTAAGCTTTTTCCACTTAAACCTATTTTGCTGAATATTTCATCTAATAATAAAGCAATCCTTGACATGTATCCTGTTGATTCTAAAATAGAAATACATGAGAATAGTATTACAAGTTGGGGAAGAAATTTTAAAACAGCTCCTACTCCTTGTATAATTCCATTTACTACCAAGTCAATAAGTAATTTTGATATTCCCGCTGAATTCATAATATTATCTACTTGTATTGAAAATATCTCTATTATATTTTCTATTGCTTTTACTGATGATTCTCCTAATACTCCAACTGATAAATAATAAATAAAAAACATGATAAGTGCAAATATAGGAAATGCAATCCATTTATTTAAAAATATATTATCCAATTTTGATGATATATTTTGAGTCGAGTTATCTTTAAATAAACATGCTTTTGTAATCCCTTCAATATATTCATATTTTTGACTTGCTATTTTTTCATATTTTTCAATTGGATAATTTTTATTTAAATATTCAGGTATATGTTTTTGCTTTTTAGGATGGTTTATAGTTTTTATAGAATTTATAAGTTCTTCTATTCCTTCTTGTTTTAATGCTGATATCTCAAAAATTCTTATGCCTAATAAATCCTCTAGATTTTTTGTATTTAATACTATTCCTTTGCTTTTAAGCTTGTCTACCATATTTAACGCTATAATAATATTACAATTTCCATCTAATAATTGAGTCGTTAAATATAGACTTCTTTCTAAGCTCGTTGCATCTATAATGTTTATTATTAGGTCCGGATTTTCTTCAAAAATATATTTTGAAGAGATTTCTTCTTCTATACTATATGGCATTAATGAATATATTCCTGGTAAATCTACTAATTCATAATTTGTACCTTTTATCATTCCTACTTTTTGTTCTATTGTTACTCCAGGCCAATTTCCAATCTTTGCATTCATACCTGTTAAACAATTAAACAATGTCGTTTTTCCACTATTTTGATTTCCTATTAATGCTATCTTCATTTTTAATCACCTCTATTTCTATTTTCCTTAATATTGCCATTCCAAGGGTTAATTCATATCCTCTGATTTCTATATTGATCGGATCTCCTGTTGGAGCTGATTTCTTCATTTTTACTTTAGTTCCAGTAATTAATCCCATATCTAATAAATGTTTCTTAAGTGTTTGATTTTCAATATTTATTCTCTTGATTAAAGCACTTTGATTTTGTTTTAATTCAGACAAATATTTCACTTATATCTCTCCTTTTAATTGACTTCATACTGTTCTAATATTATAATAATTACTATGAAGGTAGTGGACAAATTATGATTGAATTAGTTATAAAAACTGTTGTTAATCTATTTAAATAATAAAAGCTAGAATTATTTTTTTCTAGCTTTTTTGAATATTTCCATCACAAACATTATAGGAAGTGCTAATATTAATAGTTTTACAATTATATCACTACTAATTGTTTCTAACTTAAAAAATTTTGCAATAGAAGCGGTTTTTACTATTATTATTTGTATTATTGATGTTGCTATTATTGAAAATATCAAAAATTTATTAGTTTCTTTTGGCATTTTGAAAATAGAAATTTTTTCACTTCTACAATTTAAAATATGAACATTTTCTATAAATACCATTAATGTTAATAATATGCTTCTTATATGCCCTATTGAATAATTTGTAGTTTTTATTAATACAATATAAAGTATAAATTCAATTATTGACATCGTCAATGCTGACACTAAAATTTCACTTATTAATAATTTATTAAATATTTTTTCGTTTCTGCTTTTTACTTTATTATTCATTACATCTTCTGCATCTTTTTCAAATGCAAGTGCATCACCTTGAATTCCATTGCTAATAAGATTCAACCATAACAATTGTATTGCTACTAATGGAATTGGCAAATTAAATATTATTGATAAAACAAATAATATTATTTCAGAAAAACCTGTTGATAATAGTAAATATATAATTTTTCTTATATTATTATATGCATGTCTTCCTTCTTCTACCCCTTTTACTATACTTGCAAAATTATCATCTGTAATTATCATATTTCCTGTTTCTTTAGCAATATCTGCTCCACTTCCCATTGCAATACCAATATTGGCAGCTTTTAAAGCTGGTGTATCATTAACTCCATCTCCTGTGACTGCTATAAATTCTCCATCTTTTTTGAATTTTTCAACAATTTCAAGTTTTTGCATTGGTGATACTCTAGAATACACATTTGTAATTCCTAATCTTCTAGCAATTGCATCAGCTGTTAATTTATAATCACCTGTTATCATTGTAATTCCTATTCCTGCTTTTTTACATTTATCAATCGCAGTTATAACATCTTCTCTAATTGGATCTACAAATGCTACCATTCCCATGTATGTCAATTTAGGAATATCTTTTTCTTTGTATTCTCCTGTATAGACTTCTTTAATTCCTTTTGCTAATGCTATTACTCTAAATCCTTGATCTGAAAGTTCATCTGCTTGCTCCATTATTTTATAAAAATCTAGCTTTTCTTTTTTCCCTTCTATTTCCATAGTATCACAAAATTCTAATACTTTCTCTACTCCACCTTTTACTGTTGCTATATATTCATCTTCCTTATATAATACTGACGAGTATTTTTGCCTAGATTCATATGGAATTACTGAGACTATCTTTGGCCTTAAAGAAATATTCATTTTATATGCTAATGCTAAAAATGCTATATCTATCGCATCTCCATGATATATCCATTTATTTTCTTTTAATTTTAAGCTTGATTCATTATTTATCATTCCTAATTTAGCAATTTCTTTAAATTGACTTAAGTTTTCCTTTTTTAAATCTTCACTTGTTTCTATATCACCTAAATCATTGTATCCTGTTCCTGTTATATATGCTATTTTTCCATTCGGAAGAACTATTTTCTTTGCAGTTTGTTCATTTACTGTTAATGTTCCTGTTTTATCTGTTGCAATTCTTGTACAACTTCCCAAACTTTCTACAGCATTTAATCTTTTTACAATCACATTATGTTTTGCCATTTTATTGGCTGAAATTGAAAGAATTATAGTCATTGCAATTGTAAGTCCCTCAGGTATTGCTGAAACAGTTAATGCAATTACACTTCCAAATATCTCTGAAGTTTCATATCCTTTTAAACTTAAAAAAATTGCCATAATACCTGCAAATACAACAAACCATATACTTATTTGTTTTGAGAATTTTTCCATTCTTATTACTAATGGTGACTTTTCTTCTTTACTTGAAATTACATTATTAGCAACTTTTCCAAATTCAGTATCTTGTCCTGTTGAAATTACAATTCCTTTTCCTCTTCCCTTCACAACAATTGTTCCTGCATATGCAATATTTATTCTATCTGCTAATCCTGTATTTTCTTCTAATATTTCTTCATTTTTTGATTTAGGAATGGATTCACCTGTCATAATAGATTCATCTATTCCTAATTCATAGGTTTCAATTAATCTTAAATCTGCTGGTACTTTGTCTCCAGATTCCAACAATATAATATCTCCTATTACTATGTTCTCAGAATCAATATATTTTGTTTCACCATTTCTTACAATTTTTGCTTTTATTTTTATCATATTTTCTAATTTGTCACTATTTTTTTGAGATTTCCATTCTTGATATGTTGCAATTGTTGAATTTATTAATATTACCACAATAATAAACATTACATCTGCATAACTTTTTGTAATTATTGAAAAAACAGATGCAACTAATAATATTAGAATTATTGGACTTTTAAATTGTTGAAAAAATATTTGAAATATTGTCACTTTTTTACCTTTAGGTAATATATTTTTTCCTTTTTCTTTAAGCCTTTTCTCCGCTTCTATATTATTTATTCCATCTGGGCCTGTATTAAATATTTTATAGATTTCTTTTATTGATTTATACCACATAAAAAGCTCCTTTGGTATATTAGTTACCAAAAAGGAACTTTTTATTCTTAGATTTTTAATGTTTATGCGTGACAATTAATCTTGCAGTTTATATGTAATATATCAATATTCCGAATAAGATTAATACATTTCCTATAATTTTCTTTTTTGTTATTTTTTCTTTTAAAATTCTATTACTTAATATCATAACAAAAATATACCCTAATGATTCAATGATTGGTGCATTTTTATATTGCGTACCTTTTAACCCTAATACTACTAATACTGTGGAAATTACCATTAGTATATAACCTATTATAACATACCAATTAAGATATTCTTTAATAATCGAACTATAAGTTTTAGAAGCGCTCTTTTTTAATAATATTTGAGAAATTGAACTTACTAAAACTGATAATATTAATAAACATATGTATTTATTCATCTTCACTATTTACTATAATTGTACCTATTATTACAATTACTACTCCTATTATATTTTTTGTTGTTATTCCTTCATTAAAAATTAATACTGACCATACTATTGACCATAATAGCCCCATCGCTTTATTAGCATATGCAACTGAAATATCAAATTTTTTTATTAATTGTTGCCAAATGATAGCATACACACCCAAAATTAACATTTCTATACCATAATATAATATAAATTTAAATGATAGAAATTCTTGCCCTGATGCAAATTTTGCAAATACTGTTGATAGTGTATATATAGCGATTACTATTTGGAGTATGAATATTTCTTTAATTTTTGCTTTATTTTTTATTTTTTGTTCCATCTTTTTCCTTTCTAAATTGCTAAAATATAATAACCATACCTTGTTGAACTATCAATAATTTTATGCGAATTTATTTTTTCAATTGGACTAATATAATAAATATTTTCTGGTTGTTCTTTTTTTATTTTTTCCAATTCCTTTACATCATCATCTGAAAATATAAATTTAATAATTGCTTTTTTGGGTTTAGAAATTTTTGTAAAGTCTGGTTTTTTCCCAAGTGATACATCTAATACCATTTTTAGAAAATCATATCCTGTAGAAATTTGTACTAAATCAGAGCCTATACAATCTCCTCCCATTCTTGCACCTATTTCAATTATTCTAACATTTCCTTCTGGCGTAATTTTAAATTCAGTATGTGATGCACCATTTTTTATTTTTAGACTATTTAGACCTAAAATTACCTCTTTTTTTATTTTTGCTATAGTATCTTTATCCAAGTTTGCTGGTTCTACATGTCCTGTTTCTATAAAATGTGGTGAGCCCGTTGTTTCTTTCTGGGTTATTGCTAAAATTGTATGCTTACCATTATATGATATTCCTTCTGCACTATACTCATTTCCTTCAATATATTCTTCTATTATTGCTTTTTTTTCAAATGAAGTGCTAATTGCTTCATTTATTGCATCTTTTATTGTTTTTATGTCTTGCAAATTTTCAATTTTAGTAATAGCTCTACTTCCTGACCTATCTGTTGGTTTTACAATTATTGGTGTATTAAATGTTTTTGATACATCCACATCTGAATCTGTTATTTCTAAAAATTTAGGAACAGATACTTTATTTTTTTCAAATGCTTTTCTCATCTCATATTTATTTGTTGAAATTTCTGTACATTCCATACTATTTCCTACAAGGTTTAATTTTTCTGCAAGATAATTTACTGTTTTTGTTGCTAAATCTGATGCTATTGTTACTACTCCATCAGGCTTTATTTCTTGACATTTTTTTAGGATTTCTTCTCTTTCCACTATACTTATTGGATAAAAAAAGTCTGCATATTTTGCTCCAACAGCTCCTTCTTTCCAAGCAAATACATGTGTTTGATATCCTAATTCTTCTGCTTTTTTTATTAGTGGTAATTGAAAATTATTTGCTCCTATTATTACTATTTTTTTCTTATAAAAATCTTTTATTGCATTTATAATTTCTTTTTGTTCTTGTTGTGTTAATCCATAATACATAGGTAATCTTATAAGCTTTTCACTTTCAGAAGTTGTATATTTATCTTCTCCATAGAATTTGCCAAATCTTTGTCCTGCAGGTGATGAATGTAATGGTATATAATGAAATACCGCTTGTATTCCTTTATCTTTTAAGTATTTTATCAATTGTGTTCTTTCTTCTAGATTTTTTGTTTTCATAAAAAACATATGTGCATTATGTTTATTGTATATTGGTACATGTTCTAATCTTATAATTCCTTTGTCTTCTAACTCTTCAAGATTATCTTGATAGTATTTCCAAGCTTCTATTCTTTTATTATTAATTTCTTCTGCTCTCTCTAATTGAGGATATAAATATGCACAATTTAATTCACTTGGTAAATATGATGAACCATAGTCAACCCAAGTATATTTATCTATCTCTCCTCTAAAGAATTTATTTCTATTTGTTCCTTTTTCTCTAATTATTTCAGCTCTTTCTATCAAATTTGGATCATTTATAACAATAGCTCCGCCTTCACCCATACTATAATTTTTAGTTTCATGAAAGCTATAACAACCTATATCTCCTATTGTTCCAAGATACTTATTCTTATATTTTGACATGAATCCTTGAGCTGCATCTTCTACAACTTTTAAATTATGTTTTTTAGCAATTTTCATTATTTTATCCATGTCTGGAGATGTTCCTGCATAATGTACTACCACAATTGCTTTTGTTTTTGATGTTATCGCTTCTTCAATTTTATTTTCATCAATATTCATAGTTTCAGGATTTATATCTACAAATACTATTTTTGCTCCTACCATTACAAAAGCATCTGCTGTTGATACAAATGTATATGATGGCATTATAACTTCATCTTCTGGTTGTAAATTTAATAAAATTGCCGCCATTTCTAGTGCATCTGTACACGATGTAGTAAGTAACACTTTATGAGCATTAAATTTTTCTTCCATCCATTTACTACATTTTTTTGTAAATTCCCCATCTCCACAAATTTTTCTGTTTTTTATAACTTCTTTTATACATTTTAATGATCCATCTAAATAAATTGGTATATTAAAACCTATCATTTTTATTCCTCTTTTCTTTTATTAATGAGCAAGTGGCATATAATTGAATGTAGCCTTAAATGATATTATAATTAATAATATTATTATTAGCACAAAAATTATATCTATCACTTTTTGAGATTTTATAAATTTTTCTAATATCGTTTTTATTCCATAAATTATAAAATATGTAAATGGTATCATAATTCCTGCTATATATCTTCCTTGTGCTTGAAAATCACTTGTGTATGAGTAAAATATACTCATACCACAGGTTATTATTATGGCAAGTAAGAAAACATATCTCAATAAATATTTATTTTTTTCTTCTTTGTTATATATGAAGATTTTTTTCAATCCTATTATACATCCAATTATTCCAATTATCCATATTGCTAAATAGCAATAATATATCTTCGGAGACATTACTATTGAATTGTATCCAAATACTCCTATAAAGCTTTTAACTGTAATACTTATCCATTGATCTTTTATAAGCATATCAATTACAGTTTTTCCTTCTCTTAAAGGTGTCTTTCTAATATCTGGTTTATATTCTTCTAATGCATATTTATTTCCACATTCATTTTGTGCATTAATACCTAAAAAATCTCCATTATATATTATAGCATTTCTTATAAACCACCAACCTGCAACGCAAAATGCTATGCAAGCAACTATTGCTCCTTTTTTTAGTATATCTTTTGTTTTCATCTTATTTAATATTGCAGATGCTACGCAAATTATTACTGAACACAGTATATATCCATAAGCATTATAATATGTTAAAGAGCAAATTCCTATTGCAATTCCTAATTCTATGCAAGTTTTAGTTTTCCAATTATTTTCAAGTCCTAATATCCATAAATAAATTATTATTGTTATCATCAAGAATGCTGTTGAGTCATTATTTATATATGATGCTATAAATGAAATTAATGGCTGAAATGCCACAAATGCAATCAATAGGTAGTTATATGGTTTCTTAAATAATTTGTCTGATATTTTTATTGTAAAGTAAACTGCAAAGACCATACTTATTGTACTTACCAATCTTGCTGCAATAAGCAAATTAAATTCATTTGTCGAAAATATTGACATAATTTTCATAAAAACTGCACAAATCATATATGTTAAAATAGGTTGAAATGCATATGAAATTCCCCACATATCATTTCGTATAGCCTCATCATCTCCATGTGGTATTTTGTTATTTTCATAAATGTATTTACAAATATCCCATTTCATTCCCTCATCGGGACATGAATTAAATGGTTGCTTTACAACCCATATCAAATAATATCCAAATAATATTATCAAAAATAAAATAATTAGACTTTTTTTATGATTTTTTAAAATTTCTAAAACTTTACTCATTGCTTTTTCTCCTGTTTACGTTTTCTATAATATATGGTGGTCTATTTCTTGCTGCATCATAAGTCCTCCATAAATATTCTCCTAATATCCCTATTGATAGCATTATTATTCCAAATCCCATTAACATTATCATTATTAAAGAAGTATAACCTTCTACATCAATTATTCCTGCAATTCGTTTGTATATAGTTATTATTAATAAAATTATCGATATAAAAAATGTAATAAATCCTACATTTGTTATAATTTTTATAGGAAAATATGAAAAACTTAATAATGAATCATATACTAATTTTATCTTTTTAGATAAAGTCCATCTTGATTTTCCTATCTCTCTTTTCTTTCTTATATATGGAATTGTGGCTGTTTCAAACCCAGCCCATAGTATTTGACTCATTAAAGATGTGTTACTTTCTTGCATATTTACTAAAAAGTCTATGACTTGTCTATCTATTAAAAATGAATCAAATCCTCCTTTAGGCATATTATGAAGAGCTAATTTTCTCATTAAAAAAGCATATAAGTTTGAAAATGCTTTTTGGGTTATTGGTTCTTCTCTATCTGTTCTAACAGCCAAAACAACCTTATTTCCTTCTTCATATTTTTTTATCATATCTAAAATCATTTCAGATGGTTCTTGCAGATCTGCTGCCTTTCTTACTGCACAATCTCCTGTACATTGTGATAAACCTGCTAATATTGCAGAATGCTCTCCAAAATTTCTTGATAGTTTTATTGTTTTTATATTTTCATCTATTTTAGCTAATTCTAACATCACATCGTAGGATTTATCTTTTGAACCATCATCAACAAATATTATTTCATAATCTATATTTAACTTCATCAATACTTTCTCTTTTAAGTCTGCATATAGAGGTAATAAATTGTCTTCATTATAATATACTGGCACTATTATTGATATTTTTTTCATTGTGATTCTCCTTTTCCATTTCTTTACAATGTATTTTATCATATTGAAAATACATTTTCAATCATTTTATATTTTATTTGATAAATCTAAGAAAACAAGGAGGACATTTGTCCTCCTTGTTTACAGAAAGTTTTAAAGATTATACATATCTTAAGTAGTTTTGATAATATATATCAAACATCTTAAGATCCGACCGAAGCTCTTCCGTAATACTTACTCTTGAAAACTCTTTTCTTATCTGGATTGGAAGTAAATCTTCTTCTAAAGTATCGAGTGTTGACATCAGTTTATCAATTAATTTATAAACTGATGACCTTTTTTCTCCCGTTATTTTTTTATACTCTCCTGACCGAATTTGAATAACTAAGTTATTTTCATCTATAGAAAACTCAATAGATGTTAACAACTCAATTACTTCATGTAAAGGTTCATTTTCTCCTTGCATCAAAATAATTATTTCCAGATTTCTTGATAAGATTTCCTTATCTTTTTCCAACATCTGGACTGCATTTGAAAGAGAATTAATTGATTCTAATTTTTTCCATGTTGTCTCCTCCATACTCCGCGTAGTTTCTTTCTTCATAATGTTTACATCCTTTCTGTTTTCAAATTTTATTGCATATATATTTTACCATTTTTTTGGTTTTATGTCAATTAATATAGTATTTTTATCATTTTTATTAGATAATGGCTTCCTCCTGTGCTTCTTCCATCTTCTACCATACTAATTACTAATAACGGATTATTGTTATCTGTTGAAAAACAGTTAAACCATCCTAATGTTTCTGCATTTGCCTCTTTACTTGCTTTTAATTCAGCTGTTCCAGTTTTTCCTGCAATTGTTCTTCCTGATACTTTCATATCTTTTGCTGTTCCTTCTGGATTTTCAACAACTTGAACCAAATCTTCCTTTATTATTGTTGCTGCATCTTTTGAAAATGCAGATTCTACTAGATATTCTGTGCTTTTATTTTCTTTATATTCAATATATGGTTTTATCATATTTCCATCATTTGCAAAAGCAGAATATATAGAAGCCATATGTATAGGATTTACAAGTATTTCTCCTTGACCATACCCACTATCTGCAAGTGTTTTTTCTGATGATATATCTTCACTATTTGAATATTGAGATTTTGATGTTCCTATTTCTAAATTTAAATCTTCTCCAAATTTAATATTTTTTAATCCATTTATAAATTTGTCTTTTCCTATTTTTAATACTGCTTGTGCAAAATATATGTTATCAGAATGTATTAAGGCATTTCTCAAATTTTTAGGTCCACTATAAGCTGTAAGAGTTGTTATATCATATTGTCCCCAACTTTCATTTTTCTTCCAGCTTAATCCATTATAAGAAAATGTATCATCTGCACTTAATGAATTACTTGAAAGACCTATAGCTCCTGTTATAGGTTTGAATGTTGAACCTGGGCACCAACTTTGTGCATATCTTACCATCATTGGATTATTTTGATTATTTTTCAATTCATTCCATTCATCTGTTGTTAATCCTGTTACAAACTTATTGGGGTTATATGATGGAGTACTTACCAAAGCAAGTAATTCTCCTGTTTTTGGTTCCATTACCACAAAAAATCCCTTATCTTTTTGTAATTTCTCATATAATTTTGTCTGAATTGTTGAATCTATTGTTAATTTTATGTCTTCACCTGACTTAACATCTATTTTAGCAATATCTTTTTTTCTATTCCCTTTTTCATCTTCTATATAAATTTCTAGACCTTCTTTTCCTTTTAGCCTTTCTTCATATTGTTTTTCTAATCCTGATTTTCCTATCCAGCTAGTACTTGTATATCCTTTGCCTTTGTTATTTTCCAGATCCTCTGATGTAACCTTTTGTACATATCCAACTAAATGAGCAGCAGCTTCTCCTAGTGGATATGTCCTTGCCTTTTCTGTTACTATTTTTACTCCTCTATATCCAAGTAATTTTTCTTTTAACTCTGTATCAGTTTTTAGAATTTTTTTAATAGGCACAAATGAATCTTCTTTTACCCAAGATGCTTCTAATGATTTCTTTATACTTTCTTCTGATATTCCTAATAGCTTTGAAATTTCTGATATTCCATCTTCAGGAGTATCACTTAATTTTCCTGGAACTATTCCAACTGATAGAATTTCTCCTTCTCCTGCTAAAACTCTTCCATTTCTATCATATATTGTTCCTCTTGATGCTATAACAGTTTTTACTCTAACTTTATCATTATTTCCAAGTTCAGGGAATATAAGTGATGAGCTCCAATTTATTTTATATTCTTTTTTATCATTTTTTGTGATTCTTACTATATTGTCAAAATCAATATTTCCTGCACTTGTTTCCATTATATTATTATATGAAATTTTTACTGTCTTTTTGTCTTCATTTTCTATATTTGATATATTGATTTTTAAATCTTCCATATCTATTCCTTCATAGATATTTTTGTTTCTTTTTATAAAATCTTCTTGAGATATATTTTGTTTAGAATTTTCAGTTAGCATATTGTACATTTCTTCATATTTTTGTTCATTTATATATGAAATATATTGTGACCACACATCTTCTGGTTTTTCAGTTTTATTCTTTTTTACAATAAATATTGCAATTATAGCAACTATTAAAATAATTAATATTAAGATTCCTATTAAAACTTTTTTCTTCATAATTTTCCTCCTTCTTAATTTGACATCATTTTACCATATTCTAACATTTAAGTCTATATGTCTTTCAATTTAATTTTTTCTTCTGAATGTAATTTTCCTGCTCTTGTTATACTACTATATCCGTATTTTTGCTTTAAATTATCTATTACTTTATCCAATTTTTCTTGCTTTTCATTGTTCTTATTATCAAATAATGAAATCTGTAAATTTTCTTTTTCACTAAGATTGTCTACTCTCATTCCTACTAGTCTTATAGGTGTCCCTTTTATGTACATTTCTTCTAGTAGTTCTTTTGCTAATAAATAAATTTCTTTTGTGCTTGAAGTTGGTAATAAAAGTTTTCTTTGATGTGTTTTATCTTCAAAGCTTCTAGTCCTTAATTGTACATTTACAACATTTGCAACCATATCGTATTTTCTTAATCTATATGTTACTTGTTCTGTTAAAGCTAATAAAACTTCTTCTAATTTTTCTATTTCATTTATATCTATAGGCAATGTTGTCGAATTTCCAATTCCTTTTGGCTTTTCAAATAAATATTGTACTTCTGAATCATCTATTCCATTTGCATATTCCCACATCATTATCCCATGTTTTCCAAATTTCTTGTTTAATAGTTGTTTGTCTGTATGTGCTAGCTGACCTATTGTTTTTATTCCCATATTATACAATTTAGGAATTGTCTTTCTTCCTAGCATTAGTAATTCTGATACAGGTAAAATCCACATTTTAGTCTCTATTTCATTTTCAAATAATGTATGTACTCTATCTGGTTTAGTAAAATCTGATGCCATTTTTGCTAATAATTTATTATGTGCAACTCCTACATTTACTGTAAATCCTAATTCTTCTTTTACTCTTTTCTTTATTTCATATGCTTTATCTAATAAACTTTTTCCCATTAGATAATTAGTCATGTCTAAAAAACACTCATCTATACTAAATCTTTCAATTTTATCTGTATATTGTAATAATAATTGATAAAGTTGATTTGAATATTGCTTATACATTTTATAAGTTCCTGAAAAAACTTGTAATTGAGGACATTTCATTCTGGCTTGATATAATGTTTCTCCTGTAGATATTCCAAACATTTTTGCTTTCGGACTTTTAGCCAATACAATTCCTGATCTTCTATTTTCATCTCCACCTATTACTGATGGTATTTCTCTTATATCTACTTTACTTCCTTGTTTTAGCATTTGTACAGCTGTCCAGCTTAAAAATGCATTATTTACATCTACATGTAATATTTGTCTTTCCATAAATATCACCAAAACCATTATAAAACAATTGTTTGTACATGTCAATCCCTGACAATAAAAAAACGAGCATTTCTGCTCGCCTATTATTTTGCATAATCTGATACTCTTGTTTCTCTTATTATATTTACTTTTATTTGTCCTGGATAATCCATTTCTTCTTCTATTCTTTTTGCCACATCTCTTGCTAGTAATGTCATTTGATCATCTGAAATCTTATCAGGTTTTACTATTATTCTAACTTCTCTTCCTGCTTGAATTGCAAATGATTTTTCGACACCTTCAAATGAATCTGCAATTGTTTCTAAACTTTCTAGTCTTTTTATGTATGCTTCTAATGTTTCTCTTCTTGCTCCAGGTCTTGATGCTGATATTGCATCTGCAGCTTGTACTAATACAGCTTCTAATGTTTCTGGCTCTACATCTCCATGATGTGCTTCAACTGCATTTATTACTAAATGGTTTTCTTTAAATTTCTTTAAGATGTCTACTCCTATTTCAACATGTGTTCCTTCCATGTCATGGTCAAGAGCTTTTCCTATATCATGTAATAGTCCTGCTCTTCTTGCAAGTTTTGCATCTAATCCAAGTTCTTCTGCCATTATTCTTGCTAAATTCGAAACTTCTATTGAATGATTTAATACATTTTGGCCATAACTTGTTCTATATTTTAGTTTTCCTAATAGTTTTATCAATTCTGGGTTTAATCCTATTACTCCAGATTCAAGTACTGCTCTTTCTCCTTCTTCTTTAATTGTTTCTGCAAGCTCTTCTTTAGCTTTTTCTACCATTTCTTCTATTTTTGCTGGATGAATTCTTCCATCATCAATTAATTTTTCTAGAGCAATTCTTGCTACTTCTCTTCTTAGTGGGTCAAAACCTGATAGTATAACTGCTTCAGGTGTATCATCAATTATCAAATCAATTCCAGTTAATGTCTCTAATGCTTTTATATTTCTTCCTTCTCTTCCTATGATTCTTCCTTTTATGTCATCTGATGGAAGCGGAACTATTGATACTGTTGTTTCTGCAGAGTGGTCTGCTGCACATTTTTGTATTGCATAACTTATTATTTCTCTTGCATTTTTTCCAGCATCTTCTTTTGCTTTTTGCTCTAATTCTCTTATTAAAGCTGCCTTTTCTGTTGAAATTTCTTCTTCAACAGTTTGTAATAATTGATTTTTTGCTTCTTCTCTACTTAGTTTTGCAATTGCTTGAAGTTCTTCCATTTGTTGTAAACGAATATTTTCTATTTCCTGTTCTTGATTTTTTAATTGTTGTTCTTCCCTTTCAAGCTCTCTTTCCTTTTTTTCAAAGTTTTCTGATCTTCTTTCTAAGTTTTCTTCTTTTTGGATTATTCTTGTTTCTTGTTTTTGTACTTCGCCTCTTCTTTCTTTAATCTCTTGATCTAATTCTGCTCTAGCATTCATTATTTCTTCTTTGGCTCTAATTATTTCTTCCTTTTTTAAATTTTCTGCTTCTATTTTTGCTAGTTCTACTAATCTTTTTGATTCTTGCTCTGCACTTTCTATTTTAGATTCTGCAACTTTTTTTCTTATTGTCATTCCTGCAAAGATACCTATTGCCAATGAGATTAAGACAGCGGCTACTATGATTAATGGTTCCATAATCATACACCTCTTTCTTATTTAATTTTCAATGTTCGAATAAATATATCTTTTTTACTTATATTTTATATATATTTTTTCAACCATATATATTTTATAATTATTATTGTAAACTGTCAAGAGTTTTTGATAAAAAGTGCTTGAAAAACTAGCCTATATTTCCATTTCTTGCCATTTTATCATCAAATCTTGTTATCATTTTTGCACACGATACCAATTCTTTTGATGCTTTTTTATTTATATTTTTATCTGTTTTATATTTTAACTTATGCTCAAAGTTAGCCCAGAAATTCATTGCAAGTGTCATTATCTGCATTTCACATTTTACAAATACTGTTTTTGAAGTGAGTTTTACAGGAACTTCAAGAATTATATGATAGCTTGAATATCCACTCTTTTTTGGGTTTGTTATATAATCTTTTTCTTTTATTATTTGTATTCCTGGTATTTGCTTTACTAAATCCTTTACAAAGAATATATCATCTTTAAGATTACATACAATTCTAATTCCTGCAACATCATTTATGTTTTCTATTAAATTCATATATGTTTTTTCATATTTCTTCTTTTCCATTTTCTTTATAATACTTTTGGGTTCTTTTATTCTTGTTTCTATATGATCAATTAGGTCATAATTGTACATTACTTTAAATTCATCTTTTACTATATTCATCTGTGTTTCAATCTCTCTTAATGCCGACTTATAAAGAAACATCATCTTTGAAAATAGTTCTTCATCAACATTTACTTTTTCATTTTTCCCTTCTAAAAAATTTTCAACTATTATTAAATCATTTTCTCTCATATATCTTTTTTCCTTTCGATTTTATGGTTTTATTTTATAATTTAATTATGAACATTACGTGAATTCTATGTTAATATTGTTTTTTTTTATTTTTATTGATATAATTGAGCTATATTATATAAGGAGGTATTTTTATGTCTACACCACATAATGAAGCAAATATTGGAGATATTGCAAAAACTGTTATTATGCCCGGAGATCCTCTTCGTGCAAAATACATTGCTGATAATTTTCTTACAGATGTTAGATTGGTTAATTCTGTTAGAGGTATGTATGCTTTTACTGGTAAATATAAAGAACATAAAGTAACTATCATGGCATCTGGTATGGGGATGCCTAGTATGGGAATCTATTCTTATGAACTTTACAAATTCTATGATGTTCAAAATATTATTCGTATAGGTTCTTGTGGTTCTTATAAGCCTGATTTAAAATTATTTGATATCATTCTTGCAAAAAGTACTTTTTCTGAAGGTAATTTTGCCTTAACACTAAATAATGATGACTGTCATATTGTTGATAGTTCTGATAAATTAAATAGTGTAATAAAAACTACAGCAAATAATTTAGATATTAGCTTAACTGTTGGGAATACTGTTTGTACTGATTGTTTTGATGTATATATGACTGATGTAAACCAATTTTTGTCTAGAGTTCCTGATGGTTTTAATCCAATTAGTGCTGAAATGGAGGCTTTTGCATTATTTTATGTTGCAAAGTTATTTACCAAAAATGCTAGTTGCTTAATGAGTGTTGTTGATTCTAAATTTATTAAAGAAATTGCAACTCCAGAGCAAAGACAAAGTGGTCTTAATAATATGATTACACTTGCTTTAGAGAGTTCATTAAATTTATAGCACTAAAAGCATTACCTTATTATTTTAAGGTAATGCTTTTCTTCTTACATTTTATCAGGCATCTCTATTCCTAATAGTTCTGCTCCTTTTTTAAGAACTTTCCCTGTTGCATATGTTAAAAATACCCTTGCATTTTGCAATTGTTCATCTTCTAATATAATTTTATTTTCATTATAGAAATTACTATATGCTTTTGCTAATTCTATTAAATATCTTGAAAGTATTGATGGTTCTTCTTTCTCTGTTACTTGAATTAATGTATCTTCAAAATTATATATTAATTTTAATATTTTTATTGATGATTCATCATTTAATAATTTCACGTCAATATTTTCTACATTTGGCATATTTCCAGCCTTTTCAAGAACACTTTTAGTTCTAACATATGTATATTGTATATATGGGCCTGTTTCTCCCTGGAAATTAAGTATTGTATCCCAATCAAAAATTTCATCTTTCACCCTACTATTAAATAAATCATTAAATATTACTGCTCCAATACCAACTTTTTTAGCAACTTCATTTTTATTTTCTAGTTCTGGATTCTTTTCTTCTATAATTTTGTTTGCTCTACTTATAGCTTCGTTTAACAAATCTTCTAATTTTATGCTTGTTCCTTCTCTTGTTGACATTTTTCCTGTTGATAATAATACCATTCCAAAAGGAACATGTTTTAATCCATTTGTATATTTTTCATCTAAACCTAATAATTTTGCAACTTCAAAAACTTGTTTAAAATGAAGTACTTGTTCATATGATGTAACATATAGTGCTTTATCAAAATCATATGTTCTTGCTCTATAAAGAATAGCAGCTAAATCTCTTGTTGCATATGTAGTAGAACCATTTGTTTTTTCTATTATACAAGGTGTATTAATTCCTTGTTCTTCTAAGTCAACTATTTTAGCACCTTGTGATTCAACTAATTTTCCTGTTTTTTCTAAAATTTCTATTACTTCTGGCATTTTATCTGAATAAAATGATTCACCATTCCAAGAATCAAATTGACTTCCTAATAGCTCATATACTTTTTGGAATTCCTTTAAACTTAAATCTCTAAATTTTTTCCAGATTTCTAAGCAGTATTTGTCTCCATCTTCTAATAGTTTAAAATTATTTCTACATTGTTCTAGAATTTTTTCATCATTTTTACATGCCTCATTTATTCTGATATAAATTTTTGTTAGTTCATCAATTGGGTTTGCTTCAATATCATATTCGTTTCCCCATAATTTATATCCTTCAATTAATTTACCAAATTGAGTGCCATAATCTCCTAAATGATTTATTCCTGTAACATTATATCCTAGATATTTATATATCTTATATAACGCTCCTCCTATTACAGTTGAGCGTAAATGTCCTATATGAAATGGTTTAGCTATATTAGGAGCTGAATAATCTATTACAATATTTTTTCCATTTCCAACCGTTAGTTTTTTCTCTTCGCTTGAATGTATTTCATTTAATACATCTTCTGTTAATGTACTTTTATTGATAAAAAAATTCAAATATCCATTTATTACATTAATATCTGTTACAAATTTATCATCTATGTTTATTTGATTTTTTATATCTTCAGCAATCATTTGAGGCGCCTTTTTCAAGCTCTTTGCAAGCTTAAAACATGGAAATGAATAATCACCATTATTAATATCTTTTGGTACTTCTATATATGATTCTAATTCTTCAGTTTGAATATTTGTTATCTTAGATATTGACTTTGCTATTTCTATTTTAAAGTTGACCATTATCTTCTCCCTTCATTATTTTTTTATTATTTCTGTTCCATTTTTAGTATCTTTAATTTCATATCCTTTTTCATTTATTATATCTCTAATTTCATCAGATTTTGCCCAGTCTTTCAATTCTCTTGCTTGTTTTCTTTCTTCTATAAGTTTTTGTATTTCTTCTGGAATATTTTCTTCTTCTTTTTTATAATCTATTTTTATTCCTAGTACTGTATCAAATTTTCTTAATAATTCCGCTATTTTTTTAGATTTTTCTGGATATTTAATAGCTTCCCATACAACACTCATAGCTAGAGGCATATTTAAGTCATCATTTATTGCCTGATGAAATCTATTTTCCATATCATTTATTTTTTCATCTGAAACATTTGCATTTCCTTCAAAATGTTTTTGATATCCTTCTCTTAATCTTATAAGTGATACTGATGCAGATTCTATTCCTTCCCATGTAAAATTTAATTTTCCTCTATAATGACATGAAAAATTAAATAATCTGTATACTAATGGATCATATCCTCTATCTATAATGTCATGCAATAAGTATACATTTCCGAGGCTTTTTGACATTTTTCCACCATTTATTAATAAATATTCTCCATGCATCCAATATCTTGCTGGAATTTTCCCACATGCCCCTTTGCTTTGTGCTATTTCATTTTCATGATGTGTTGGGATTAAATCAATTCCGCCTGTATGTATATCAAATTCTTCTCCTAAGTATTTTTTACTCATTGCAGAACATTCTATATGCCATCCTGGATAGCTTGGTCCCCATGGACTATCCCATTTCATTAAGTGATTCTCTGGAGCTTTTATCCATAACGCAAAATCATATGGATTTTTCTTTTCAGGATCAACTTCTACTCTTGCACCTGATTTTTGTTCCTTTAAATTGACTCCTGATAATATTCCATATTCATCTAATTTTGCTACATCAAAGTATATTGCTGTTGATGTTTCATAAGCATATCCATTTTCCATGATCTTTTGTACCAATTCCAGCATTTCTTTTATATGTTCTGTTGCCTTACATATTATTTCTGGAGTTTCTATATTTAATCTTTCTAAATCTCTAAAAAATAATTCAGTATAGTGTTCTGCTATTTCTAAAGGAGTTTTATGCTCTTCTCTTGCTGATTTTAACATTTTGTCTTCTCCTTCATCACCATCTGATACTAAGTGACCTACATCTGTTATATTCATAGCATGTTTTAATTCATATCCATTATATTTCAAAACTCTTCTTAAAGTGTCTTGAAATAAATTTGTTCTCATATTTCCAATTGTGGCATCTTTATATACAGTTGGTCCACATGAATACATCTTTACCTTTTTTTCTTCAATTGACACAAATTTTTCTTTCTTTTTTGTTAAAGTATTATAAAAAAATATATCCATTTTTGCCTCCTTTTTAGCATTATACCCCACATTTAATGTGGGGGTATTTTATGTTTGTGGTTTTTCTTCTTCTGAATCTCCTTCTGATGGTGTTTCTGGTGTTTCTGGTGTTTCTGGTTTCTCAGGTTTTGTTGGTGACTCTGAATCATCTGGTTTATTTGGTTTATTATCATCAGGAGTCGTATTGTCAGGTGTTTCTGGTTTTGTATTTGAATCATCTGGCTTATTATCTTCATTTGAACTTGCATTGTTGTTATTATTATTTGGAGTCTCTACTACTGTAGTAGATTCTTTTGTGTGAATTGTACAATATTCTGTAGGTATTGCATCACTTGTTGTTGATATTCCATATGTTTTCCATAATCCCAATCTTTCCTTTTCTACTACATAGTTTGCTGATCTGTTTTCTTTTGCAGATTCAGGGCAGAATTCATTTGCTAATTTTCCTGATTCTGTACATATAGTATATTGGTTTGTATGTGCATCACATTCTTCTGGTAAATGATCTTTCCTGAATATTTCTGTATATGTGTCTGTACATTTATCTGTAGCTAATCTTCCACTTGTTCTACATACAGTTTCTTCAACAACACTATCTGGTCTTGTAAATGTTGAAGCTTCTAAACCTTTATGAATTTTTGACATTATTCCACTAAATAATAATCCTGCTGGGTTTTTACCTGGATAACTTATTCTTTCTGGTTGGTCATATCCATACCAAGCTGCACAAGCATAATAATTTGTAAATCCACATAACCACCTATCTTTACTTCCGTTTGTTGTACCAGTCTTAGCTGCAACATCTATTCCTTTTATTGCACAATATGTTGCTGTTCCAGCATATCCATCTGCACCTTTTACTACAGATGTCATTAGATTTTTTATTATATATGCTGTATCTTCTGAACACACTTTTTGTGTTTTTTGATGTGGTTCTAATACAACCTTCCCATCTGAATCTTCTACTTTTGAATAGAATGTTGGTTCAATATAATTTCCATCATTTGCAATTGCTGCATATGCTGCTGCCATTTCTAATGGGCTAATTCCATATGTCATACCACCTATTGCTAATGGTAAGTTATTATCTTTTGTTTCATCTAATGATGTTACTCCTAATTTTTCTAGGTATTCTATTGATTTTGCAGGTGTTACTTCTGCCATTACCTTTATAAATGGAATGTTTTGAGATGTTGTTAATGCTGTTCTGATAGTTCTCAATCTTGAAAATCCATTATAGTTTTCTGGCTCATAATTTGCTCCAAATGTTGTTTTTAAATCTGCATATATTGTTGCCGGTGTGATAGTTCCTTCTTCAAGTCCTGGAAGTACATCAGCCAATGGTTTTATTGATGAACCTGTTTGTCTTAAAGAATTTACTCTGTTTAATCCTCTTGATGTTGTTTTTTCTCTTAATTGTCCTACTGCTCCAACTACATATCCTGTTTTTGGATCAATTACAACTGCAGCACCTTGTGCTAATACTGCATTTCCATCTTCGTCTTTTTGTGTTTTTGATTTTAAGTTGTATTTTTTATCTAGTGCTTCATTTTCCATTACATTTTGTACTGATGATACTTGTGTTGAATATATTGTTAACCCACTACTGTACAAATATGTTTGAGCCGCTTTTTCTGAAATCTCCTTTTCTTCTGCTATTTGTTTTATTAATTGTGTTAATAATGCATCTGTGTGTGAAGAATATACATTTCCTTTTGCTCCATTTTCAAATTTAAATCCAGCACCAACTTCTGCAACAGCACCATCATATTCTTCTTGGTTTATATATCCAAGTTTTTTCATTTGGCCTAATACGGTTTTTGTTCTTTTTGCAATTGCTTCTGTATTATCTGTTTCTCCATATGGATTATATTTATTAGGAGAATGATTAATTCCTGCTAAAAATGCACATTGTGCAATACTCAAATCTTTTGAAGATTTATTAAAATAATATTCTGCTCCAATTTCTACACCACAATTATCTTTATTTCCACCTATAAATATCAAGTTCAAATATAATTCTAGTATTTGGTCTTTTGACAATTCTTTTTCTATTTGATAAGCTTTTGCCCATTCTTTAGCTTTTCTCACTACACCACTTATTCCACTAGATGCTTTATCTTGCGTGATATTTTTTACAACCTGTTGAGTTATTGTACTTCCTCCTCCCGCAGTTGATTTTCCTGCATGAGTTATAAATGAAAGTATTGCAGCTCCTGTTCTTTTAATATCTATTCCATGATGTTTCTCAAATCTTTCATCTTCTATTGCTATATATGCTTTTGGTAAATATGGAGACATTTCTTCTAGTGTAATTATTTTTCTATTTGAGTCACCTGTTAATTCTGCTAATATTTCTCCATCAGCATTTTTTACAACAGAATTTTCTGATAGAATAAGGTCTGATACATTTATTTTTAAATCATCTCCCCATATTCCATATATTAGTCCTATTAATACTCCTGTTCCAACCACACATAATACTAAAAACATAATTAATATTATTTTTAATGCTATTGCTAATTTAGGATGTTTATATTTAAATTTCATTTTTGTATCTTTTTTATTTGGCTTAGTTTGTTTATTTACTTTTTTAACTTTTTTCTTTTTTTCTACCATTAATTTTTACTTCCTTTCACAAGTATTAATTTTTGACATTTCTATTATATTATATTTTTGCTAAAAAGAAAAGCATTTTAATAAAATCTTTCGATTTTTCCATTCACTCCATATAGTTCTTTTACTGATATTTTTTGCTTTTTAATTTTGTTTCTAATATTGTGAAATGTATCTTTTGTATATAGTGCAGCCTCTAATAAATCTTTATTATAGTATAAATCTTTATCACTCTTCCAAATCAATTCTTCTCTTTCTACATTTATTTCATAATTATTTATACTTATTCCTTCAAATCTTTTGTTATCTATTTTTACACTTCCTTCCAAATTTAATATAACTGCTTTTTCATATATTTTGTATTTGTTTAATACCTCACTACAAAAGTCTATATTTAATATTAATTCTGATTTTTGCAAACTTTTCTTTAAATTATTTGATAGAATAATTAATATTCCTTCTTTTTCATACATTTCTCTTTCTATTCTTTTTAATTTATTAATATTATTACTTACTACTGTAGTCTTTTTATATTGTTTTGCAAGAATTTTGATTGTTTCTATACTTAAATCTGTAATTTCATTTGTTAAAATTGCTATCTCTTTTTCTTCTTTTTTTACTATCATTTTATTTATTATATAATCTAATATTTCTATAGAAATATATTTCTCTAGCCATCTTCCATCAAATATCTTTTTCTGGTTTGCATTTAAAGCACATATAAGTTTTTCATTCTCTTGCAGATTTTTTTCTAAAACAATATTGTAAATTTCCTTTTTTTCTAATTTTTTTAATATTTTGTTTATATAACTATTCTTCTCTAAATTACCATATAATAATATGTTTCTGTCATTATCTACTTTAAGCCCTATAATCTTATTTATAAATGATATGGGCTTATCCATCTTTTTTATATAATATGTTTCCGTATTAATCACCTCTAGCAATTAATATTCGAGCTTTTAAATAAATAGAACAAAAAGAAGGAATTTATTTCCCTTCTTTTGCTAATTCATCTTTTATAATAGTCCAAACATTAGATGTTTCTCTATCTTTTTCCCAACAAGATGTTCCTCCTAAATTATATTGTGTTACTAATGCAACTTTTGCTGCAATTGAAGTTCCATCTTCAATCCACATTTTCTTTGTCTGTTTTCCTGAAGTATATTCTACATAATATTGTTTTAATTCATCATCCCATTGTTTTTCTACATTATTTGGTATTGATTTATTTATATCTACCATATTTACTACATTTCTACTTGCTATAGATCCATCTGAATTTATTGTCCAAATTCTTGTATATAATGGCATACCTAATATAATTTTTTCTGTTTCTACTTCATCATAATTTATAATTTTCTTTAAACTTGTTTCTACCCAATTTAGTCCAGCTGTAGTTCCTGGTTTTGAACTTGATGTTCCATATTGATCATATGCCATAAATACTAAATAATCTGCTACATTTCCTATTACTTGTCTATCATAACATAAAGACCAATTTGGATCTCCATCTGGAGCTGTTACATCAACAGATGTTACAATTCCAATTTCTTTCATTCTTGGTACTAATTCTATTATAAATCTTGAATATTTATCTTTATCTGCTTCATAAATATTTTCAAAATCTACATTAACACCATCTACTCCATATTCTACACACTTTTCTACAATTTGTTCTATTAATTCTTGTCTTTTTGAATAACTATTTAATATATTTGATGTTACTTTTATTCCTGCATCTGAATTAGAAATCATTGGCCATACTTTGTAACCATTAGAATGTGCCCATTCTATATATTTCTGCCCTGATGTTTTTACATTATCTTTTAAATTTCCATTTGAATCCAAATAGAAGAATGAAGGAGATACTGCATTTACTCCATCAATTGTTTGTCCTGCTCTATCTGGTGCTTGTACATGTTGTGAGAAATAGTCCCAAAACATATTTACTTTTCCATTTATTTGTTTTTCTTCTTCCCAATTTTCTCTTACTGTTGTATAATTAATCAATTTATTTGTCTTTACATATCCAATTTTTCCGCTATCTGTTCTTATTTTGGTCCATCCATTTTCATCTTTTGATATTACAATTACAGCTTCTCCTTTTGATGTTTTTCCTACTGTTTTAGAAAAGAATTCTTTTTTCCATTTTAATGACAATTTTGATTTTGTATATGCTTTTATTTGTTCTCTATCTAATGAGTCTATCATTACTACTTTGCTTTCTTCTTTATTAGATATTTCTATATTATATACATCTGTCATTTCAGATATTGGAAGATATACTATTTCATCATCAACTTTTCTTGCAGAAGCATTTATCTTTTTAATTGCTCCATTTATAGTTAACTTATTTACATCAAAGCCTATACTAGCTATTTTTTTATCATATGTTGTTACAATTTCATTTATTTCATCTTCGATATATATGTACTTATCAAAAAAATTCTTTACATCACTCATTGATATATATATGATTCCATTTTCAATAAGTACTTTTTCTTTTAATCTTGAAGTTACATTATTGTTGTTAATTACTAAATTAACCTCTTCATTTTCTTTTTCTCTTAAATAATTATTTGCTTTTATTAATACAAGAATTGCTACTATTAGTAATACTAGAATTAGTAATACTCTTTTTATCATATTGCCTTTTTTCTTTTTTATCTTCATATGTTGCTACCTCTTCTTTCTCATTTTATAAGTTCATTTTCATTATATTATACTGAGAAATAAATAGCAAGAATTTTCTCGTTTTTTGTTGTTACATTTTTCTGAATACTCCTGCCACTTTTCCTAAAATCTTACAGTCTGGCACTATAATTGGATCCATTGTATGATTTTCTGGTTGTAGTCTTATATAATCTTTTTCTTTATAAAATGTTTTTACTGTTGCTTCTTCTCCTATTAAAGCTACTACTATTTCTCCATTTCTGGCATCATTTTGTTTTTTTACTAGTATATAATCTCCATCAAGTATTCCAGCTTCAATCATACTTTCTCCGCTTACTGTTAACATGAAGCTTTCACTATTTCCTACAAAGTCAATTGGTATTGGAAATGTATCTGTTATATTTTCAACTGCAAGTATTGGTTGACCTGCTGTTATTTTCCCTATAACAGGAACCTCTATAAGTTCTTTTTGAACATAAAAGTCTTTGCTTGCCTTTTTGAATGGCTCTTCATTACTTCCTTTTATTACTTTTAATGTTCTTCCTTTTTTATCTTGTTTTTTTATATATCCTTGTTTTTCTAATTTTGATAAATATGCATGTACTGTTGCAGTTGAACTTAATCCTATTGCTTTTCCTATTTCTCTTACAGATGGTGGATAACCATTTTCATTAACTTGATTTTCTATAAATTTTAATATTGCCTTTTCTTTTTTTGTTGTTTCTGCTCTTGTTCCCATTTTTTATCACTCCTCATTTTTTTATTGACATTATAATATCATAAGCAAAAAAAAATGTCAAACAAATTTTTGACATTTTAAAAATATTCTTCTATTTTGTTATTGATAATATTTTGTATTTAAGTGTTCCTGCAGGAGCTTCTACCAATACTTCTTCTCCTTTTTTTGCACCTAATAAAGCTTTTCCTAATGGTGATTCATTTGATATTTTATTTTCTGCTAGGTCTACTTCTGTTGAACCAACTATTGTGTATTCTACCTCTTCATCAAAATCTTCATCATATACTTTGACAGTGTTTCCTATTTGCACAGTTTTTGTATCAATTTCTTTTTCATCTATTATTTTTGCATATCTTACTTTAT
The DNA here is from genome assembly GCA_934162255.1 of uncultured Clostridia bacterium. Classification (GTDB taxonomy): domain Bacteria; phylum Bacillota; class Clostridia; order TANB77; family CAG-508; genus CAG-269. The sequence goes on along the minus strand of CAKPIG010000001.1, from coordinate 151,115 downwards.
TTTCTAATTCTGCTATTTTGTTTTCATTTTCTGCTTGTGCATTTTTTGCTTCATCATATTCAGAATTTTCGGATAAGTCTCCAAATCCTAATGCAATTTTTATTCTTTCAGCTATTTCTGCTCTTTTTTCAGTTCTTAAATATTCTAATTCTTTTTCAATATTATCAAAGCCTTCTTGTGTTAATATTACTTCTTTTTCATCCATAATCTTTGCCTCCCTATATAATTTCCTTATATAACATAAATAGCGACTTAACGCCGCTCATTATGCAACTAATATATTACTTTAATTTTCTTATTTTGTCAAGTCTTTTTTCCAAAAATAGAATTCTTTACTATTTATAAATATTACTCTGAAAATAACAATTCTTTTCCATTTTTTAGATAATCTATTCCTGAAAATATTGTTGCTATTACTGATATTAATATTAGTAAAGTGGTAACTAAATTTATAGCAAACTCTCCTCCTGATAGATTTCCCTTAAAACATTCTGCAAAATTGTTTGGGTCTATCATGATAAGTATTATTGAAATCATTTGTGTTACAGTTTTTAATTTGCCCCATATTGATGCTGCTACTACTTTTCCTCCTTTTTCCACAGCAACTAATCTATATCCTGATACAATAAATTCTCTTACTAGTACTATTATTGGTATCCATGCTGGGATTTTCCCCAATTCTACTAACAGTGTCATTGCTGTTAATACTAATATTTTATCTGCTAATGGATCTAGAAATTTTCCAAATGTAGTTACTTCGTTTCTAGAACGTGCTATATATCCATCTAATTTATCTGTTATAGATGCTATTATAAATATCAATAACATCCAAAAATAAGTTTGTGATAATCCTAATATTTCTCCATTTAAATTTAAATATGGTATTAGTGCCATTACTGGCACTAATATTATTCTGAATATTGTTAATTTATTTGCTAAATTTATTTTCATTCTATTCTCCCTTTAAAATCTCTACAGCTTTTTTCAATTGTGTATCTTCATCTTCTTTAACTAATAATGGGTTTGTAACTGTTTCTGGTAGTTTTACTGTTTCATCTGGTTCTATTCCTACTTTATTTATTTTGTTTCTGTTTGGTGTATAATACTCTTCTATTGTTACCTTTATACCCGCTCCAGATTTTAATGTTAATATTTGTTGTATTACACCTTTACCATATGTTTTTGTTCCTATTATTGTTGCTTTTTCATTGTCTTTTAGTGCTCCTGCTAATATTTCTGAAGCACTAGCTGTATTTTCATTTACCAATAAAATTATCTTTTGGTCTATTATTGGATCAGCTGTTGCTTTTTTTATCTCTTCTTTTCCATTTTTATCTGTTGTTATTAATAATTCCTTTCCTTTTGGAACTATATAATCTGCCATTTTTAATGCTTCTTCAACTAATCCTCCGCCATTATTTCTTAAGTCTATAATTAAAGAATTTATTCCTTGTGCTTTTAATTCTTCATATTTATTTTTAAAATCTTCTGCTGTTCCTTCATCAAAACTTGATACTTCTAAATATCCTATATTATTTTCCATTTTTTTAGCAATTATCGGATTTGTAGACACTTTAGCTCTTTTTATTTCAAATGTTAGTTGTTCTTCTCCTCTTTGAATTACTAATTTTACTGTAGTTCCTTCCTCACCTTTTATATTATTTGCTGCAGCTGTCATATCATTTCCTGAATATTCTTTTCCATCAACACTTATAATTGTATCTCCTGAAAGAATTCCTGCTTTTTCAGCTGGACTATCTTTTATTGGTAATAAAACTTCTATAGTATTTTTTTCAGTATTTTTTACCATGTATATTCCTATACCTACATAATTTCCCATTATATTTTCTGTATATTCTTGCATTTCTTCAACAGGTATATATTCGGTATATTCATCTCCTAAGGCTGATACATATGCACTTATTGCACTTTCTATTGCTTTATCTTCATCATAATCATTTAAATAATACTTTTTTATTATACTTTCTATATTTTTAAAAGAAGTAGTTAATTTGTCAGAACTACTATTATTAGTTATGATTGATGTTAGTGGTGTACTTCCTGTACTTAATTTATATTTATTTGAAATATAAAATGTTGTGACTATAAATGTTATAAATATTGTTAGTACGACTAACATTATAGTTTTATAAATTCTTTGCTTTTTTAAGTATCTTTCTTCTTCCATTTTTGTCGCCTTTCTTTTTTATATTATAAGTAATTTAATGGATTAACTCTAGAATCCTGTCCATATCCTGTAGCTTTATAATTATATCTATATGGTGAAACTCTAACTTCAAAGTGCAAATGTGCTCCTGTTGAATTTCCTGTGTTTCCACTTAACATAATTTTTTCGCCTTTTTTTACTGTTTGACCAGGATTAACACAAATCGAACCAGCTGTACCGTGTGCATAATATGTTTGCATTCCATTTGCATGTCTTATTACTATATATGTACCATAACTACCAGATAAGTTTGCTGTAGACATTACAACTCCATCTGCTGCAGCCATTACTGTTGTTCCTTGATGAACTCCATAATCAACTGCTCCATGAAATTTACCTGATGAATAATATGCTGTAGCCGTTACTGAGCCTCCGGATACTGGTCTTGCAAAATATCCAGAACCTGTTGTAGTATTATTTCCGTTTTTCTTCTCTAATTCTTCTAATTGTTTTTTATATCTTATTTCAGCTTGTTTAATTTCATTTTGGATTTTTCTATTTGCTGTCTCTAATTCTTCTATTTCTTTTTCTAACTCTTTTTCTTGTGCTGTTAATTTATTTGCATAACTTTGTTTTTCATTTTTTAAACTATTTAATTGTGTCTTTTTAGCTTCTGCTTGAGATAATGAAACACTTAATTCTTTTTTGTTTTCTTCTAGTGAAGTTTTTTCTTCTTCAATTTGTTTCTTTTGATCTTGTGTAGCTTGTATCAATTGTTTATCATATTCAATTAATTTTGATGCATAATAGTACTTCGTTAAAAAATCTGTAACACTATTGGCAGATAACAAAACATCTAAGTATGATGAATCTCCATTTTGATACATAGCAACAAGTCTTGCATCTAATAAAGCCTCTTGTTCAGTATATTCTTCTTCTTTTTTTTGTATGTCTTTTTCTTTTGAGCTTATTTGATTTTCTAAGTCTGCAACTTTGTCTTCTAAATCATCTATTTCTGATTCAGAAGAGGAAATTTTACTTATTAAATCTTCTACTGTTTTCATTGTTTGTGACTTTTCAGCTTCTATTTGTTTTTGCTTTTCTTCTGCTTCTTTTATCTGACTATCTATTTTAGATTTTTCATTTTGCAATTCCTTTCTTTCGTCAACTGCTAAGACCGTAGTTGCTTGCATCAGCATTACTACTGATATTAATATTCCCGTAAACTTTCTTATAATTTTTTTCATCCTCATTTACCTCTTTTTAATATTTTATCAATTTGTTTGATTTTGTGTGTCTATTTTTTCTTCAGTTGAGTCTTTTCCTAATATAGATAAATACTCCAATGGATTAACTGTTTGTCCGTTTATCCTAATTTCAAAATGTGCATGTGGTCCAGTTGAGTATCCTGTAGAACCTACCTTTAGAACTGCATCACCTGCAGAGACTGTTTGTCCAACTTGTACAAGTATTTCATTTCCATGTGCATATAATGTTTGTACACCGCCTCCATGATCTATGATTACCATGTTACCATATGCTGCATTTAATGTAGCTTTTGTTACTATACCATTTGCAGCAGCTACAAAGTTTGTGTTAAGTGGTGCTCCTATATCTATTCCCGTATGTAATTTATATGCTCCTGTTATTGGGTGTACCCTCATTCCATATGATGACGTCAATGTTGTATAACCTGGAACAGGCCATACAACTGTTCCTCCTATGTAGTCTGCACTTATACTATTTAATGCTAACATTTTTATTTCATTTTCTATAGCTGATACTTGAGTATTGTATTCATCTATTTGTATTTGCAATTCTAATTCTTGTTCTGACAATTTGCTTAAATAGTATTTTCTCATTGTCTTAGTATTTGTTAACACTTGTGCTTTTTTCTGTTGATTTTGTTTATCTTCAACAGCTTGTCTTTTCTTCTCAACTAATATTTTTTTAGTTGTCTCTATTTCATTTAATTGGCTGTCCATTTTGTCTAATAATTCTTGGTCATATCTTGACATTCTTCTTGCAGTATAATAAGTCGTTAATACTTCTGATACACTTTTAGCTCTAAATATTGAATCTAAAAATTCTAATTTGGGTGTTTTATACATTTGTAACAATCTTGCATCTAACAAATCTTGCCTATCATTATATTCCTTTTCAATTTCTTGTAATCTTGTTTCTTTTTCATCTATTTCTTTATTTAAGTCTTCTACTTGAATATTTATATTATTTAATTCTTGTTCCGAACTAGCTATTTTTTCATCTAATTTTTGTAAATCTTGCATATTCTGAGATATTTCATCTTGTACAGCTTTTAGTTGATTATTTTTATCATTTAATGCTTCTGTAAGTTCACTTGATTGCGATTGTAAGTCTGTGATATTTTTATTGTCATCAGCATATGATAAAACACATATATTCATTATTATAATTATTGTTAAAGTTGCTGTAATTTTCTTTTTTATATGCATTTTTTCTCCTCTAAACATCTAAATATTTTCTCATAGAAATTCCACTTCCTATTAATCCTATTCCAATTCCTAATGCTAAATATACTGTAATTATCAAATTAAACATTTGCTTAAATGATAATAATTGCCAACTTATCATTGTTGATAATAATGCTGTTTGGTTTAGTTTGCTTGCTATAAATGTATATGTAAATCCGATTATTACAACTGATAAGATTCCTGCCATAATTCCTATTACTACACCTTCTACTAAAAATGGCCATCTTATAAAACTATTTGTAGCACCTACATATTTCATTATTGATATTTCTTTTCTTCTAGCATGAACTGTTAGTTTTATTGTGTTAGAAATTATTGCTATTGATATTACAATTAGTATAACTAATATTGTTGCTGTTACTATTCTTACTCCTTTTGCTAATTTTAATATAAGTGCTATTGTTGGATTGCTTGATACTATTTCATCTATATTGTCTAATTGTTTTATACTATCTTGAACATCTTCGTTTAATGATAAATCTGTTAATGTTACTTTATATGATACTGGAAAAATATTTCTTTTTTCATATTCTTTTATAAGGTTTTCTCCAACCATATCTTTCATTGTATTTAATGCATCATCTTTTGATACATATTCAACATTTTTAACACCATCTATTTCTAATAGTTCTGTTCCAACTTGTTCAATCTGTTCTTCAGTTGCATCCGATTTTAAAAATACTTGTATTTCTTGTGCTTCAGCAACATTTTCAACAAATGCATTTACATTTTCTCCTATTACAAAAAATAGACCAAATATTAGCATTGTTGCACACATTATCATTAGTGATGAAATAGTGGATTTTTTGTTTTTAAATACATTCCTGAAGCCTTCTCCTAATAAATAGTTTATTACATTAAATCTCATAATCATACCCACCCTTTTCATCATCTTTTATTATTACACCTTTATTTATGTGTATTACTCTTTTTCTCATTTGGTCTACAATTTCTTTTGCATGTGTTGCTACTACTACTGTAGTTCCTCTCATGTTAATTTCATTCAATAAATTCATTATATCCCAAGCTGTATCTGGGTCTAAATTTCCTGTTGGTTCGTCTGCAATAATCATAGATGGGTTATTAACTAGTGCTCTTGCTAATGCTACTCTTTGTTGTTCTCCTCCTGATAATTCGTTTGGATACATTTTTGCTTTTCCACTTAGTCCAACTAAAGATAGTACCATTGGTACTTGTCTACGTATATGTTTTGGTGTAGCTTTTACTATGTACATGGCAAATGCTACATTTTCATATACTGTTTTATCTGGCAATAGTCTAAAGTCTTGAAATACTATTCCCATGCTTCTTCTTAAATATGGTACTCTATTTGGTTTCAAAAATGTTGTATCTTTTCCATTTATTATTATATTTCCTGATGTTGGTTCCTCTTCTTTTAATATAAGTTTTATAAGTGTTGATTTTCCACTTCCAGAACTTCCTACTAAAAATGCAAATTCTCCTTTTTCTATCTTAAAACTCGCATTTTTAACCGCTTCTGTACCTGTATCATATCTTTTGCATACATTTTTAAATTCAATCATTTTTATTTCCTTCCCCTAATATATAAGAACTTTTTTCATTTTGTGTCATTTTTCATTATTCTTCTTTTTTATCATATCAATAATCCTTTTTTTTTGCAATAGTTTTTCTTTTTCTTTATTGTGAATTTTTTGTAAATTTTTACTTTTTTGTCTAATTATTTGTTATAAAGTCGTCAATAATTTCTATTATATGTCCTGTGTTTCTAATATATTTTTTTGGAATAAATTTTTGAGCTCTTTTTAATGCTTTTTTTAACTCTTTTTCATCAGATATTCCTATAATATATCCCATTTCATCAAATGATTTTACAATATCTACTTGGTGGTCATTTACATGTTCATTATATTTCTTTAATCTTGGAATTGCTATTACTTTTTTACCTTGAGTTATAGCACCTATTATTGAGCCTACCCCTCCATGTGTTATGACTAAATCTGCTTTTTTTATAAGTTTATTCATTTCATCTTTTGGAAGTTCATTATATAGTGTCATTTTTTTAGATTCAAATTTTGTATATCCTTTCTGAACAACAACATTATCAGTTATTGTTCCATCTTCAATATTTCTTTCTATTTCTTCTAATATTCTTTTAAAATCATTGTTTTGTGTTCCAAGTGTTACTAGTATCATTAAAATATAGCACCTCCATATACTGCTTTTGGATATATTTTTAGCATCTCTTTCCATTGGACTATGAATAAGTCTGCAATTGGATATATAAGTCTTCCTGTAGCTGTTTTTCTATTTCTATTTGCAAATGTTTCTATATATATTATTTTACTTCTAAATATTTTACCTAAATAGCACATTGGACCTGCTGTATGTGTTCCTGTTGTCACTATATATTTAGGTCTTATTTTAAAATATAAATATATTGTTTTTAAGCACAAGAAAAAATATATAAATATATAGCTTAAAAACTTTTTTCTTGTTCCATATGGTAGATATGAAATCTTGTCTTTATATTTTTCTTTTAAATTTTTAGTTGTTTCGTCTTTTTCTGTTATTATGTGATAATCATATTTTTCAAAAAGAGGACTTAATTGTTCTAATTCATTAAAGTGTCCTCCTGTGCTTGATATAAATAATACCTTTTTCTTCATTTTTCGCATCTCCTAAAAAATAAGTCTATACATTAAAGTATAGGCTTATTTTATTATATTTTTACTAGTTTTGCAACACTATTTTTCTAACCATTTTTTATATTCTGTTTTTATTATTTCTGCAACTTGTTCAGGTGTCTTGTCTGTAGTATCAATAACAAGGTCATAATTGTTCATATCGTCCTTATGTACATGATATAAATTCCAGTATCTTTCATTTTCTAATTTATATCTTTTTTGCATATCTTCTTTTTGCTGTTCTACTGTTTCAAAACTTTCTGTTGACTTTCTTTTTGAATCTTCAAAAGCTCTTTTAGCAGCAACATCAATATCCACTCTTAAATATATTTTAAAAGATTCTGGCACTGCATACCATCCAAGTCTTGCATCTATTATAAATTCATCATGTTCTTTGGCATATTCTGCAGCACTTTTTTCTATTTGTAAATCTATTTCTGGATGTTCTGCTAAATAACTATTAAAACTTGTTATATCTAATCCTTTTTCTTTTGCTAATTTTCTAGCATATTCTCCATTTCTATAAATCCCATAATTTAAATCTTTTATTAATATTTCTGATACTGTTCCTTTTCCTGAAGCTAAATCTCCTGCTAATGATATTATATTTTTCTTTTTCATTTTTGACTCCTATCTTTCTTCTTCTCTATCTTCTTCAGCTTCATCTGGTTCAATTATTTTAACTTTTCCTTCTGCAATTTCATTCGCAGCAAGTGTTACTGCAGATTCTTCTTTTACTTTTGTTTTTACTTCTGCTCCTTCTGCAATTTCTCTTGCTCTTTTTGAAGTTGCTATTACTAATTCATATCTATTTTTAGCTTTTGTTAATAATTCTGTAACTGTTGGTTTTACCATCATTTTATTTTCCCCTCCTTAATATTAATTTGCTTCATTGTTAGTAGTCTGTGTTATATCTTTATCAACTCTTCCTGCTACCGTTTCTGGTTGAACTGCAGATAATATTATATGCCCTGAGTCCATTATTAGTACTGCTCTTGTACGCCTTCCGTATGTAGCATCTACTGCTGTTTTTGCATCTTTTGCTTCTTGTACCATTCTTTTTATTGGTGCTGATTCTGGACTAACAATTGCTACTATTTTGTCCGCAGATACTATATTTCCGAATCCTATATTTACTAGTTGCATATTCATCACCCTTTCTATTCAATATTTTGAACTTGTTCTCTTATATCTTCTAGTATTGTTTTTATATCTACCACATTGTTGATTATTTCTAAATTGTTGGCTTTTGAACCTATCGTATTTGTCTCTCTATTCATTTCTTGAATTAAAAAGTCCATTTTCTTTCCTGAAGGTTCAGTTTCTAGTAATAACTCTTTTAATTGCGTTATATGACTTTGCATTCTAGTTATTTCTTCTTCTATTGAACATTTATCCGCATAAATTACTACTTCTTGCATAAGTCTTGCCTTGTCTACCTCATTTGTTTGTAATAGTTCTTTTGTTCTTGCTTCCAATTTTTCTATATATTCATCTATAAGATGTGTAGATAATGCAGCAATATATTCAACTTTGCTCTTTATAGTAGAAATTTTTATATTTATAGTTTCTGCAATTTTTCTTCCTTCTCTTTCTCTCATTTGTATAAGATTATCTAAAGCTTCTCTGACTGGTTGTAATAATTCTAGTTTTATTAAACCTTCTTCCAAGGTATTTTTTACAGTCAAAACATCTGGCAATTTTGCTATTTCCGTTATCTCTATATTTTGTGATATGTTTTCTTCTTCAGCTATCTTTTTTAGATTTCTTATATAAGTTTTAGCTATTTCTGAATTTATTATTACTTCATTTCCTTCTTCACTATAGTTTTCAAAATTTATAGATATATCGACTTTTCCTCTTTTTAATTTTGATGTTACTAATTTTCTTATATCTTCTTCCAAATAACTAATTGTTCTTGGCATTCTGATATTTACATCTATGTATTTATGATTTACTGTTTTTATTTCTACTTGATATTCTCTTGAATTTATTGATAAGTTACTCTTACCATATCCAGTCATACTTTTAATCATTTTATACCTCTTCTTTTTTCTTATTCTTTCTTTTTGCTTCTTTTTTAGTTGGATCTTCTTTAATTATTTCTTTTATATCACTTAATTCTTTTAACTGTTGTCTTCTTTCTATTGTATATAATATACTTGTTTTTAACATATAATATATTGCAAATAAATATGAACCTATTAGCATATATGTTTGCATATTACAATTTATAAGTTTTGGTATATGCCTTATAAGTAGTGTAAATATTGCAAGTATTAAAAATTCTATTCCATATGTTAATGTACTTGTACTTTCTTTTCTATATGCAATTTCTGTTATACCTATTGATAGCATCAAAAATATCATACTAGAGATGTTTATATAATTTGATAATAAGTCTCCTGAAACCGCTTCATATTGTATATTAAGAACTATAAAGTATATCATTATCATTGAAGAATAAGTTAAATTTGCCAATACATCACCTGTAACTGAATCATTTATTGTATTTATAATATTTTTGAATGTTTGATTTTTTATTTCTACCATTTTTTCCTCCCCATTAAGTATTATCCTTCAAGTTCATACATTATAATACTTAACATATTTAGTGCTACTGTTTCTGTTCTTAATATTCTATTTCCTAATGTTATTATTTTTGCACCATTTTCTTTTAATTCTTCAACATCCTTTTCTTCTAATCCACCCTCTGGTCCAATCAGTATTGCAATTTTTACATTACTTTGCTCTTTTAATTTTTTTAACTCTTGTTTCAAAGTATTTTCTTTTTCATTTTCATATGCGACTAATACTACATCATAATCATTTATATTTGTTAATATATCTTTTGTTGTTGCTATCGACTTAATTATAGGAATCTTATCTCTTCCACATTGTTTTGCCGCACTCTCTGCAATTTTTTGCCATCTGCTTATTTTTTTTGTTTCTTCTTTTGGTTCTATTTTTACTACACATCTCTTCATTGCCACTGGAATAATTGAGTTTGCTCCAAGTTCTACAGATTTTTGAATTATTAATTCCATTTTATCTGCTTTTGGCAATCCTTGATATATATCTACTTTTATACTATCATAGCACACTTGTAGTTTTTCTATTATTTTAGTTAATACTTTTTCATTCTCAACTTTTTCTATTTCACATGTATATGATTCTCCAGAGTCCTGATTACAGATTTCTATATTGTCACCTTGTTTTTTTCTCAAAACATTTTTTATATGTTTTACATCTTCTCCTATTATGATTATGTTATTTTTTTCTATTTGTTCTTGTTTTACAAAAAACCTTGGCATGTCTTTCTCCTTCAATATGTATATTATATTACTTTTTTCCATTTTTAGCAATATGTGAGATTGTTTTTTCTGCTTAAATTATTTTATTTTCTACATAACATTATTCAATAGTATTATTTTATTTCTTGTTTCAATTGTCTCTAATGCTATCATTTTATTATTATCTATTAAATATTTTGTAGTATTATTTATTATAAGTAACAATGTTTTGTCTAAATCTATTTTTGCTAATTTTCTTTCAGATTCGATATCGTATTTTTCTGATTTTCTAGTTAATTCAACTTTATCAGAAACATACACTATTTTAGCAAGAGTGTCCATATTAGGATTTGTAGTTGTATGATATTCTATAGCTTTTTGTATTTGTTCACTAATACCATATTTCTTTTTAGCAATGTCTGCGCCTATTTTTCCATGTAATATTTTAATATTATTTTTTTCAAATTCATTTATTTTAATATTATTTTCTTCTACATATTTTAGCATTTTATCATCAGGTATTTCTTTTGCATTATCATGAAGAAGTCCTGCAATTTTTGCAGTTTCAATGTCAACTCCATAAATTTTGGCAAGTTCTCCTGCCATTTCCATTACACCTATTGAGTGTTCATATCTTCTTTCAGATAATGTTTCTTTTAAATCTTCTTGTATTTTTTCTATTAATTCCATATATATCTTTCCTTTTATTAAAATTTTAGAGGTACAGAAATCCTATACCTCTTTTTTTTAACTTATTTTAACCAGTCTGGATGTGCTATATACCAATCAATTGTTTTCACAATTCCATCTTCGAATTTTGTTTCAGGTTTCCATCCTAATTCTGTTTTTATTTTCGTTGGATCTATTGCATATCTGTAATCATGTCCCTTTCTATCTGCAACATGTTCAATTAAATCTTCTGATTTTCCTAAACGTTGTAATATAAGTTTTACAATTTCAATATTTCTTTTTTCATTATGTCCACCTATGTTATATCTTTCTCCAGCTCTACCATTATGGAATACTAAATCAATTGCTTTGCAATGATCTTCTACATATAACCAATCTCTTATATTTTTACCTTCTCCATATACAGGTAATTTTTCATCATTTAAAGCTAGTTTAATCATATGTGGTATTAATTTTTCATTGTGTTGATATGGTCCATAGTTATTTGAGCAGTTTGTTACCGTTACATTCATTTTATATGTTGTATGATATGCTAATGCAATTAAATCTGAACTTGCTTTTGATGATGAATATGGACTGCTTGGTTGAATTGGTGATGTTTCTGTGAAATATCCTGTTTCTCCTAATGCACCATATACTTCATCTGTTGAAATATGTACAAATTTATTTTCTGAGCCTTCTCCCCATGCTCTTTTTGCTGCTTCTAATAATGTATGTGTTCCTATTACATTCGTATGTGTAAATATAAATGGATTCTTTATACTATTATCTACATGTGATTCAGCTGCAAAATGAATTACTCCATTTATTTGATATTTTTCAAATATTTCTTGCATTTTTTCAAAATCACATATATCTGCTTGTATGAATGTAATTTTATCTTTTACATTATCTAAATTTGCAAGATTTCCTGCATATGTTAATTTATCTACAACTATTACATTATAATTTGGATATTTGTTTACAAAATATTCAGCAAAATTTGCTCCTATAAATCCTGCTGCTCCTGTTACTAATACGTTTTTCATATTTTTTCTCCTTCTATATTTATATATTTTTGAATAAGTCTGTTTCTCTTAATTCTTTTAAAGATGGCCATTTTGCATCCTTTTCAGATGTAAGTAAATCTTTTAGTTTTAAATCTCCCATTGGCCATTCTATCGCAACATCTGGGTCGTTAAATTTCAATCCACCTTCTGCTTCATGATTATAAACATCATCACATTTATATGCAAATTCTGCTTCATCTGATAATACTAAGAATCCATGTGCAAATCCTTTTGGTATCATGAACATCTTCTTGTTTTCTTCTGTTAATATTACGCCTTCCCATTTGCCATATGTTTTACTTTCTGGGCGTAAGTCAACAGCAACATCAAATACTTCTCCTTTGATACATCTTACAAGTTTTGCTTGTGTATTTTCTTTTTGAAAATGCAATCCTCTTAGAACTCCTTTTTTTGATTTTGATTGATTATCTTGTACAAAATCATAGTGTAATCCTATTTCTTCAAAATCCGCTTTACTATATGTTTCCATAAAGTATCCTCTATTATCTCCAAATACTGTTGGCTCAATTATGCATACACCTTCTATTGATGTATCTATTCTTTTAAATTTTCCCATTTGTTACTCCTCTCCAAAAACATCTTCTGCGACATCTTTTAAGTACTTTCCATAGTCTGTTTTCATGTATTTTTGTGCTAATTCTAATAATTGTTTAGCATCTATCCAACCTTTATCAAAGGCAATTTCTTCAGGGCAACATATTTGCAATCCTTGTCTTTTTTGGATTGTTTGAACAAAACTTGCTGTTTCTATTAAAGCATCATGTGTACCTGTATCAAACCATGTCATTCCTCTTCCTAGTTTTTCTACTTTAAGTTGTCCACGTTTCATATATTCTTCATTTACAGTTGTTATTTCAAGTTCTCCTCTTTCTGATGGTTTTACATTTTTAGCAATTTCTATTACTTCATTTGTATAGAAATATAAACCTGGTACTGCATAGTTTGATTTTGGTTCTGCTGGTTTTTCTTCAATTGAAACAGCTTTACCATTTTTATCAATTTCAACTACACCATATGCTCTAGGGTCTTTTACATAATACCCAAATATTGTTGCTTCATTTTCTCTCTCATTTGCTTCTTTTAGTTTTTCAGCAAGATGTTCTCCATAAAACATGTTGTCACCTAAAATCATAGCAACATTGTCTTCTCCTATGAAGTCTTCTCCTATTATGAATGCTTCTGCTAGTCCATTTGGTTTTTCTTGGATTTTGTATTCAAATTTCATTCCCCATTGACTACCATCTCCTAGTAAGCTTTTGAATGTTTCTTCATCCCTTGGAGTTGTAATTATTAATACTTCTTTTATATCTGCTTGCATTAATATTGATAATGGATAATAAATCATTGGTTTATCATATACTGGCATTATTTGTTTTGAAATTGCAAGTGTTAATGGATATAGTCTTGTTCCACTTCCTCCTGCTAAAATTATTCCTTTTCTATTTTTCATTTTCTTTCACCTCTTCTAAATATCTCTCTAGGCCATTTTTCCAATCTGGTATTTCTATACCTTGATTTATAAGTTTTTCTTTAGATAATTGTGAATTAAATGGTCTTTTTGCTTGTGTAATATTCATCATTCTTATGTATTCTTCAGTTGTTACAGGATTTACTTTACATGTTATTCCCTGCATATCTAATATTTCTTTTGTGAACTCATACCATGTTGTATATCCTTGGTTTGTTGCATGATAAATTCCGTATGGTATTTTCTTTTCAATTGCTTGATATATGATGTCACTTAAGTCTTTTGCATATGTTGGACTTCCATGTTGGTCTGATACTACATTTATTTCATCTCTTGTAGAACCTAGTTTTGTCATTGTTTTTACAAAATTGTTTCCACCTATTCCATATAACCATGCTGTTCTAAAAATATAGTATTCTTCCATATTTTTAGAAATTCCTTCTTCACCATGTAGTTTTGTTTTTCCATATGCTGTTACTGGTGATTTTTCATCATCTTCTTTATAATCTTTTAATATGTCTAAATTACCACCAAAAACATAATCTGTTGATATGTGTACTAATTTTGCTCCAATCTTTTTTGCAGCTTTTGCTAAATTAGTTGGTCCGTCTCCATTGATTTTCTCTGCTAAATCGTAATTTTCTTCAGCTTTATCTACTGCCGTATATGCTGCACAATTAATAATAAAATCCGGCTTTATTTCTTCAATATATTTTAATACTTCTTTTTCATTTGTTATATCTAATTCTTCTACATCTGTTAGAATTAGTTCATTGTTTGATGCAAATTTTTCTCTTACTTCTTTTGCAAGCATACCATTTGCTCCTGTTATTAATATCTTCATCATGATTCCTCCTTAGTTTGAAAATATCGAATAAATCATAACATTAAATGCCAAAAAGTACAAGTATTTTTCAAAAAAAATATAGAAAAATAGGAGCTATAAAAACTCCTATCTCTATAAACTATTTTACTATTGCTTTTCTTCCTAAATATTGAGCAATATCTCCTAATTCATTTTCAATATTTAGTAATCTGTTATATTTAGCAACTCTATCTGTTCTGCATGGTGCTCCTGTTTTTATTTGACCTGCATTTGTTGCTACAGCTACATCTGCAAGTGTTGTGTCTTCTGTTTCACCACTTCTGTGTGATACAACAGCTGTCATTCCATGTTTATTTGCTAATTCTATTGCATCTAGTGTTTCTGTTAGTGTTCCTATTTGGTTTAATTTAATTAAGATACTATTTGTTACACCTAAATCAATACCTTTTTGTAATCTCTTCATATTTGTTACAAATAAGTCATCTCCAACTAATTGAATTCTGTTTCCTAATCTATCTGTTAATTTTTTCCATCCATTCCAATCTTCTTCTGCTAAACCATCTTCTATTGAAATGATTGGATATCTATTTACTAAATCTTCTAAGAAGTCTATCATTTCATCTTCTGTTTTTGTAACTCCTATCTTCCAGAAGTGATATTGTCCTTCTTTTCCAATTTTCTTTGCTTCATCATACATTTCTGTTGCAGCAACATCTAGTGCTAGTGCAACTTCCTCTCCTGGTTTATATCCAGCTTTTTCTATAGCTTCCATTATTAATTGAAGTGCTTCATCTTCATCTTTAACATTTGGTGCAAATCCACCTTCATCTCCAACACCTGTTGCTAAACCTTTTTCATTTAGAACTTTCTTTAAGTTATGATATATTTCTGCACACATACGTAAACATTCTGTAAAGTTTGGTGCTCCAACTGGCATTATCATAAATTCTTGTACACTTAATGTAGAGTCTGCATGTTTTCCACCATTCATGATGTTCATCATTGGAACTGGCATAACTTTTGCATTTGGTCCACCTATATATTGATATAATTCTAGACCTAGTGATGTAGCTGCAGCTTTAGCAACAGCAAGAGATACACCTAATGTTGCATTTGCTCCTAATTTTCCTTTATTTTCTGTTCCATCTAATTCTATAAGTGTTTTATCTATTTCGGCTTGATCATATATATTCATATCTTCTAATTTTGGTGCAATTATTTTATTTACATTTTTTACTGCTTTTAAAACACCTTTTCCTAAATATCTAGATTTATCTCCATCTCTTAATTCAACTGCTTCAAAACTTCCTGTTGAAGCTCCTGATGGTACCATTGCAACACCTGTGCTTCCATCATATGCTGTTACTGTTACTTGTACAGTTGGATTTCCTCTAGAGTCTAATACCTCTAATGCCTTAATTTCTTCAATTCCTAAATATTCTTTCATTGTAATTTCCTCCTTAAATTTTTTTGTTACTTAATATTTGATTTCTTATTTTTTTGGAATTTTGTTTTTCCATCAAATATTCTACTTTTTGAGTTTCTTTAAAATCTGTCGTGTCAAATGCAACTATATTGGTTTTTCTTTTTAAATATATTCCTGTTTCATAGATTTCGTTTTTCTTTTTACAAGCGTTTTTTGCAACTATATATTCATTCATTGCTTGTTTTTCTTTTTTGCTGTGTGGTTCTATTTTCAAATATTTATATCTCCAATATATATGGTGATTATAATACATATCTTTATTTCCAACACATTTATCAAAGCTGTATTCTACTTTAAATCTATTGTTTCTTATCGATATTGTTATATTAGTCCATTCTGTTTGTCCAGATTCTTTAAATGCTTCTTTTAATTCTTTTATTTTGTCATATAATTGTTCAACTAGCTTTAAATATTCATCTTCTTCTATATCATAAATTTTAGGCACTTCATATACATTTACAAATTTATGTTTTAATAAGCTTTTTGGCATAAAGTAGAAATACATTTCTCCTGTTTGAACTTTTCCTAATCTATCTATGATTGATGCATATAAATATACTTCATCCCATTTTCCAGGAATAATATAGAATATTGACCTTTGAATTTCTTCATATAATTCTTTTATTTTTTTTGTATTATTTAACACTTCTTTCACCCTTGTTTATTTTACTAATATACTTTCACCTGTCATTTCTTCTGGTTTTTCTATTCCTAATAATTCCAACATTGTTGGTGCTAAATCTGCTAATTTTCCTGATTTTATTTTTAATTTTTCATTTTCTGTAACTAGTATAAGTGGAACTGGGTTAGTTGTATGTGCTGTATGTGGCTCTCCTGTTTTATAATCAATCATCTGCTCACAATTACCATGGTCTGCAGTAATTAAGAGTGTTCCATGTTGATTTAAAATTGCTTTCACTACTCTTCCAACACAATCATCTATCTTTTCAACAGCTTTTATTGCAGCTGGCAAGCTTCCTGTATGACCTACCATATCTGGATTTGCATAGTTTAATATAATTGTATCATATTTTGCTGAATTTATTGCATTAATTACATTTACAGTTACTTCCTCAGCACTCATTTCTGGTTGTAAATCATATGTTGCAACTTTTGGTGAAGGTACTAATATTCTGTCTTCCCCAGGATATTGTTTTTCTTCTCCTCCATTAAAGAAAAATGTTACATGTGCATATTTTTCTGTTTCTGCTATACGAAGTTGTGTTAATCCATGTTTACTTACTACTTCACCATAAGTGTTAACTAATGGTTCTTTTTTGAATGCAACTTTTACATTTGGCATTGTTTCGTCATAACTTGTAAAACATACAAAGTCAACATCAAGTTTTTCTGTTTCAAAATCTTTAAAATCTTTGTCTACTATTGCTCTTGTTATTTGTCTAGCTCTATCTGGTCTAAAGTTAAAGAATATAACTGAATCGTGATTTTCTATTTTTGCAATTGGAGTATCTCCATTGCAAATTACTGTTGGTTCAACAAATTCATCAAATACTTCTTTTTGATATGAGTCTTCAATTGCAATTGTAGCAGAGGTTGATTTATTTCCTTCTCCTCTTACTAATGCATCATAACATTTTTTAACTCTATCCCATCTCTTATCTCTATCCATTGCGTAATATCTTCCTGAAATGCTTGCAATTTTTCCTAATCCTTTTTCTTTCATTTTATCTTCTAAGTCTGCAATATATCCTTCTGCAGATGCTGGTGGTGTGTCTCTACCGTCTAAGAAGCAGTGAACATATACATTTTCAAAATCTCTTCTTTTAGCAAGTTCTAATAATCCATATAAATGTCTAATGTGGCTATGAACTCCTCCATCTGAAACCAAACCTAATATATGAAGTTTTGAATTGTACTTTTTACAATTTTCTATTGCTTCAACTAATTCTGGAATAGAAAAGAAGTCTCCATCTTCTATTGATTTTGTTATTTTGGTTAATTCTTGGTATACAATTCTACCAGCTCCTATATTTGTATGTCCTACTTCTGAGTTACCCATTTGTCCTTCTGGTAAACCAACTTTCAACCCACTTGTATAAATTTGAGTTGTTGGATATTTTTTCATTAGTTTATCTATATTAGGTGTTTTGGCTAATTTGACGGCATTTCCATCTGTATTTTCATTTATTCCAAAACCATCTAATATCATTAACATTACTGGTTTTTTTTTCATTTTCTACATTCCTTTCATTGCACTTAATTATTTATCAAATTTAATTATTTTTGAAAATTCTTCAGAATTTAAACTTGCTCCTCCTATAAGTCCTCCATCTATATCTGACATCTCAAATAATTCTTTTGAATTTGATGATTTCACACTTCCGCCGTACTGTATTATAACTCCATTCGCAATGTTTTGTCCATACATTTCTTCAACTTTTTTTCTTATTTGCTTAATTGTTTCATTTGCATCTTCTTTTGTTGCAGTTTTTCCTGTTCCTATTGCCCAGATTGGTTCATATGCTATAATGATTTTTTCTAAGCTAGTTCCTTCTATTCCTTCGAATGCTTTTTCTATCTGATTTGTTACAACTTTTTCTGTTTGTCCAGCTTCTCTTTGCTCTAATGTTTCTCCAACGCATACTATTGGTTTTAGGTCATATTTTAGTGCTGATTTTATCTTTTTATTTACTGTTTCATCTGTTTCAGCAAAATATTGTCTTCTTTCAGAATGTCCTATTATTACATATTCAACGCCAATTACTTTTAACATTTGTCCTGAAACTTCTCCTGTATATGCTCCTTTTTCTTCCCAATGCATATTTTGAGCTCCAATTCTTATTTTTGTTCCTTGTGCTGTCAAAAGAGAATAAAACAAATCTGTATATGGTACACATAATACAATTTCATGTTCTGATTCATTTGCTATTGGTGCTATTTGCTCTATAAATGCCATTGCTTCATTTGGAAGCATATTCATTTTCCAGTTTCCAGCTATTACTTTTTTTCTCATTTTCTGACCTCCTTTTAAAAAATCTATCTATCAATTCTTTCTTTTATTATTTTTAGTAAATCATTTTTTGATTTTTCTGTATAATCATTTATAAAAACATAGTCAAATTGGTTCTGTAAATCTTTATTTTGTTCATATTCTTTTACATGTTCATCTATTTCTTTTAAACGGTCTTTCTCAACTTCTTCTGCCAAATTTCTATTTTTTAATTCTTGTTTTGCTCTTTCTAAGTCTTTTGGTATAATATAAATTGCAAATACATTTGTTGCATTATTTTTAAAATTATATATTGTATTATAATGTACCTCTGTTACCTGATTGACATCTGAAGCAAGATCGGCTTTTCTGTATGCATATTTTGCTCCAAGAAATTCAAAATCTACTACTATTTGTTTTTCTTTTTTTAATTTTTCAAATTCTTCTTCACTTACAAATTCTTTATCTATTCCACCAACTTCTCCTATTCTCCTTTTTCTAGTTGTAACTATTACTAAATTTTTGAATTTTAGTTCTTTGGAAATAGCGTTTTTAAAAAAAGATTTTCCTGTTCCTGTTACTCCTGATAATGTTACTATCATATTTGTTCTCTTCCTCTTTCTTTGTTATTACAAATACTTCTAACTTCTTCAAATATCTCTTTATAATCATAATTTTTAGGGAATTTAGTTCTTCCACTTTTTATTAGTTCAAATGTCTCTTCAAGTGGTAACCAAACTATTTTATCAATTTCACTTTTTTGAAGTATAACATCAGATCTATTTCTCCTTAAACAATAAAATGTAATAAAGAAGTTTTTTAATTTTCCTGAACTCTCAAATTGTAGTGGAACACCATCGGAAGTAATTTTGGTTACATTTATTGATTCCTCTAATTGTATTCCTAATTCTTCTCTTAATTCTCTTATCATAGCTTGTGTTTGAGTTTCTTCTCCATCAACATGCCCTGAACACAAATCTAATTTGCCAGGTGTGAGTCCATTATTTACTCTTTTTTCAATAAGGACTTCTCCTTTTTCATTTATTACAAAACATGTTACACCATTCAACCATTCATTTTCGTCTAATTGCTTTTCTTTATTTTTATCAATTAATTTTCTAAGTTTTCCTTCTTTATCATATACTTTGTATTGTATTGTTTTCATTTTCTACATCCTTTATTTATCTTGTAAACATTCAATTCCTGGTAATTTCTTTCCTTCTAGGAATTCAAGTGAAGCTCCTCCTCCAGTTGAAATATGTGTTACTTTATCTGCGACTCCACATTTTTCTATTGCTGCAGCAGAATCTCCTCCCCCAATTATAGTTGTTGCATCTATTTGAGCTAAAGTTTTTGCAATTTCATTTGTTCCTACTGCAAATTTATCAAATTCAAATACACCTAAAGGTCCATTCCATACTACAGTTTTAGCTTTTTTCAATTCCTCTTCATACATTTTAATTGTTTTTTCTCCAATATCTAAGCCTTGCCATCCTTCTGGAATCTCTGTACTAGGAACTGTTTTGCATTCTGTATCACTAGTAAATTCTTTACCTATCTTAGTATCTACTGGAAGCATTAATTTTACGCCTTTTTCTTTTGCTTTTTCCATTAATGATAGTGCTAATTCACATTTATCTTCTTCACAAATAGAATCTCCAACTTCATATCCTTGAGCTTTAAAGAATGTGTATGACATTCCTCCTCCTATTATTAATGTATCAACTTTTTCTAATAAGTTATCTATTACTCCTATTTTGTCTGATACTTTAGCCCCACCAAGTATTGCTACAAAAGGTCTTTCTGGATTGTTTAAAGCTTCTCCTAAAAACTTTAATTCTTTTTCTATTAAGAATCCTGATACAGCTGGTAAATAATGTGATACTCCTTCTGTTGAAGCATGTGCTCTATGTGCTGTTCCAAATGCATCATTTACAAAAACATCTCCCATACTTGCTAGTTTTTTAGCAAATTCTGGATCATTGTCTGTTTCTTCTCTATGAAATCTTACATTTTCAAGTAACATTACTTGACCTGGTTGTAATGATTTTGCTAGACTCATAGCACTTTCTCCAACAACATCTTTCGCCATTAAAACATCTTGTCCTAATAGTTTTGATAATTCTTTTGCAACAGGTGCTAATGAATATTCTGGTTTAAATTCTCCCTTTGGTCTTCCTAAATGTGAACTTAAAACTATTTTGCACCCTTGTTCAATTAAGTATTTTATTGTAGGTAATGCTGCAACAATTCTTCTATTGTCTGTAATATTTTGATTTTCGTCCATAGGTACATTAAAATCACATCTTACAAATACTCTTTTTCCTTTTAAATCAATATCTTTTACAGTTTTTTTACTCATATTTATTTTTCTCCTTTTTAAACAGCGTAAAAATTCTAATATAATATCATTTTATTGCCAAAACATATTATGGTATTAATCCACTGTCGGCTCATAAATGGTATATATTAGAATTTCACACCATAATTTTTATAAAATTTGTGTCAAAAATTAGTTATGATCAACACTTGCCATATATGCTGCTAAATCTACTAATTTATTTGAATATCCCCATTCATTGTCATACCAAGCTACTAATTTAACAAATGTATCTGTTAACATTATTCCTGCTGTTGCATCAAAAATTGATGTATGTGGATCACTTATAAAGTCTGATGAAACAACTGCTTCATCTGTGTAATCCATTATTCCTTTCATTTCATTTTCACATGCTCTTTTTACTGTTTCACATATTTCTTCATATGTTGTTGGTCTTTCTAAGTTAACTGTTAAGTCAACAACTGAAACATCAACTGTTGGAACTCTGAATGACATTCCTGTTAATTTTCCATTTAATGATGGTATTACTTTTCCTACTGCTTTTGCTGCTCCTGTAGATGATGGTATTATATTTGCTGCTGCAGCTCTACCACCTCTCCAATCTTTTTTAGATGCTCCATCTACTGTTTTTTGTGTAGCTGTTGTACTGTGTACTGTTGTCATTAATCCATCTTTTATTCCAAAATTATCGTTTATAACTTTAGCAAGTGGTGCTAAGCAGTTTGTTGTACATGATGCATTTGATACAATATTCATATCAGATGTATATGTTTCATTATTAACTCCCATTACAAACATTGGTGCATCTTTTGATGGTGCACTTATAACTACTTTTTTTGCACCTGCATCTATATGGGCTTGTGCTTTTTCTAATGTTTTGAATACTCCTGAACATTCTAATACATATTCTACTCCAAGTTCTCCCCATGGAATATTTCTTGGTTCCATTTCATTAAATACTTTTATTACTTGTCCATCTACTACTAGATTTCCATCTTTTTCTTCAACTGTTCCTTCGAATCTTCCATGTACAGTATCAAATTTTGTCATATAAGCCATGTAATCTGCTGTTATAAATGGATCATTTATTGCGACTACTTCTACCCCCTCTTTTTTTAATGCTGCTTGGAATGATAGCATTCCTATTCTTCCAAAACCATTAATTCCTACTTTTACTGACATAAAAATTTCCTCCTTTTTATTGTTAGAGTTATATAAAAATCTAACTATAATCTTTAATTATTTACCTTTTAAGGCAATTTAATTCTATAATAAAAAATACTACTTTGCAAGTAGTATTTTGAAATTTATAAATATTTTTTCAATGTTTCAACACTATCTTCTTGCATTGTTATGAAATCATTTAATATTTGTTTTACTTCTTTATCTACACTCGGATTATTATTTAGCAATCTTCTTCCTTCTATTATTCCCATATTAGTCCCTTGCATAAGAAGCTCAGATATTTTTGAATTGCTTTGATCTGTCATTGTTTTCATCTGTATTCCATACCATGTCATTGCTTTATTCATGGGATTAGTTTCTTGTGGTTCCTTTGTTTTATTATATTTAGGATATAAATCTTCCACTCTGTTTTGAATATCTTTATATTTCCCATATTCAACATCTAAAACTCCTTGAAATCTTGTATTTCCAACTTTATCTGAAACAAAATGTATTGCATCCATTCCCATTGTTGTTCCTTTACTGATTTCATCTAAGACTTTTGTATTTAAGTCCATATTCTCACCTCCAATAATTGGTATTAGTATATCTTTTTTCAAATTATTTATACATATGGTCATGCACTTTTATTTTTCTGCTTCATATACTTAATTATGAAGTAAATGGAGGTAATCTTATGTTTTCTGCAATTTGTTTAAGCGGATTTTTAAATTTTCTGCAAAGTGCTATTTTTACAGTAGGATATATTTCAGGTTCTCAATTGTTTCCTGAACCATTAACTTCAGAAGAAGAGCATGAATGCTTAGAAAAACTTGCTAATGGTGATGAAGATGCTCGTAATATACTTATTGAAAAAAATCTAAGACTCGTTGCTCATGTATGTAAAAAATATTCTAATTCTAATGTAGATCAAGATGATTTGATTTCCATTGGAACTATTGGTCTTATAAAGGGTATTAATAGTTTCAGCTTAGAAAAAGGTGTTAAACTTTCTACATATGTTTCTCGTTGCATAGATAATGAAATACTTATGTATTTTAGATCTACAAAAAAATTAAGTTCTGAGTTTTATTTAAATGACCCTATTGGAAAAGATAAAGATGATAATGTAGTTACTTTACAAGAAGTTCTAGAAAATGATGAAAAAGCTGTTGAAGATTCTGTTGATTTAAAAATGAAGGTAAAAACTTTATATGATAAAATGAAGACTGTCTTAAAAGATAGAGAAAGAACTATACTTGAGCTTAGATTCGGTCTTGGAGGTAATAGACCTAGAACTCAAATGCAGATTGCAAAAGAAATGGGAATTTCCCGTTCTTATGTTTCTAGAATTGAAACAAAAGCTATTAATAAACTTTCAAAAGAAATTAAAGAATAAACCTCCTGGTATTATACCAGGGGGTTGTTTGTTGCTATTATTCTGTAATTTTTGCAAAAGCTCTCGAAATCTACGATTTCTTTTGGGTTACCATAGTATTTACCACTTTCATCAAATTTCATTAAGATGATAATCTTTTCTTTATTACCATCTTTTTTAAGTTTTGCCCATGTGCTAACTCCCATATTAGAAAGTATTTCTGTTTCTAAACTTTCTTCTACAGGCTCTATTCTTACATATTCACTAGGCAATTCTTTTTCTAGTTTTTGCAAATATTTTTCTTCTTTTTTTTGAAAAGTTAAGTCTGATATTTGCATTGTTAACATAACAATAACAACTGACAAAAATGGTCCTACAATTACCAAAGTTATAACAGCTATTACTATCTCACTTGTAGTTAATATAGTAATTAACATAAGTGTAATGATAGCTGCAACAAACATTGTTAATCTTGCATTTGTCCGGTTATACCAGGCTTCAAGCAAAAACTCCAGTTTTTTTCTTATGTTGCTCATGTTTTCTCCTCCTCCAAATTTGAATGATGGTTATTACTCGGCAATTTAGCCATAATTCCATTATACTACTTATTGGAAATTTTTTCAACTAAAAAGGAGATTATTTCTAATCTCCCAAACAAATTCCTATATCTCTTGCAGTTTTAACTAAATCATCATCCATTGAAACTTTTCTTATATTACTTACAGCTGTATTACCAGAAACAGCTCCTATTTTTGTATTTTTTCCAACTACATCTTCTAATGAAACTGAACTTAATTTTCCATTTTTTATAACTGTTAGAACTCCAAATGTTCCAGCAAGTGCAAGCTCCATTGCTTTAGCTCCATATTTTGTAGAAAGTACTCTATCATATGCTGTTGGAGTTCCTCCTCTTTGCATATATCCAAGTGTTGTGTTTCTTGCTTCTAATCCTGTCAATTCTTCTAACTCTTTTGCGACAATTTGGCCAATTCCACCAAGTTTAGTATTATCAACTCCTGCTCCATTTTGTCTTGTGTTTAATATTGTTGCTTCTCCACCTTTAGGTGCTGCACCTTCTGCAACTACAACTATGCTAAATTCTTTACCTTCTTCTCTTCTTTCATTTATTTTTTCTACTGCTTTGTTTATATCATATGGTATTTCTGGAATTAATGCAACATCTGCTCCTCCTGCTATTGCTGATTCTAATGCAATCCATCCAGCATACCTACCCATTACTTCTAAAACCATTACTCTATGATGTGTTTCTCCTGTTGTATGCAATCTATCTAATGCTTCTGCTGCAACGGAAACAGCTGTATTATATCCAAATGTAATTTCTGTGCAAGCCACATCATTATCTATTGTTTTTGGAACTCCTATTACATTTATTCCTTTTTTAGAAAAATCTCTTGCTGATTTTTGAGTTCCATCTCCTCCTAATGTAAATATACAATCAAACCCATCTTTTTTTATATTCTCAATACAAACATCTGATAAATCTTTATATATTACTTCTCCATCTTCTTCAACTTTGTAATTAAATACATTTGCATTAGTTGATGAACCTATTATTGAACCACCTTTTGTTAATATTCCTGATGCAATTTCTTCATTTTCCGTACCTAATTTTACAAATTCATTATTTAATAGTCCTTTGTATCCATCTACAAATCCATAACAGTCTACTCCATTCTGTTCTGCTGTTTTTACTATTGCTCTTATTACTGCATTAAATCCTGCTACATCTCCTCCATTTGCTAATATTGCTACTTTTCTTATCATATGAATACCTCCTAAATTTTTTCAACATTATTATATCAATAATACTTTTTTTTACAAGTATTTTTAATATTTTTTTATAATTTATTGTCTGTTATTATTGTGCCTTCACTTTCATCAAAAGTTGATTTTGCAATTATTGTAATATGATATTCTTCTGCAATATCAATGCATTTACTATGAATTACTCTTGAACCTTTACTTGATAAATTTTGCATATCTTTATATGATATTTGGTTGATTTTTTTTGCATTCTTTGCCTTATTGGGATCTTGTGTATATATTCCATTTACATCAGAATATATATAGCATTTATCAATTTTCATTTTAGCAGCAATTGCAACAGCTGTTGTATCTGAACCATCTCTTCCTAGTGTAGTTATGTTTTTCCTTTTATCAATCCCCTGGAATCCTGTTACTATAACAATATTTCCTTCTTCTAGTTCTTCTTTTATTCTACTTGTATCTATATTTTTTATTGCTGCATCTTGATTTTTTTCATCTGTATAAATTTGGGCTTGCCATCCTGTTAAAGATATAGCTTTATATCCAAGTTCATTTAATAATATTGATAATTTCGCAGCACTTACTTGTTCTCCTGTACTTAATAACATATCTAATTCTCTTTTGTTTGGCATTAATGATAATTGTTTTGCTTCTTCTATAAGTCTATCAGTAGTTTTGCCTTGAGCTGAAACTACAACTATTACATTTTTATTATCCTCTTGAAAATTAATTATCTTATTTGCAACTATTCTTAATTTTTCATTATCTGCAACAGAACTTCCTCCAAATTTTAATACTACTGTGTCCATGTTTATCTCCTAAAAAAATAGTAATAGTCACTTTTATTTAAATTATGACTACTACTATTATATTTTTTTATTCTTGTTTTTGAGACATAAATTTCAAATAACTTTCTATAAATCCATCTATTTCTCCATTCATAACACTTTCTACATTTCCTATTTCATAGTTTGTTCTATGGTCTTTTACTAAAGTATATGGACAAAATACATATGAACGTATTTGACTTCCCCATGCTATTTCTCTTTGAGTACCTTTTAAATCTTCTATTTTTTCTTTATTTTCTTTTTCTTTTAATGTATAAAGCTTTGATTTTAACATTTTCATCGCTGTTTCTCTATTCTGAATTTGTGACCTCTCAGATTGACATGCCACAACAATATTTGTTGGAATATGAGTTATTCTTACAGCAGATGATGTTTTATTTATATGTTGTCCTCCAGCTCCTGAAGCTCTATATGTATCTATTCTTAAGTCATCCGGATTTATTTGTATTTGAATATCATCAGATATTTCTGGAAGGACCTCTAATGAAGCAAATGATGTATGTCTTCTTCCTCCACTATCAAATGGTGAAATTCTGACTAATCTGTGTACTCCCATTTCTCCTTTTAAATATCCATATGCATTTTCTCCAACAACTTCAAAAGTAACACTTTTAATTCCCGCTTCTTCTCCTTCTAAGAAATCAAGTTCTTTAACTTCATATCCATTTTTCACAGCCCATCTTGTATACATTCTATATAACATTTCTGCCCAGTCTTGCGATTCCGTTCCGCCAGCTCCTGGATGTAATGTTAAAATTGCATTACATTTATCATATTTTCCAGATAATAATGTTTCCAACTCTAGCTTTTCTATTTCTTCTTTAAGTTCATTTGTTGCATTTACTATATCTTTTGCAACATCATCTTCTTTTTCTTCAATTGCCAATTGTGTTAGTTCTTTTAGATTTCGCACTTCATTAATTAATTTATTGTATTTTTCTACTTTTGATTTTATTTTTTTTAATTCTAAAAGTACTTTATTTGTTGTATTTGCATCTTCTTGCCAGAACTCTTCTTTTTCAGTTTGTGTTTGAAGTTCTTTTAATTTTTGATTTAGTTTTTCGATGTCAAAGAGACTCACCTAAACTTTTCAATTTTTCTGTTAGAGTATTTAATATTGGGGTATTTTCTTCTAATTCTATCATTTTCTCACTCCTATTCATAATCATTTACACTTAGTGTCGGATATGTAAATGTTTCTCCTCCTTCTGTGAATTGTCCAGAAGTAGTATGATTTTTATTCATTGTTGTTGATCCTTTTAAAAAATATTGATATTTCATTTTTGAAGTTATTTGTCCTCCTCCAACTAGTACAGGGTCATCCCATGTAGTATCCACAGCATACCACTTTCCATTTAATTTCACATAATTCCATGCATGATTTTCAATCTCTTTTTTGCTATTTTCTCCTGTTCCTATTACTATAGCATTGTCAATTCCTAGCTCGTTCATAAAATATTGAAATGCCTTTGCATACCCTTCACATACACATGTTTTTTCTACTAATGATCCATAAATATTATATATATTATTTTTTTGTAATGAAGTTTCATATTCTATTGTGTCAACTAAATAATCATGTATTGTTTTTATTTTTTGATAATCACTTTGACCAGCTACATTTAATAATACATTATCTCTAGCCTTTTCTATTTGTTTAATACTTGCATCAATATCCTCTTTTGAGAAAAATCCTTTTGCTAAGTAATTTGTTTCATTTCCTTGATTAATATATACATTATATTTTGTTCCTGTAATTTTTGTTATTTTTTCTATGTTTATATACATTTTAGTTGCATCTATATAAAATAATTCTGGATTTTCATATATAAGTGCTTCTATTGCTGATTGATAATTTTTTTGTAAAATTTTTTCTCCATTTGTTTGAGATAATAATTCTGAAAACGTATTTCCAAATTCTATTTTATATGTTCCTGTTTTTAGTTCTTCTTTATGTTTATAAATTTGGTCATATATTACTTTAGAATATTTGTTTAATTGATCATACAAATTTCTATATCTTTCATTTGTAGTTTCCTGTGTACTGCTAGTATTTTCTTTTTCAATTCCAGAATAGTCTGTATTGTTTAAGTTTTTACTGCTATTAGCTTTATTTTCTATCCCTGAATATTCTTCTAAAAAGTTTAATTCAACAGTTTTATCTCCTAATAATTCTTTATATATAACAAATCCTAATACTCCTATTACTGCTATTAGCATTAATATTATTAGTAATAATAAGGTAGTTACTAATTTATCTTTAAATCTCATTTTATTTTTCTCCTTTTCCTTTTAATTATAACATTTATTTTTTGTAAAAGATAGCTTTTTAATAAAAAATCCATTGAAAAAAATTCTAATAAATGTTATATTATTTCTATAATAAATTTTACAAAGGAGGTACATTGAATGAAGGAAAATGGTTATATTAATATCAGTTTTAAAACAGCTTTAATAGTTATAATAGCTTTAATTGTTGTTTTTGCTATAGCAATTGTTGTTGCATTAAAATTTACAAGTACTTCTTCAAACAATACAGTTACAACACCTGAGCAGGAAGCTACTCAAGTTCAAGAGAATATAAAAAATAATTACCCTGTAATAAAGAGTGATTGTACTCAAGATTATCATTTACAATATGTTGATTTATCTAATTATTCAAATTATGATTTAGATAAAGAATTTGCCAAAAAAGAACTTATGAATTATGACTCTTATAAAGATTTTTGTGGAGCTTGGAATCTTGTTCAAAAATACTATGATAATAAACAATCTTATATTGTTTATTCAAAATTTGTTCGTGGTAAATCAATATTAGAAGCAAGACTTGCAGATGTAATATATAATGATTCTGATTCTACTTTATATGTTTGGGATTATAGTGATGGTGCAACAGATGAACTTAAAGGTTATGTTATTGTTGTTCCAACAGATTCAATTGTTGAAACAATAAATGTTGAAAAAACATATACTCAAGAAGAAAAAAATGTATTACTTGGTAATAACCCACTAAGTGGATATCATTTCTCTACAAAAGATAATTCAAATATGGCTGAAGTTTGTCAAATTAATACAACAGATTCAAACATAAACACAATTATAAATAATATGTTGAATTTCACAGCTGCTCAACATACAATAATTGCTGAAACTTCTAATTATGGATTTTCAAAAGGCACAGCCATAGAAAGCTTAGATTTGATTGATTCAATATCAAAAATCGATATTACAGATGGAGATAAAAAGACAACAAAATATAATACATATACAGATTATGGAATTACACATTATGCTCCTGAAAATGATTTGTCTGAATTTTCATTAGGAGAAGTTGTATATGGTTCATCTCTTGAAAGAAAAGATAGAAAATATGCATTATCTGAATTATTTGCTTCTTATGAATTAGATTTGCTTACAAAAAAAGATGCATATACTGATTTTAACGCATTTGAAGAAGGTCGTTTCTATGTTGTAGTCGCAAAGAATAGTACAAAAACAGAAACTTACTATGTTGATAAAGGAAACTTCTCTTTAGGTCAAATTAAAGTTGAAGTTGAAGGAAAAGAAACTATTAGTAGTAGTTTTAGTTATACAAATGATATTATCACTCTTCCAAGTTCTGTTTATAGCAAATAATCAAGTACTTTGTACTTGATTTTATTTATTTTACATATTATAATAATGTGCGGAGGTAAATAGATATGAAAGAAATTAATATTAATGAATTACAATTTAATCCTTTTACAAAAATAGGAAAGGATTGGATGTTAGTTACATCAACTGATGGAGAAAAAACAAATTCAATGACAGCTTCTTGGGGTGGTTTAGGAGTTTTATGGGACAAAAATGTTGCATTTATAGTTCTAAGACCTCAAAGATATACAAAAGAATTTGTTGATAAATCTGAAGAATTTTCTTTAAGTTTTTTTGATAATAGTTATAAAAAAACTTTAGGATATTTTGGAAGTGTTACAGGTAGAGATGAAGATAAAATTTCAAAATCTGGATTACATCTTTCTTTTATAAATAATGTTCCAACTTTTGAAGAAGCTTCTTTAGTTCTTACTTGTAAGAATTTATATAAACATGTTTTAACTCAAGATGAGTTTGTTGATAAATCAATTGTTGATTTAGATTATAAAGCTAATGATTATCATACACTTTATCTTGCAGAGATTACAGGTGCTTTCTCTAAAGATTGATTTTAGAAAATAGGTTCAGTACATATTATACTGAACCTATTTTTTATTGCTATATAATTACTGTACAGTTAATGTACTTGTTCCGCAACCACTAAACATACCTGAATTAACAGAAGCTGTTTTCCATTTTGAACTTACTAGTATTTTTGTTAGTTTAGCATCTTGAGAAAACATTCCTGTCATATTAGTAACATTTCTTGTATCCCAATTTCTTAGATCTAAACTTGTAATTTTGTAACATGCATCACAAAACCAAGCTGTAGTTGTTACTTTACTCGTATTAAAACTGCTTACATCAAGACTTTCTATTTCAAAGCAACCACTGAACATTGCTAACATATTTGTCACATTGCTTGTATTAAAATTTTTTACATTTATATTTTTCAGCTTTTCGCAATGTGAAAACACTCCTTCCATATCTTTTACATTACTTGTATTGAAGTTGCTTACATTTATTTGTGCTAATTCTTGGCAATAATCAAACATATATCTCATATTTGTTACATTAGCAGTATTAAATTTGCTTACATCTAAATTTATTAATTTGTTACATCTTTGAAACATATAACTCATATCAGTTACTTTAGCAGTATTAAATTTACTTACATCTAAACTTGTTAATTTGTAACAAGATTGAAACATATATCTCATGGTGGTTACATTTGATGTGTTAAATTTTGTTGGCAAAGTCAGATTTGTCATTGTTTGCCCCCCACAGCAGAAAAACATGTATTCCATACTTGTTACATTTGATGTATCAAAACATTCCGGTAATGTTAGTTTTGTCATGCTCTCTGATCCACAATCATAAAACATCCCTGCCATATTAGTAACTTTTGATGTATCAAATGTATTAGGTAGTTCAAGAGTCTTCATTTTCTTAAGTCCAAAACTTTCGAACATCCATCCCATTTCTATGACATTGGATGTTATAAAATTAGGTGAAAAGCTAAAACTCTCAAGATTGCAATATCCACATAATCCAAACATACTATGCATATTTGTCACTTTTGAAGTATTGAAACTTGATGATAATTTTAATTCTGACAAAGAATTATATCCGCAATAACAAAACATCCTTGCCATATTGGTTACATTTGATGTATCAAAATTCTCTGGTAATACTAAACTTGTCATAGAATTATATCCACAAGACTCAAACATACTTTGCATATCAGTTACCCTTTTAGTATTAAAATAACTTAAATCAAGATTTTTTAAATTTTTGCAAAGCATAAACATAGCACACATATCTGTAGTATAATCTGTTTTTAAATTTTGTATATTCACAAAGTTCGTTAGCTCTGTCATATTACAGAATAATGCACTTGCATATAGTGGATATATTTTTGTTCTTATATCTACTTTTTTTATTTGGCTTAGCTCATTACTCCACGGGATTGTAACTGATTCATCATCTTTTATTACATTGTTAGGTTTATCATATGTATAATGCTTTCCTCCTATATTAACATTATACTTTTTACTCAAATTTGTTGAACTAAAGTTGTTATTATTTTGTAGTGCTAATGTTCCATCTGTATATAATGCTGCATATATTTCTCCTGTTACATCAACGGTTATAACCTGTGAATCAATTTCATTTCCTGCAACATCATATGCACTCATGTATAAATCATAAGTTTTGCCTAACTCAAAGCTTTCTATTTCTGTTTTTGTTATTGTGCTTTTTCCCTTCTTATTTCCATACATAGTTTCATATTCTTCACCAAATAAACTTTTATAATTTGTTTCGTTTGATTCTTTATAACTTGCCGTTATCGATGAGATTCCACTTAAAGAATCTTCTGCTGTTGCTGAAAATGTTACTTTTGATTCACTTGTAGAAGCACTTGCTGAAAATGTTATTTTAGGAGATGTCATGTCTAATCTCAATTCTGTTGTAGCAACTTCACTTATTTCCCCAAAATTATCTATTGCTCTTACATATAGAGTCGTATCATAATCTGAATCCCATGTATTATTTATAGTAGCTGTATTTTCTTCTATTTTTAAGTCATTTTTCCAATCACTTAACCAATTTATATTATCATAGCTATATTCTATTTTTTCTATCTTGCTTCTATCATCTTGTGTTGATGATGTTATTGCAATTTCAGATGGTTCATTTATCCACAATCCATCTGCTTTATTTGTTATAATTGGCTTACTCGGTGCAGGTATTCCTATTTCAAAATTTATACATGCATTTAATACATGATTTGCCTGAAGTATTTCATTTTTATATTTAAATGAAATATATACTATACTTTCTACTTTAGGTGGAATTTTGTCTCCTATGTTCATGTAGTTTTCATTTGACAATATTTCTACTGTTATATTTGAATTATCATAAAATTCTTCATCATAACTTAACCCCTTAAATATATAGTTATAATTAGTATTGTTATATAGTGTAACATACATATTTAAATTTGATTCTTTCTTTGTTTCTGATAATTGTACTGTTGTATTTAACATTCTTTTGCTATATGTATTTATTTCTGCATATGCTTCATTTACAGTTCCTATTTCTACATTACTTATAAATACTCCATCTTGCAAAGGGCTTTCTGCTTGTACCTCTATTGTTCCTGTAATATTTCCTACATTTGCAAATGATATCCCTAAAACAGATATAAAGACGACAATAATAAATGGAATTGCTTTACTTATTCCTTTTTTTCTTATCACTTTCACTATTTTTTCATTCCTTTTTAGTCTTTTTTTGTGATTATATCATCGCCTTTTCTCTTTATCAATTTACTAATTTACTCGATATATATATATATATATATATACTCTCGCAACGGTTTACGGTTTTTATGTCTTTTTTTTTACATTTTTATTACAAGTTTGTTACAAAACTTCTTCATTGGACAAAAAATTGAGAAGAATTAAAATTTTCTTCTCAATTCCTATTATATAATATTTTATATTTGTGACATATCAATAGTTATAACTGGGCGAACTCCATAGCATTCTTTGTTGCTAAAGTATGCAACTGCTTTTAGTGTTCCATTTGAGTTAACATTCCAAATAACATTACTAGTCGTATTTTCGGATGAGCCAAGCCAGTATGATGTGCTACGTAACCAAGTATATGTTGTTTTTTGTGACCATAAATTATTTATATCTCCATGTGATGCTAACTTTACTTCTTTTATTTTATTTGTGTTTCCTAATTTTTCTTTATATGATTTTACATATTGGTTTATTGTACATTTTTCTTCACTTTCATCATATACATATGGATATCTCTCTCCAATTATATTATATTTTGTACCACTCCAATATGCTCTACTCGAAAATTCAACTGTTCCTTTGTATGTTTTACTTGTTGTTACCATTCCTTTCATTTCTGGATCTTGTAATCCATATCCTTCTACACTGGTATCTATCTCTGTTATAGTATCATTCTCTGATATATTTCCTACTTTCAAATTATACATTGCCAATGCTTTTGCATAACCTGTTTTTTCATCATATGATAATACATAAAATTTTTCTTTTGTTCCTTCTATAATTTCTACTGAAATAATATCTCCTGTCGTTTTTCCATTTCCAGTTATGATTTCTATAGGAGTTGTTATTTTCACATTATTAATACTTGTTGATTCTTTTCTATTTCCAGCAACATCATATACTGCTGCATAAATGTCATATGCTGCACCAGCTTCTAAATTTTGTATTGTCTTTGTTCCTGTAATTTCATTCTTTCCTGTTTCTGAGCCATTTAAAGTTGCATAAGTTGATGTTATTGATTCATAACTTGCATCTGTAGTTTTTTTATAGTACCATATAATCTTTGAAATTCCACTTGCAGCGTCTTTTACATCTGCAGTTAAAATTATTTCTGCATTTTCTGTCGAAGGTGATGCTGCTAAATTAATTTCAGGTAAATCTCTATCTATATTATTAACTATATATGTTGCTGTTACATCTTTTCCATTCATATCTGTCGCTTTAGCCCATATAGTTAATCCATTATTTTTTGCTGTTACAGTCGCTGAATTTTCTACACTTTGTTCTACACCATCTGCAACTTTTAGTTTGAAATCTTTTAAAGTTTTACCATATACTACTTTTACATTAACATCTTTATTTGTCCAAGTACCTGGATTTGGTTTAAATATTATATCATCATCATGATCTGTTATTTCAATTGTATTTATAGTATAATTTCCTACTGAGTCTGTTATTTTTATTTCATATGTTCCTGGTACCACTTTGTCATTTTCACTTTTCAAAAGACTTATTTGATATTTCGTTTTTTCTTCATCTTTTATATTATTTTCACTTTTTATATATTCTTTTGCAGTTTGCCAAGCTTCTCCTTTATTCTTTATTCTATATTGAATCCTTCCTGTTCCTGCATTTTTTGATAATTTAACATTGTCTACTTGTATAATTTTCCCTGTTAGAAGGTTAAGGTCAAAACTAATTTCTCCTTGTTTTATGTCTTTATTATTTTTAGTTTTTATTTGACCACCTGTTACATCTGCTAGAGTATAATATGCTTGCCCATTTGCTTCAAATGGCTCTAAACTTATAATATTTCTATCTTGTATATTGATTATATATGTTCTTTCAATTCCTTGAACGCCCAAGTTTTCTAATGTTTGCTCAGTAAATAGTTTATATTTTTCTTGTTGTTCAATTTCAGATTCACTTACTTCTATTAAAGTTTCTTTAGCCTTATCAGTTAATTCTTCTCCAATGTCTATTTCTTTTATTTTTTGTCCTTGGTCATCAAAGTATTTCGCATGCCATACATCAACTTGTGCTTGTAAAATTTCTAATTCTTGCCTGAATTTTGTTAGCTTTGATGATTCTATTGAGCTAACACCTGAATATGTTATTATGCTTGCTAATATTATCATTATTATTATTGTGATTGTTAATGTCAATAAAGTTATACCTTTTTCTTCTTTATAGATTTTATTCATTTGTTTATCCTCCATTTTTTCCTTATATATTTTATATCAATAAATCATGAAAAAAGCAATATTTTCCAATAAAAAAAGCCAAGTTTTATCTTGACTTTTATGCTCTTGGGTGAGCTTTTTTATATACATTTTTTAATGTTTCATCTTGAAATTGCATATATATTTGTGTTGACAATATGTCTGAATGTCCAAGCATTGTTTGAATTGATTTTAAATCTGCTCCATTTTGTAATAAGTGTGTTGCAAATGAATGTCTTAATACATGTGGTGTAATGTCTTTTTCTATATGTGCTTGTTCTTTGTAATATTTTATTATTTTCCAAAAGCCTTGTCTTGTTAATCTTTGTCCATTCACATTAACAAATAATGCTTTTTCATTTTTGTCTTTTATCATTATATCTCTTGCATTTTCAACATAGTCTTTTAATGCTTTTAATGACATGTTGCCTAATGGTATTGTTCTTTCTTTTTTACCATTTTTGCATGTTGCATATCCTCTTTCTAAGTTTATATCTTCTATGTTTAATGATATTATTTCTGTAACTCTCATTCCTGTCGCATAAGCAAATTCTAACATTGCTTTATCTCTTGTTCCTTTTAAGTCAACATTTTTGGGTTGATCAAGTAGTAATGCAACTTCTTTTGAAGTTAACACACTTGGAACTCTTTTTTCTATTTTTGGGGATTGTATTCCTTCTGTTGGGTCTTTTTTTATTTGTTTGTTTTTTGCTTCATATTGATAAAATGATCTTATTGATGCTAATCCTCTTGATATTGTTGATGGTTTTTTTCCTATTTCTTGCATATATGTTATGTATTCTTTTATATTTTCATCTGTTATTTCATTATAGTTTTCACTATTATCTTCTATGTATTTTTCAAATTGCTTTAAGTCTCTTTTATATGATTGAAGGGTATTAAGTGATACCTTCTTGTCATTCTCTAAAAATCCAAAAAATAAGTTTAATTGTTCTTCCATTTTTTCCCCCACCTAATGATTATTATTATTCTGTTTTATATCAATAATTTTACATAACTGATATACTTTATATGTTATATCAAAATTTCTACAAATTGTAAATAGATTTCTCATATTTTTTAAAAATATTTTATTAAATTTACTATCATTCTATATGATATTTCTATTTTTATTACTGATGATAATATTAGTAACGCAAGCATTGCTAATGAGAGTACACTATGTTTTATTATTGATATTTTTATATTTTCTTTTCTTTTATCTTTTATTATTGATTTGTATAATTTTATGCTACTTACTCCTAGTATGATTATTACTGGTATAAACACTAGATTTTGTAAGAATATTGTTATTAATACAAATATTATTCCTTTTATTTTGCCTAATACATATACACTTGAAGCTATTGTGTAGCCTAAGCAAAAGCCTCTAAATATTATTAGTGCAAGTACTATTGGTATTCCTATTATTGTGGTTCCTGCAAACCATAACAATATTGCCAATAATATATTTTCTTTAATATCTTTTTGTAGTTCAGTAAAATAATCTATTTTTTCTATTGATTTTGTTTCATCAATATATGTTGTTATATATTTTGAAATCTCTTCTTTGGAATTTATTTGATTTACAAATAGTGTTCCTAAAAATATTCCTATTAAAAATATTATTGTTATTATTATATATGATTTTAAATTTTGAGAGATTTCTTGCTTTGCAATTGATACGATTTCACTTCTTTTCTTTCGCATTTATTTCTCCTTATTAAATAAACTTTATACATAATGTCTATTCAATAAGGATATTTTTAGAACTATGTTGCTGTTACTTTACCATAGTTGCCTCCGCCTCCTGCTGCTACTTTCGCTTTTCCGTTTCTTGCATTTTCTATATTTTTGGCAACTTTTTCACCAACTACAGCCTCTATGTCATCTTCAGATAATTTATGTAAAATATTCATTTCTGTTTCAAAATTTTCTAACAATTTATCTATTGTTTTTCCTCCAACTCCTGGTATAAATGTAAGAGGAATTTGATATATATATGGTGGTCTATTTTCTGGGCTTTTTGTCTCCTTTTTATCTTTTATCAATTCAATTCTATCAAAAACTCCAAATGTTACTTTATT
Source organism: uncultured Clostridia bacterium (assembly GCA_934162255.1). Taxonomy (GTDB): domain Bacteria; phylum Bacillota; class Clostridia; order TANB77; family CAG-508; genus CAG-269. The sequence continues at coordinate 113,211 of CAKPIG010000001.1, read as the reverse complement.
ACTTCCACAGTATGGACAATTTTCTACTGGTTCTTTTGTTTCTATTGTTTTTGCACAATTATCACAATATGTTCTATGATATTTTCCTAGTTTTGGATCAAGTCCATAATTTGCAAGTATTTTTCTTCCATCTTCGTTTTTTAAAGCTTTTACTACTTCTTTGAAGCTAATATCTTCGACTAACATCTTATTGTATTCTCTTGCTATTTTAGGTAATGAATGTGCATCTGAGTTTGTTACAAATGTTTTTTCTTCTAATTCTGATATCATATCTGCTAAAAATGTATCTGAACTTAATCCTAATTCTACTGCAAATATTTTGTCATATTTTTCTCTAAATATATTTTGTAATCTATCATTACAATTTCCGTAATAACTCTTAAATGGAGTAAAAATATGTGCTGGAATTAAGATTCCATTATATTTTTCTACTATATCAATTAGTTCATATCCTGATACATTTGACCTTTGTGTGCTTAATGTAATATTTTTTATGTGTTTACTCATTTCATTTGAAAATTCTTTTATATCTTTTAAGTGTGGGAAGAAACATATATTATGTGCAGCTCCACATTTTCCATTTCTGCCTTTTTCAGATGTTTCTACTTCACTTCCTAGTAAAATACAAACTTTATCTTTATATATAATTCCTCCATCTTCCAATTCATATGCATCGCCTGTTTGCAAAAATTTTTCTATATCTTCTATTACATATGGTGATGCACAATCTATTATTCCTACTATATTTATACCTTTTCTTTCTGCACATTCTTTTGCAATATTTGCAAAATTCAAACTTCTTGCAGCTGTTATTTTTATTGGTTTTCCTGTTTCACTTCTTCCGATGTGTACATGTAAATCTGCGAATACTTCGTACATTTTTTCTCCTTCTATTCTTCATTTATATGATTTAATATTTTTTCTTCTGTTTCTGCTGTAAACATTGCTACATTTGATTTCATTTCTGATTGATTTATTAGTTTTTCTAACTTTTCATCAACATCATTTGTATATTCTAATGATATTTTTCTTACAAATTCAGGAACATTTTTTGATTCTCTTATAAGTTTTTGCAATCTTGCAAATACTGTTGTATTAACAACACCTTGTATTTGAATTTTACTTATTTGTTCTACAAATTCTCTGAAAACTTCTAAGAATTTGTTATATTCTGATTTTAAGTTTCTGTGCTCAAGTAGTACTAGTGCTTCATCTGGTTGGAATCCAACTCTTTCTGGTCTATCTATTAGCATTCCTCCAAATTGGTCTACTAGTTCTAGTATATCACTTTCTGGTTCTCTTGGTTTTACACCACTATATCTATTTACTCCTTCACATATTTTACAGAATCTTTCATCAAACCCAAGCGTTTTTAAATGTTCTGCTCCTTCTGTCGCATATGTTTCAAGTTTTCCTAGTTTTTGTGCATTGTCTACTTTTTTACAATTGCAAAGTAGACTTGCAGTTAATACTAAATTATGATCTACTTTTGCATTTGTATATTTCAAAAACATTCTTGCTATTTCTGTTTTAAATATTATTGATTTGTCAAAATTTAAGTCAAATTTTGGAGCCAAGTAATATATGATTTCCATTTTTGTAATTAAATCTTTTTCACTTAAAATGTATTCCGCCAACCCTCTCATCTTAAGTACCTCTCTTTCAATTAAATATTATATTTATTAAAAATTTCATTGAATTCTTTTTCATTTATTTTTTCTTTTGCTATTAATGTTTGTGCGATTTCATGTAATATTGGCATATTTTGTTTTAGTATTTCTTGAGCATCTCTATATGCTGTATCTATTAATCTTTTTACTTCTTTTCCAATTTCATCTTGCATATTTTCTCCAAACATTTGATATTCCATTTGTCCATCATTGTCTTTTAATGAAATTGGTCCTATTGACTCACTCATACCATATACTGTTATCATGTTTTTAGCAATATTTGTCGCAACTTCTATATCATTACTTGCTCCTGTTGAAATATCATCTAATACTATTTTTTCAGCAGCTCTTCCTCCAAGTAGTGCTATAAGTTTTTCTTCCATTTCTGTTTTAGATACATAAAATTTGTCTTCATCTGACTTATACATTGTGTATCCTCCAGCCATTCCTCTAGGTATTATTGATACTTCTTTTACTGCTGTTTGTGTTGGTAGAAATTGACTTACTATTGCATGTCCTGCTTCATGATATGCTGTTAATTTTTTATCTTTTTCTGAAATTTTTCTGCTTGTCCTTTCTAATCCCACTGTGACTTTTTTCACTGCTTCATCTAAATCATCATTTGTTATTGCTTCATGTTCTTTTCTTGTTGCTAGTATTGCAGCTTCATTTAAAATATTTGCTAATTCAGCTCCAGTAAATCCTGATGTATCTTCTGCAATATTGTATAAAGATACATCTTCTTCTAATTTCTTGTCTTTTGAATGAAGTTTTAATATTTCTTCTCTTCCTTTTAAATCTGGTGCTGGTATTGTTATTTGTCTATCAAATCTTCCAGGTCTTAATAGTGCTTTATCCAGCATTTCAGGTCTATTAGTTGCAGCTAAAACTATAATTGTTTCTTCTGAACTAAATCCATCCATTTCAACTAGTAATTGATTTAATGTTTGGTTGTTTTCTGAATCTGCTCCGTTTCCGTTTGTTCTTCTTGCTCCTATTGCATCTATTTCATCTATAAATACGATACATGGTGCTAGTTTTCTTGCTTTATCAAATAATTTTCTAACTCTTGATGCTCCTAGTCCTGCAAACATTTCTACAAATTCAGATCCACTAATTGATATAAATGGCACATTTGCTTCTCCTGCTATTGCTTTAGCTATTAATGTTTTTCCTGTTCCTGGTTTTCCATATAGTAATACTCCTTTAGGAATTTTTGCTCCCATATCCAAAAATTTCTTTGGCTTTTTTAAGAAATCTACAATTTCTTTTAATTCTTCTTTTTCCTCATCTAGCCCTGCAATATCATCAAATGATACCTTTGTTTTTCTTTCTGTATCATCATATACTTCTCCTTTGTCTCCAAGTCCCTGCATTTTAAATATCATTATAAATAATATCACCATTATTATAGTTGGTAACATGGAAACTATATATGATGGTATTTGAGATAGTACACTTGGTTTCTTTTGATTTAATACTATATTATGTTCTTCCAAAATTTTATTTTGTATTAACTCCATAAACACTTGTGTATTTGGTATTATAGCCTTTTTCTTTTCCTCTGAGTCTTTTTCTTTTATTTTTAATGTTGTACTTCCAACTGTCATTTCTATTTCTTCTATATTATTATTTTGTATTTCTGTCAGTAATTGATCATATGTTAATGTGTTTTCATCAATTTTTTTGTTAATTTCATCTTGATTTTTTATATAGTAGACAAATCCTATAAACATTAAGATTATTAGCAATATTAGCACAATATTCAATATTTTTTCTAATGCTTTTTTAGATTTTTTCTCATTATCTTTTTTCATTATCTTTTCCTTTCTCTAAGCTTCTGAACCTTTTGGTTCTTCCTCATTTGTTTTGTTTTCATTTTCTTCTTCATCTTTATCATTGTCTTTTTTCTTTTTGTTTTCAGTATCTTCTTTTTTCGTTTTCTCTTCTTGTTGTCTTATCTCTTCTTTTACTTTTTCTTGCTCTTCTTCAATCTTGCTTACTTCTTGTTGCTTTTTTATAAAGTCATCTTTTAGCATAAATATTGCTGCTGCTAAATATATATATGCTATTGTTATAAAAGCAATTTGGAAATAGCTTATTATAAATGTTGTAAATAAATTTATTATTAGATATATACATTGTAATATTATTGGTAATGTTAATGCATATGCAGACATATTAAATAGTGCTGAAAATTTCATTTTTATTCTAGTTGTTTTTGTTGTTATCCATCCTAAAACTCCAAGCTCTATACAATATGATAATGCAACTAATAAATTTGATACATATAGATATACTATTGCTGTTGCTGTATATCTATAATAATATGAATTCATATTTGAACTTCTCATATATTCAACAAAGTCTTTTTTATTAAATTCTTTTAGATTTTCTGTATTTATATAATTTTTTAAATAATCACTATATAGGTATTCTTGTCTTGCTGTTTGTCCATCTTCTGATTTAATTTTTATAGCTATTTGATCTTTATATAAGAAGACTGTTGTTCCTGTAATTTCATTTTTAGCTTCCATTTCTGCTTTTTGTTCATCTGTTTCTGAAGACGGATCTATTACTATTTTGTTTATAGCATCATAATTTATATTTGTTATTATTATTGGTTCTTCACTTTCTATTGTCATTTTATTATCAGCATATTTGAATTCTGGTATATTGTTTTCTATATATGAACTTAAATCATTCATCATTTGATGAATTTTTTTTACTGAGCCTATTGCTGCAAATGCAGTTATTATTAATACAAGTATTGCTAAATATTTTATTGCTCTTCCTGTTCCTTCTGTTGCCATTTCTGGATATTTTTCAAATTTTGTTATTGAATACCAAACTTTTTTAAAAAAGTTTGTTTTTGCTTTGCTTTCTTCCATTTTTATTTTCCTTTCTCTTAAATATATTCTCTTTTTATACTGCTATCTACAAACATAGGACTAACTTCAAATATGACTTCATCATTAACTTTTACATCACTTCCTGTTATATCTACTGTTACATGAAACATTCCTAATCGTCCTAATACTTTGTGTTTTTTATCATTTATTCTGACATATAAGTTTTTGTCTTTAAATGCATCTTTGGTATCTCTTACTATATATCTAAGTTTATCTATCGGTCTGAACATATCTTTATCAACTATAACATTATATCCATCAGCATAGCCACATGGTATGATGGCAACTTTTGTTTCTTGTTTTGTCATAAATGAATTTGAATATCCTATATTATATCCTTTTGGCAAAGTCTTTATTTCTGCTACATTTGATTTTAAATGCCCTACTTTTTTTAGCCCCCATGTATTTGGTATTGATAGTCTTCCTAAAAATGCTGAACCTATTCTTACTGCATTTAAATGCATATTTCTAAATTTAAAGAATGCTGATGAATTACATATATGTAACATTCCAGGTTCAATTTCATTCATTTTTAAAACTTCTATACATTTTACAAATCTTTGGAATTGCTCTTTTGTTTCTTCTCCATTTCCAAAAAACGCTAATGAAAAATGAGAAAATGTACCTTCAATTTTTATTTGTTTCCATTGTTTTATAGTTTCTACCATTTCATCTCTTTTTTCATAAATAAAACCATATCTGCCAAACCCTGTATCAATTTTTAAATGTGCTCTTATTTTTTTGTTTAGCTTTTGTCCTATTTCTTCTGCAACTTGCCCCGCTTCTTTTGAACCAATTGTTATTATAATATCATTTTCTATTAAATTTTCTATATCTTCTTTAACTGCAGTAGATGACATCATCAATATATTTGTTTTTATTCCATTCTTTCTAAGTTTTATTGCTTCTTCTACTGTTGCAACTGCTAAGAAATCTATTCCATTATCAATTAGAAATTTGGCATATTCAACTAATCCTAATCCATATCCATTGCCTTTTATTACTGCAATTATTTTTACTTTCTCACCATTATCATTTTTATCATTTTGTTTTATTATTTCTCTTATTTTGTTTATATTGTATTTTAAGTTGGCTTTTTCTACTATTAATGTTTTCATTGAAACTCCTTTATTTTTTTAGTTTTGTTTTCAATCCTCTTAAATTTCTAAATGTTTTTTCTGAAAATTTGTATATAGAATATGTTAGTGGCTTAAATGGTATATATACTTCTCCTATAAATTCAGTAAATGTTGCTCCAAATCCTTTTTTGAATCTATACAAACCATATTGTGGGTGGTTCTCATCTACTACCCCAGATACTCCTCTAAAATCATATATATCATCTTTTCTAACAATTGCCATTTTTATCATTTCCCATTGTAGCAAATAGTTTGGCATTAGATTTCTATGTTCATTACTACTTGCTCCATATAGATACCATGTTTTATTTCCATAAAATATTGGTATTACACCTGAAATTGGTTTTCCTTGATAATATGCCATTAGTAACTTCATGTGTCCTCCTGGAGTCATTTCATCATACATTTTTTCAAAATATGACAATGGTCTTATTATAAATCCATCTCTTGCTCCTGTTTCTACCATTATTTTGTGAAAGTCTTTTAAATCTTCTCTTGTTCCTTCTTTTATTTCTACTCCTTTTTTTATTGCCAAACGTACATTGTATCTTGTTTTTGAATGAAAACCTGCAAATATTTCATCTTCTGTTTTGTTTTTTATGTTTAGTCTAAAGACATATCTAGGTTGTATTTCTTCCCTGAAGTTTTTAGCATCATCTTTTATTCTATATCCTAAGTTTGTTACAACTTTTCTAAATTCTTCATCTTTACTTTCTATATCTGGTTCTGCTTTATATACTATTGCCTTATACTTTTTTGCTAGCACTTTTATTCCATCTGTTAATTGCTTCATTACTTCTATATCGTGTATATCACATATAGGTCCTCTTGATGAATACATAATATAGCCAAAAATGGGTATTTTTCTAATTAATATACTTATTGCTCCATTTATTTGACCATTTTCATCTTCTGATAATACTATTTCATTTATCCAATTCGACTTTACTTTTGCCCATTCTGGTGATTGTTGAAAATTGCACCTTTCGTGTTTTTCTAAGAATTTTTTATATTCTTGCCTTCCTTTATCATCTGTTACAATTCTCATCTATTTTGCCTCCTAATTATTATTTACTTTTTGTCATTATTTTACACTAAATATATTTATTTTACAAGTATTTTTTATAATTTGCACCACAAAAAAAGATTGCATTTAATTTGCAATCTCTTTTTGTTCTTTCTGTTCTTTTACCATCTTTTCCAATGAATTTATCAATTTTTGTAGTTCTTCTATATCTGTTCCCATCATCTGCCAATCATTCCTTGTGTTTGATTCTGTTAAGTTTTTGTTTGCATCAATAATTGCTTGTATCATTCCTTGTATATCTTCTGTGTTTTTTATTTCTATGTTTACGGCTGATTGAGATAATAATTTTGTTAATGCCTCTTTTAAAGTATCACCTATTGCAACTTTTGTTCCTGAAGCTACAATAACTTTTTCTAAAGTTGTTGGCGTATTTGGTTCATTTGTCATTGTTCTATATATTGTTTCTATATATAACATTGTATTATCTATAGGTATTATTTTCATTTCTTTTGAAATTTTACTTCCAGAAACATTTATTGCTTCAAGTTCTTTTGATATTGTCTCATCTTGTTCTATCTGATTATCTAATTGAGTTGGTCCTAAAATATTACTATCTGCTGAATATTTATAGATTTTCAGTTTATTTTCTGTTCCTTCACATGTTCCAATTAGATATGATATTATATTTGATTTTCCATTTTGTGTATACATTTGAACTAAGCCAAATTGTTCTTTTTCTTGGTTTGGAACTTTTATTATTGCATAATATGGATTTAATGTTGATTTTTTGCTCTTGCTTGTAGCTGTTCCATATTCTGTTAGTGCCCAAATATCGCTATTTCTATATAAAACATCTTCTTTTACATTATGATATATTTTTAACATATCTGATTGTATATTATATAATAATTCTGGATATTTTAATTGTTCTTTTATATCTTCTGGAATTTGATTTTCTGAAAATATTGTTGGATATAGTTTCAAATATGCCATAATTATTGGGTCGCTTCTATCTGTTATATAAAATGTCATTTCTCCATCATATGCATTTATTAATATTTTTACAGAATTTCTTATATAATTTATTTTTTGTTTGTTTCCATTATATTCTAGTTCTGTATATGTTGAATATGGATATTTGTCTGATACTGTATATCCATCAAGTACCCAATATATTTGCCCATCATGTATTACTGTATATGGATTTTCCTCATATACTAAATTTGGTAATACTGTTCTTGCTCTTTCTATTATATTTCTATTTGTCAATATTTTACTTTCATTTGTTACTGAAGTTGTCATTGCTAATTTTATATCTTTATTTTTAATTGCTAGTATTAATCTATCTAAAAAATCTACTTGTATTCCAGAGTTTCCAACATAATTGTATGTATGTTCCTCTCCCTCACTATCTGTATAATCATATTCTGTTTTATTTCTTGTGTTTGTTACTGCTACACTGTTTGTTTCTAATCCATAATATATTCTTGGTTCTGTTATCGGATATATGTTATCTTTTCCTTCTATATCTTTTTGAATATATTGCACATTTCCATTTTCAGTTGTTTCTGTTGCTGATGTTACTACAATTCCCATTCCATGTGTGTATTCATATGTTTTATTATTATATGATGTCATTGTATTTCCTGTTTCACGAGGAGTTACATATACTAATTGTTCTTTATCATCTATTTTATATCTTGCAAGTGCTGCATTTCTGAATGTATAGTATCCTAACTTCGTTTGCGTATTTTTTAAATTTTGCAATACTAGATTTTGATTTACCACTGCAATATTGTCTATTATACTTTCATTATTTTCTATTTCTTCTTCTTTTATTGTTCCACTATATTCTACATTTGTTTCTTCTGCTTCAATATTATAAGCATTTTTAGTTGCCTTTATATTTTCTCCTATATATGATTTTTCTTTATCAAATTCATTTGGTTTTACAAATATTAAATCAACCCCTACCATTACTAAAAAAAGTACTATTAAATATGTTGGTATTCCAACTAATACATATACTATTTTCTTCATCTGATTTTTTTTGAAAAATCTTATTGCTAATCCTACTGCAAATACTATTAATACTGCAAAAATTACATACCCCCATAGTTGAATTGTTGATTCTACTATTCCTGCACCTGTTAGTTCTGTTCCATTGCTTAGTGTTAGAATATTTCCTGTAACAATATTTTGTACATTAAGTAATACTAATATTGCAATTCCTATTGAAACTATAAATGCATTTCTTAACAATTTTTTTATTAATTTACTTTCTTTTAAAAGTTTTCTATCCACTGCTTCAAAGTATAAATTAAATATTAATATATAATATGCTGCCATATATGCACTCAAACTTATTATTAAAATCACAAAATCTTTAACAATTTCTTCTATCAATGGTTTTATAAACATGTAATATGAAATATCCATGTTAAATATTATATCTGTTCTTTGAAATGAAACATTACTTGTTAATAGCAAAACTTTATCTAATAATGAGTTTGAAAGTATTACACTTGCTATTGCAGAAAATATTAATACTAATGATTTATTTGGTAACTTAGGCATTTCTTTCTTCTCTTGCTCAAAAAATGGTTTTAATCCTTTTTTTATCCCTATGTTAGTTAATAGCATTATTATACTTATTATTATGAAACTTGTTCCCATAATAATATATTTACATTTTATTTGAGAAATAAATGTTTCTAAATATTGACTTCCTAATTCTGCATATTCTAAATATTGCCCTCTTAGAGTTATATATGTTGCTAATACATATATTAAAATAAATGCTATAACAACTATTGTTCTTGCTTTTTTATTAAATTTCATTTTTTCACCTCATACTAGTATATTATACCTTATATAGCATCTTTTGTCAATTTTATGTTACCTTATATAATAGCTTTTGCAAAGTCTTTTGAATCAAATATTTCCATATCATCAATTTGTTCTCCAACTCCTATAAATTTAATTGGTATTTGATTTTCTTCTACTATTCCTATTACTGCTCCACCTTTAGCTGTTCCATCTAATTTAGTTAGCACTATTCCAGTTATATCTGTTTCTTGTTTAAATGCTTTTACTTGTGAAATTGCATTTTGGCCTGTTCCGGCATCAATCACAAGAAGAACTTCTTTTGAAGCTTCTGGCATTTCTTTATTTATTACTTTTTGGATTTTATTTAATTCATCCATTAAGTATTTTTTGTTATGTAATCTTCCGGCTGTATCGCATATTAATACATCTGCTCCTATTTCTTTTGTCTTAGCAATTGCATCATATACTACTGATGCAGGGTCGATTCCTTCTGCTCTTTTTACAACTTCTGCCCCTGCTCTTTTGGCCCATATTTCTAATTGTTCTACAGCTGCAGCTCTAAATGTATCCGCTGCTGCAACTACTACTTTTTTTCCATCTCTTGCTAATCTTGCTGCAATTTTACCTATTGAAGTTGTTTTTCCTACTCCATTAACTCCTACTACTAATATAACTGATGGTTTTGTTTCAAGTTTTAGGCTGTTATCAGATATTTCTAATATTTTTTCTATTTCTTCTCTTAATGCTTCTTTGACTTGTTCTTCATCTTCAATTTTTTCTTTTTTTATTCTTTCTCTTAAATTAGCTATTATTTTTGTTGATGTTTCGATTCCTATGTCAGACATTATTAGCACTTCTTCTAATTCCTCTAAAAATTCCTCATCTACTTTTCTAAAATTACTAAATACATCATTAATTTTTTCATTTATTGAATCTTTAGTCTTTACCAATCCTTGTTTTAATTTATCAAAAAATCCCACTTTTTCCTTCTTTCTCTCAATATCTTGAGTGTTTTTGCTTATTTTAACATTTTTTATTTTAAAAATCAATACTTATATTTTGCATAAAAAAACACTCCAAAGTTGAAGTGTTTTTATTCTATACTTGTTTCCAAAACCAATCTAGGCTGTTGTCTATACTTTTTTTATTATTTTTCTTTGCTTCTAATTCATCTACCCATAAGTATGACATAAATGTAATAAATATAAATGCAAAATCCAGTACCATAGACCATACTAACATTTGACTCAAATTACTATATTCTACTGGTAATGTTACTAACTCTGTAACATGTATTATTAAGAGTACTAAAAATGCAAATAATGGTATTGCTGCTATATAACTCTTTTTTAGTTCATGTCCTAAAAATATTAGTAAGATTGTTCCCATTAATAGAAGTAATACAGTAATTGGTTGTGTTATATTTAAAACAAACATCTTATTTCCTCCTTTGTATTTTTCTTTATCTTAGCATTATTTTTTTTAATAATCAATACTTATTTACAATTTTTTTCAATTAAATTCGCTACTTTTTTTGCTTTTTCTTCTATCTCTTTTTTATCTTTTCCTTCTATCATCACTCTTACAAGTGGTTCTGTTCCAGAAGGTCTTATAAGAACTCTACCATTTCCGTCAAATTCTTTTTCTAGCTCTTCAATTGCTTTTTTAATTTCTGCATTTTTCTCATAATCATATTTTTTATCTGACTCAACTTTTGCATTGATTAATACTTGTGGATATTTTTGTACCATTGCACCTAATTCAGATGCTTTTTTTCCACATTCTAATATGGCTTGAATTAGCATTAAAGATGTTAATATTCCATCTCCTGTAGGATTATAATCAAGTAAAATCACATGACCTGATTGTTCTCCTCCTAAATTGTATCCATTTTTAATCATTTCCTCTAATACATATCTATCTCCAACTTTTGTTTGAACAAATTGTAGATTTTCTTTTTCTGCATATTTATTTAATCCTAAATTACTCATAACTGTTGCAACTATTGTATTTTTTGAAAGTTTGCCCTGTTTCTTTAAATAATTTGAAATAATAGCTAATAGTTTATCACCATCAATTTCTTCTCCATTTTCATCAACAGCTAAACATCTATCTCCATCTCCGTCATATGCAATTCCAAGACTCATCTTATTTTTTATAACATATTCTTTTAACATCTCTAAATGTGTTGAACCACAGCCATCATTTATGTTTATTCCGTTAGGGGTATTATTTATAATTACATGATTTATTCCTAATGTTTTAAATACTTTATCTGCAACTTGATATGTTGCGCCATTTGCAGTATCTATTGCAACCTTAAAATCTTGTCTATTATATTTTTCTATATTATCATCAAATATTTTTCTGAAGAAATATATATATTCGTCTAATAAATCTGTACGAATTTCTGATACACCTATTTTCTCACTAATTGCTGATAGTTCATCTAATTTTCCAGAATCCATTACTTCTTCAATTTCTTCTTCTATTTCATCTGGAATTTTCATTCCTTTATTACTAAAGTATTTTATACCATTAAATTCAAATGTGTTATGTGATGCTGATATTACAACACTCGCATCTGCTTTTAATTTTCTTGTTAAATATGCTACAGCTGGTGTTGGCATTACTCCCAATAGTTTTACATTTGCACCATAACTTAAAAATCCCGCAACCATTGCACTCTCTATCAATGTTCCTGAAAGTCTTGTATCTCTACCAATTAATATTGTTGGTGCTTTATCTGTATGCTTAGATAACACATATGCTCCTGCTTTTGCAACTCTATACACTAATTCTGGTGATAACTCTGTGTTCGCAATTCTACGAATTCCATCTGTTCCGAAATATTTTCTCATAATAATCCTTCTTTCTGCTAGTCTATTAATTGATTTAATAGGCTATAATATTGTGTCATGACACTTATATTTTTAAATTCTATCTTGTCATCTTTTATTTCCCAATATTTTTTATTTTCCTTTAAGTATTTTTCTATTTTTGATAATTTATCTGCTTTATCATACATGTCATCTTTAATTTTTTCTATTTTGTTTTGTAAATTTCCATATTTGCTTTTCATAACATCACTTAACATTACTGTTTTATATAAATTTATAAAGTAATCTTTTCTAAATGAAAATGTTTTTTCATTTATATTTTTCATTATCTCCTCTTCTTCTACAAGTTTCTTATATTCTTCTAATGAGGATTTTCCTTTTTCTTTATATTCTTTTATTATGTTTTCTACTTCTTGATAATTATTTTTAATATTTTCAGCATTAAAAATTGTATTTGGATTCATTTCATTTGCTGATTCTAATTCTTTATAAATATTCTGTAATTTTAATATATAATCTTTTATAGATTTTTCTACAGTTCCATATTTCTTTTGTGATTTTATATTTAAATCAATGTTACTTGTAGTTATGTCAGATTCTATTATTTTATTTGTTTCTTCTGTTAGTATTTGTAATTGCTCAGAATTGAACTTATTATATAAGTATGCTGATATAGTTATTCCTATAATTAGAATTAGTACAATTATTATAGCTATTATTGTTTTTTTATTTTCCATATATTTCTCCTTATCTTTAGTATTCTATTTTTTCATCAATCCATTTTTCTAAATCACTTATTTTTACTCTTACTTGTTCCATTGTATCTCTGTCTCTTATTGTTACAGATTCATCTTCTAATGTATCAAAATCAATTGTTATACAATATGGTGTTCCTATTTCATCTTCTCTTCTATATCTTTTTCCTATTGAACCAGCTTCATCATAATCACACATAAATTTCTTTGATAGTCCTTCAAAAACTTCTTGTGCTTTATCTGACAATTTTTTTGATAGTGGAAGTACAGCTACTTTATATGGTGCCAATGCTGGATGTAAGTGTAATACAACTCTTGTGTCTCCTTCAGCAATTTCTTCTTCCTCATAGCTATTGCATAAAAATGCAAGTGCAACTCTATCTGCTCCAAGTGATGGTTCTATACAATATGGTACATATCTTTCATTTGTTTCTGGGTCTAAATATGAAAAGTCTTCATTTGATTGTTTTTCATGATTTGTTAAATCATAATCTGTTCTATCTGCGATTCCCCATAATTCTCCCCATCCAAATGGGAATTCATATTCTATATCTGTTGTTGCTTTACTATAGAATACTAATTCTTCAGGGCTATGGTCTCTTAAACGAATATTTTCTTTTTTCATTCCTAATCCTATTAACCAATTTTCACAGAATTTTTTCCAGTATTCATGCCATTCTAAGTCTGTTCCTGGTTTGCAGAAAAATTCAAGTTCCATTTGTTCAAATTCTCTTGTTCTAAATGTAAAGTTTCCTGGTGTTATTTCATTTCTAAAAGCTTTACCTATTTGAGCAATTCCCATTGGTAATTTTCTTCTTGTTGTTCTCATTACATTTTTAAAGTTTACAAATATTCCTTGTGCTGTTTCTGGTCTCAAATAGATTTCTGCTTTTGTATCTTCTGTTACACCTTGAAATGTTTTAAACATTAAGTTGAATTTACGTATTCCTGTAAAATTGTGTTTTCCACAATTTGGACAACAAATATTGTTATCATCCATGAATTTTATCATTTCTTCATCTGTCATTCCATCTGCAATCATGTCTTTTCCATTATCATGTGCCCATTCTTCTATTAATTTATCAGCTCTATGTCTTGTTTTACATTCTTTACAATCTATAAGTGGATCTGAAAATCCTCCAACATGTCCTGATGCAACCCAAACTGAAGGGTTCATTAAAATTGCTGCATCTAATCCAACATTATATTTACTTTCTTGTATGAATTTTTTTCTCCATAAATTTTTAATATTATTTTTTAGTTCTACTCCTAGAGGTCCATAATCCCATGTATTTGATAATCCTCCATAAATTTCTGAACCTGGATATATGTATCCTCTTGCCTTACATAAGTTTACGATTGTGTCCATTGATTTTACCATTTTTTAATTCCTCCTCTAATAATTTCTGTCGCTTTAGGTTATTTTTATACAAAAAAACTTCCACCTCTAGCAACAAATAATAATTGCTAGGGACGAAAGTTATATTTCCGCGTTTCCACCCTAATTCTTAAAAATTAATTTTAAGCACCTTAATTCTAATGTTACTCCAAAGCTCCCCTTATGTTTATACTACTAATTCTCACCAACCATTAGCTCTCTTTTAAGTTTACACATAATTTTTCTTTTTCACAGTAACTATTTAATTACTGGTATTATAATATTTTTAGAATTTCTTGTCAATATTTTTTTCAAAAAACTCTTGTCAATTTTTTAATTGTATGTTAATATATTATAGTAATTGTTTTAGGGGTATAGTGTCAATGGTAGCACATCGGTCTCCAAAACCGCCTGTGAGGGTTCGAATCCTTCTACCCCTGCCATATAAGTTTGGTTTTGACCAGACTTATTTTTTTATTTCTAGGAGGTGTTTTTATTCATAAATTTATTGTAAAGCTTTTAATTTTTTCTATATTGATTTGTATTCTTTTTATTCCTTTCATGGATAATTCTATTTCATATTCTTCTGAAGATTCTCAAATTATTTTTTATGGAAATTCTAATTTTGCTTGGCCAATTCCTGGTTATACAAATATTTCTTCAAATTATGGAAAAAGAATAGCTCCCACTTCAGGAGCATCTACATTTCATAAAGGAGTAGATATTCCTGCTCCTGAAGGTACAAATTTAGTTGCAGTTTGTGATGGCACGATAACATTTGTTGGCTTCCTTGGTGGAGGAGGTTTTACAATAACTCTTTCTCCTTCTAATAGTTTGAAAATTTCTTATTGTCATGTTTTTCCTAATTTTATAGTTAAAGAAGGTGATTCTATCGCTCAAGGTCAAGTAATTGGTAAGGTTGGACCAAAATATGTATATGGTGTAGCTGGAAATACTTATTCGGATTCTTCAGGTTTGCCTACAAATGGAGCCACTACAGGCTGCCATTTACATATTGGTTTTAGAATAAATAATGAATATGTAAATCCATTAGATTATTTACAATAATCAATTTTTGTGCTATTATATTAATATTTGAAAGGAGATTTGCCATGGCTTTTGATGGATTTACAACTAAAGTTGTTGTCAATGAATTAAATTCAAAAATTATTAATAGTAAAATCGATAAAATTTATGAACCTGATAAAAATACAATTATTTTATGTCTTTATTCTCAGGAATTCAGAGAATATTACAAATTAACTATATGTATTGATTCTCATAATTATAGAATAAATTTATCTGAGCATCAAAAAAGCAATCCTTTAGTTGCTCCAAATTTTTGTATGCTTCTTAGAAAGCATTTACTAAATGGAAAAATTGTTTCCATTTCTATGAACAATTTAGAAAGACTAGTAACAATTGGCATTGAGTTTTTAAATGAATTTAATGAATTAGAAACAAAAAAATTAATTGTTGAACTTATGGGAAAACATAGTAATGTTATATTAATTGGAGAAAATAATATAATAATTGATGCTTTAAGAAGAACTGATACTTCTAACAATTCTTATAGAGATATTTTGCCTTCAAGATTATATACATTTCCTAAAGAAAATAAATTAGATTTTGTTAATATTTCTTATGATGATTTTTGTTCTACTGTAAATTCGCCTGAAGACATTTATAAGTCTTTTGCAGGTTTCAGTAAAGCTTTTGTTAATTCTTCAGTAGAAAAAATTGGAAATAATTTATATGATTTATATAATTACTTTAAAACTATTTTAAATAATCTTTCAAATTGTGAATTTGTTTTATTTAACAATGATTTCGTTACTTCTTTGTCTAAATCTTCTAACAATTCTGTTAGTCATTTTATAGATGATTTTTATTTTGAAAGAGAATTAAATGAGCAATTTACAAATTATAGGAATACTATTTTAAGACTAATTTTAGATAGTTTGAAAAAATATAATAATCGATTAGTTAATATAAATTCTAAACTTAATGAATGTAATGATATGGATATGTATAAACTTTATGGAGAATTAATAACCTCAAATCTATATCGTTTATCTAATCTCCATGTTGATTCTATTGAGTTAGAAAATTACTATGATAATAATAATTTAATTAAGATTCCTTTGGATATAAAATTTACACCAAGTATAAATGCTAAGCTTTATTTCAAAAAATATAATAAATTGAAAAATGCTTTAAAAATCGTTTCTGAACAAAAAGAAGATACCATATCAGACATTAATTATTTAGAAAGTGTTGTTTTTGAACTAGAAGATTCTTCTTCTCTTCAAGACATTCAAGATATTTTTGAAGAAATTAGTGAAAGCTCTATTTTTAAAGATATTTTAAATAAAAAAAGTAAAAAGAAAGATAATATCCGAAACAAAAAGAAGAAATTTAATTATTCTCCTATTGAATATAATATTGATGGTTTCAAAGTTTATGTTGGAAGAAATAATAAAGAAAATGATTGGCTTTCTTTAAAGTTCGCTAATCCTGATGATATTTGGTTTCATACAAAGGATTCTCACGGAAGTCATGTTATATTAAGGACTGAAAAAAATACACCTTCAGATGATATTTTAATAAAATGTGCAAAGATTGCTGCACAGCATAGTAAAGCAAGTAATTCATCAAATGTTCCTGTAGATTACTGTTCAGCTCAGTTTGTAAAAAAGCCAAAAGGAGTAAAACCTGGCATGGTTATTTTTACTCATAATAAAACTTTAAATGTTAATCCTTTAGAATAAATTAGGACTAGATTTCTCTAGTCCTTTAATTATACAATTAAAATTTTTATTGCTAGCATAAATACTGTCATTGCAGATAGTGCATTATCCATAAATCCTTCTGTATCTTCTCCTTTTTCATCTACTACAGATATTTCATATGCCTTTACATCTGTTATTTTAAAATAAGTTTCAAAACTTTTTATCTGATTTTCTGAAATGTTCCCAATCTCTATATATTTAGTAGCCATAAGCCTATTATTCTCTGAATACAAGTCTATCTTCAAAAATTTACCACTAAATTCTTGATTTGAAACTTTTAGTTTTATTCTTCCATTTACTTTAGTAGATTGCATTTGTGCAACTTCAATTCCTGAAGGTAATTCTCCTCTATTATTCATGTTTTTATATGTTGTATTAAGTCCTGCATTTATTAGTATATCTGAAAATATCCAAAATAAAACAATCCATATTATATATTTCAAAAAAGTTTTCATTCTTCCCATAATTTTCTTCCTTTCGTTTCCATTATACTATGTTTTTCCTTTTTTGGCAAGATATGGCTTTATTTATCTCTGCTCCTAAAAACACAGTATAGAAACATGCATATGTCCACATCATTATAAGCATAAGTGTTGTAAGACTTCCATATGTTATAGAAAATCCTCTGAATATATCTAAATATATTGAAAATACAAATGAAACTATATTTAATGCTATTGCTCCAAATATAGCACCTAATATCTGACTCTTTATTGGTTGCTTTTTAGCCATTAATTTATATATAATAATAAATGCTATAAATGTTATAAATATTAGTGTAAATTCTGTTGCTATACTATGAAATACCCCAAAATTTTCTAACATTCCAAATTTTTCTCTAAACATGTTAATCAAACTATTACTAAATACTAGTCCTACTAATAATACTGCTATTGTCATTATAAATATAATTGTTTGCATTATTGCTTTAACTCTTAAATAAAAATAATTTGTTTCTATTTTTTTAGTTGCTCCATATACAGACTGTAATCCTCTTGTTAAAGCATACATTCCTCTTCCTGCTGACCATAGTGTGAAGATTATTGATATTGATATAGTTCCTAATGATTTTGAATATACTTCTTGCACTATTCCTAACACCATCTCTCCCATGCTTGCAGGAATTATTTTTGCAATTGCATCATAAAGAGTTTGTTTATCAATTCCTGTATATTGCACCATCGTTAAAAGTAGTATAACAAATGGTATAAATGATAATATTGTATAATATGCACATTGAGCAGTTGATTCACTTACATGGTCTTTTTTCATATTTTCCATTATATTTTTTATGTCTTCACAAAAAAAATTTTTCATTATATTTTCCTCTTAATATTTTATTTCTTTTATTAGATTTCCGTCCTCATCTTTTAAATAAATTTTTTCATCATCTATTATTAAATAGCTATGTGCAGTTCCATTTTTAGGTAATGAAATTGAACCAGAATTAACACATATAACATCATTTTCAACTTCAATAAAACCTGTATGTAAATGTCCATACACTAGAACATCAATGTTTTTTGGCATTCTATTCTTATTATAAATGTGCCCATGTGTAAAGAAAAATATCTTTCCATTTATTTTTTCTTCATCAAAATCGTGAAATTTAAAATCTGATATCATTTCGTCTACTTCTGCATCACAGTTTCCTCTTATACATGTTATTATATCAGAATAATCATTCAATATTCCTGCCACTTTCATTGGGTCATATTCATCTGTTAAAGGATTTCTCGGTCCATGGTAATATAAATCACCCAACAAAATAATTCTTTCTGGTTTTTCTCTTTCATATATATCCTTTATTTTTTTAGCGTAATGGTATGAACCATGTATATCTGAAACAACTAAAATTTTCATAATCAATCTCCTCTTCGCAAAGTATATCATAATCTTTTATTTTTGTCTATAAATTTTATTTTTACCATTGTCAGTTAGTAATAAAAGCTATGGATTGATTTACACCCATAGCTTTATTTTAAACTCCCATTATGTTATATCCATTGTCCACATAAATAATTTGACCAGTTATCGCTTCAGACATATTACTTAATAAAAATGTAGATACATTTCCAACCTGTTTTATTGTGATATTTTTATGCATTGGCGCTTTTTCTTCTACAACATCTAAAATTGTATTAAAGTCTTTAATTCCTTTTGCTGATAACGTTTTTATCGGTCCTGCAGAAATTGCATTTACTCTCATATCATCTTTTCCTATATCATTGGCTAAGTATTTAACACTTGTTTCTAACGCAGATTTAGCAACCCCCATTATATTGTAATTTTTCACTACTTTTTCAGAACCATAATAAGTAAGTGTGACAAAACTTGCACCTTTATTTAACAAATTTAATTTTTTTGCAATTCTAACTACTGAAACAAAAGAATATGAGCTTACTTCTATTGCATGTAGATATCCTTCTTTACTAGTATTAACAAAGTCGTTATGTAAATCATCTGTATATGCATGTGCTATGGCATGCACAATACCATCTATCTTGCCTTTTTCTATTTTTATTTTATGAAATACATCTTCTACTAAATCATCATTTGCTGCATCATTTAACATATATGCCTTACTTCCTTTAAATTCTGATATTAATTCTTCAATTTTTTCTTTATTTTCTTGTCCCATATAAGTAAAAATTAATTCTGCCCCATTTTCATATGCAGATTTAGCAATTCCATATGCTATACTCCATCTATTTCTTATTCCCATTATCAAAATTTTTTTATTTTTTAACATTATCATTTTCTCCAATTCTTTTATATTTTCCCATATTTCTAAACTTATTATATCTCTCTTCTTTGATATCTTCTGGTTTTTTTCTTTTCATTTCTTTTATTGATAGTATTATTTCTTTTTTTAAACTTTTTGCAACACTATCTAAAGTATTTTCTTTTGGCTCTTCTATTATCTTATCAATTACTTCTAAATCTTTCAAGTCTTTTGCTGTTAATTTCATCTTTTCAGCAGCTTCTTTTGCTCTTGTACTATCTTTCCACAAAATACTTGCATACCCTTCAGGAGAAAGTATAGAATATATTGCATTTTCTAACATTATTACTCTGTTTCCTAATCCTAATGCTAAAGCTCCTCCACTCGACCCTTCACCTATAATAATACTAATAGTAGGGACTGTTAATCCTGCCATTTGTAGCATTGAACTTGCAATTGCTTCACCTTGACCTCTTTCTTCTGCTTCAATCCCTGGATATGCACCTTTCGTATCTATAAATGTTATTACTGGTCTACTAAACTTTTCAGCCTGTTTCATAAATCTTATTGCTTTTCTATAACTTTCTGGTTTTGGCATTCCAAAGTTTCTTTCAATATTTTCTTTCGTGTTTCTCCCTTTTTGCTCAGCTATAATTGTAAAATTCTGGTTTTCAATTCTTGCAAGGCCACATACGATAGATTTATCATCTTTAAAATTCCTATCTCCATGTAGCTCAATAAATTCGTCAAATATTTTTTCTATGTAATCAAGTGCTGTCGCTCTTTTAGGATCCCTTGCCATCTCTACTTTTTTCCATGCTTCAAACATTTACATTTTCCTCCTATTTTTTATTTAAAATAATAAGTTTATATAACATTTTTTTTAACTCTTCTCTTTTTACTATTTTGTCTATAAAACCGTGTTCCAAGAGGAATTCTGAAGTTTGAAATTCTTCAGGTAATTCTTTTCCAATTGTTTGTTCTATCACTCTTTTTCCAGCAAATCCAATCATTGCATGTGGTTCTGCCAATATTATGTCTGCAAGACTAGCAAAAGATGCTGTAACTCCTCCATATGTTGGATCTGTAATAACAGATATATAAAGTCCTTTGTTTTCGTTTAGTTTATGTATAGCCGATGTTGTTTTTGCCATCTGCATTAAAGATATTATTCCTTCTTGCATTCTTGCTCCCCCAGATGTACAAAAAATTATAATTGGTAATTTCAATTCAATTGCTTTTTCAAATGCATATGCTACTTTTTCTCCTACGACTATTCCCATACTTCCCATAAAAAATCCACTGTCCATAACACATATTATAGTTTCTTCTCCATTAATTTTGCCTATTCCTGTACTTATAGCTTCTTGAATTCCTGTTTTTTCTCTAATCGATTTAATTTTTTGAGGATAATCATCGAGTTCTAAAGGATTTGTTGTCTCTATATCTAGTTCAAATCTCCTATATGTGCCTTCATCTATTATTTCTTCAATTCTTTTATTTATATGCATTCTGAAATAATTCCCACAGTTTGGGCATATATAATGATTATTTTTTATATCTTCTTTATATATTATTTCATCACATTTGTTACATTTAGCCCATTTTCCTACTGGAATATCTACTTTATTTTTTATTTGTTTTGCTGTTGGCTCTCTTTTTTTTATTTTATCAATTATCATTTCAGTACCTCTTCTTCTATAAATGATGTGTCAAAGTTTCCTCTGATAAAATTTTGATTTTTTATTATTTTTAGTAAAAAATCTATATTAGTATCAATCCCTTCTATTACAGTTTCTTCTAAAGCTCTTTTCATTTTACTTATAGTTTCATTTCTTGAGTCTCCATGTGTAATTATTTTGGCAATCATTGAATCATATGTTGGTGGAATTGTATATCCTTCATAAATCGCTGTGTCAATTCTTACCCCATTTCCACCAGGAAAATTTATTCCTGTGATTTTGCCTGGTGATGGCATAAAGTTTTTACTTGGATTTTCTGCATTTATTCTACATTCCATACTATTACCTCTAAAAATTATATCTTTTTGTTTTATTTTTAATTGTTCTCCTCCAGCAATTTTTATTTGTGCCTTTACAATATCTATTCCTGTTCTTTCTTCTGTAACTGGATGTTCTACTTGTATTCTTGTATTCATCTCCATAAAATAAAAATTTTTATTTTTATCTACTAAAAATTCTATTGTTCCGCAACTAGTATAACCTGCAACTTTAGCCGCTTTTATTGCTGCCTCCCCCATTTTATTTCTTATTTTTTCATCAATTGCCGTAGATGGAGTTTCTTCTAATATTTTTTGATGCCTTCTTTGTATTGAACAATCTCTTTCGCCTAAATGTATTATATTTCCATGTTCATCTGCTAAAATTTGAATTTCTACATGTCTTGGTTTCTCTATAAATTTTTCAATATATATTTCATCATCATTAAAAGATTTCTTAGCTTCTTGTTTCACTAAATTATAGTTCTTTTCTAATTCTTCTGGATTATAAGAGACTCTAATTCCTTTTCCTCCACCTCCTGCAGCAGCTTTAAGCATTACAGGATATCCTATTTTTTCTGCAGTTATTATTGCATCAGTAATCCCTTTTATGCTTCCATCAGAACCTGGAATGATTGGAATCCCAGCTTTTTTCATTAATTGTTTTGCATTGGATTTATTTCCTAAAAGTTCTATTACTTCTGGTTGTGGTCCTATAAATTTTATATTTGACTCTCTACAAATTTTAGCGAACTGACTATTTTCTGATAAAAATCCAAATCCTGGATGTATACTATCAGCTCCTGTAATATTAGCAGCTTCTAGTATGTTTTTATAGTTTAAATAACTTTTGCTAGAAACTGCTGGTCCAATACAAATAGCTTCATCTGCTAATTTTGTGTGAAGTGCATTTTTATCAATATCTGAATATACTGCAACTGTTTTTATATTCATTTCCTTACAGGCTCTTATTATTCTTACTGCAATTTCTCCTCTATTTGCAATCAAAATTTTATTCATTTTCTTTACCTTCTTTTATTTTTTATACTATTGCAAATGTTAATTCTCCTTTTGCAACGATTTGACCATTCACAGTTGCTGTTGCTTGTCCTATTCCTATTGGTCCCTTTCTTTTTATTATTGATACCTCAAGTCTTAATATATCTCCAGGTTTAACAATTTTTTTAAATTTCATTTTTTCAATTCCACCAAATAGTGCATTTTTTCCTCTATTCTCTTCCATACTTAAGATTGCAACAGCTCCAGCTTGAGCTAAACTTTCAACAATTAAAACACCTGGCATTATTGGATTTTCCGGAAAATGTCCTTTAAAATACCATTCTTCTTTTTTTACCTCTTTATACGCTATTGTCATTTTTCCAGGTATATATTCTTCCACTTCATCAATCATCAAAAATGGTTCTCTTTGTGGTATTATCTTTTTTATTTCCTCTTTTTTTAGCATTTTTTCTTGTTCTCCTTTATTTTATCCTAAATAGTGGTTTTCCATATTCAACTATTTCTCCATCTTTAACTAATATTTCTACAATTTCTCCGTCATATTCACTTTCAATTTCATTCATGAGTTTCATTGCTTCGATTATACATAAAATATCTCCTTTTTTCACTCTGCTACCAACTTCAACATATGGTTTTGAATTTGGGTCTGGTTTTATATAAAATGTTCCTACCATTGGAGATTTGACTTCTGTCTCTTCTTTTGAAGGTTGTTCCATTTCTAAGATTTTGTCATCTTGAATCGTTTTTTCATTACTGTTTATTTTTTTACAAGCTTCCTTCTTCATATTTATTTTAGTCCCATCTGGGAAATCAATATTTATTTCAGTAAGCCCTGATTCCCCCATATCGTCCATTAACTGTTTGATTTTTTCATATTCCATTGCTTTCTCCTATACTAATATTTTTTAAAAATTATACTTGCATTGTGCCCGCCAAAACCAAGTGAATTTGACATTACAATATTTAATTTTGACTCTCTTATTTCATTTGGTACAATATCTAAATCACACTCTTCATCTTTCACTTTATAATTTATTGTTGGCGGAACTTTTCCACTATTTATTGCTTTTATGCAAAATATTGCTTCAACTCCTCCTGCAGCACCTAATAAATGTCCTGTATTTCCTTTTGTTGAACTTACCATTACCTTTTTGCTGAATTCTCCTAATGCATTTTTTATTGCTAAAGTTTCACACAAGTCATTTAAATGTGTTGATGTCCCATGTGAATTTATATAATCGATTTGATTTGATTTAATATTTGCATCCTCTATAGCTCTTTTCATTGCTCTAGCTGCCCCACTTCCATCAAGGCATGGTGAAGTTATATGATATGCATCTGATGTTGCACCATATCCTATTATTTCGGCATATATTTTTGCATCTCTTTTTAATGCATGTTCCAATTCTTCAAGTACCAGTACTCCTGCACCTTCTCCCATTACAAATCCATTTCTTTCTTTATCAAATGGTATACTAGCTCTTTCCTTATTTCTTTCATATGATAATGCTTTCATGTTTTCAAATCCAGAAATTCCAACTTCACATATAGCAGCTTCTGCTCCTCCTGCAAATATTACTTCTTCTGCTCCATATTTTATATTTCTATATGCTTCTCCTATTGCATGAGTTGAAGATGCACATGCAGTCACTACAGAAATTGATTCTCCTTTTAGTTTTAAATCAATTGATACATTTCCAGCTGGCATATTAGCTATTGACATTGGTATAAACATAGGAGATATTCTATTGTGCCCTTTTATACAATTAATTGTACATTGCTCCTGAATTGTATTAAATCCACCTATCCCTGAGCTTATAAAGGTTCCTATATTTTCAAAATTAGTATTTGATTCATTTATCCCACTATCTTTAAAAGCTTCTCTGGCAGCTATTATCGCAAATTGTGAACTTCTATCTAGTCTTTTAGTTTGTTTTATATCAAAATATTCTTGTGAATTATAATTTTTTACTTCTGCAGCTAAGGTTGTTTTAAATGTACTAGTATCAAATAATGTTATTTTATCTATTCCACATTTTTTTTCTAATATTCCGCTCCAGCTTTCATCAACATTTTTTCCTATTGGAGTTATTGCTCCAATTCCTGTTATAACAACTCTTTTATTCATTTTTTCCTCCTACATAAGCATTCCACCATCAACTTGAATAACTTGTCCCGTTATATATGAACTGTCATCAGAAATCAAAAATTTTACAACATTTGCAACTTCTTGTGCAGTTCCGATTCTCTTTAGTGGAATACTTTTAGTTATTTCTTCTTTTATTTCTTTTCTTAATACTTCTGTCATATTTGTTTCGATAAAACCTGGTGCTATAGCATTTACTAATATATTTCTTGAAGCTACTTCTTTAGCTAAACTTTTAGTAAAACCAATTACTCCTGCTTTAGAAGCTGCATAGTTTGTTTGTCCTGCATTTCCTGTAATTCCAACAACTGAGGATATGTTAACAATTCTTCCAGCACGTGCTTTTATCATATAATTTATAACATTTTTGGTCACATTAAATATTCCTATTAAATTAGTATCAATAACTTTTTCAAAGTCTTCTCTTTTCATTTTTATTACAAGTGCATCTTTAGTTATTCCTGCATTATTTACCACTACATCTATTTTTCCAAACCTTGATATTATTTCTCTTGTAAATCTCTCACAATCCTCAAAGCTTGTTACATCTCCTTGCACCGTATATATATTATAATCTCTTTCTAATCGTTCTATTTCTTCCCCATATTTTCTATAGCTTATTACAACATTATATCCTTCTTGTGCTAAAGTAATCGCTATTTGTTTTCCAATTCCTTTGTTTCCACCTGTAATCAATATTACTTTGTTCATCTATTACCTCCATATTATTCAATTTTTAAAATATTTATATCTGGTTTAATTTTTTTTACAAAACTTGTTAATGTATTTCCTGGTCCAACTTCCACAACTGTATCTATTCCCATATTTATCATGTTTTCAATACTGCTTGAAAATTCTACTGGACTTATTATATGTTTAGCTAATATTTCTTTAACATCATCTTCTTTACTATATTTAGTCGCATCAATATTTTTAATTACACAAGATTTAACTTCATTAATTTTTATCTTTTCTAATTCTTTTTTTAAAGCTTCAGAAGCTTCCTTTAATTTTATTGTGTGGAACGGACCTGATGTTTTTAATTTTGTTATCCTCTTTATATTAAAATTTTTTGAAATAGATATCGCTTCATCAATTCCTTCCCTATCTCCAGAAATAACTATTTGCCCTGGGCAATTAAAATTTACTGGCACAACAAAACCTTTTGATATTTCTTTACATAGTTTCTGTGCTTGTTCTCTATTTGTTCCAAGCAATGCTGCCATTTGCCATTCTCCTTCTGGAACTAAATTTTGCATAAACTCTCCTCTTTTTTGCACAATTTTTATTCCATCTTCAAACGATAATACTCCTGCATATATTAGTGCAGAATATTCTCCTAAGCTCAACCCTAATGATACATCAGCTGTTATATTTTTTATTTTCAATATTTCTAACATACCTAAACTCATTGTTAAAATTGCTATTTGCGCATTTGATGTTTTATTCAATTCTGCTTCATCTCCAAAAAATGTTAATTGAGCTATATCAATTCCAGTTATTTTTGATACTCTATCATAAATTTTTCTTACTTCTTCATATTTATCATATAATTCTTTTCCCATTCCTATTTTTTGACACCCTTGCCCTGGAAATAAAAATGCTATTTTCATAAATCTACTCCTATTCTTTTTTCAATTTGTTCACATATTTGTTTTATTATCAGATTGTTATCTATTGTAATATCAAATTCTTTCTTTATTGAAGTTGCAATATTTACAATTTCATCATTAAATTTTCTTTTGTTAGTATTTATTCCTATTCCTATCACTAAATCAATTGCTATCTCACCTTTAATACTTGTTTGAGTAAGAATTCCTCCTACTTTTTTTCCATTGCAATAAATATCATTCGGGTATTTAATTTTCATCTGTATTTTATAGTTTTTCTCAAAAGTTTCTACTATTATTTTTGCAATATCAACTGTTAACCCTTTAAATTTATCAATATTGCATTTAGGACTAAAATACATTGAAAACGCTATATTATTTTCTTCATCTGTATACCATGTTCTTGCATGTGTTCCTATTCCATTTGTTTGTTTTTCTGCAACAATTATTGTACCATTTTGAATCGATTTATTTTTAATTCTTCTCCACACTTCAGTTTGTGTAGAATCAATTTCTTTATAAAAAAAGTATTTCATTAAATTTCCTCTTTTAGTATTCTTTCTAAATTTTTTTCTCTTTTTATCTTATTCGTTGTTGTTTTTATAAGTGGTTCTGTGCTTAATATAATACCTCTTATTGCTTTATACTTTGGCATTTGAATATTAATCTTTTTTATTTTATTGGTTATTATTTTATAAATTTCATCTTTAGTTTTATTTTGAAAGTATTCTTGATTATATATTATTTTTGCGAAAATTTTTATGTTATCTTTATCTTCTGATTGAGGTTTTCCAAATATAAAGGACTCTTCTATTCCATCTTCTTTGTTTATCATGTTTTCTATTTCTTCCGGAAAAATATTTTTACCATTTTTTAGTACAATAACATTCTTTTTTCTTCCACAAATGAAAATAAACCCCTCATCATCAATTCGAGCTAAATCTCCTGTGTGAAACCATCCATCTTTTAATACTTCTTCTGTAGCTTTTGGATTCTGATAATATTCAAGCATAACATTAGGACCTTTTATACAAAGCTCTCCAATCCCTTCTGAATTTGAATTTATAATTTTAACTTCGTCACTTGGAATTGGTTTACCTATTGAACCTTCTTTATAGTTTTCTTTAGTTCCTATTGCAACAACAGGTGATGTTTCAGTTAACCCATAGCCTTGTACTATATTGAATCCCTGTTTTCTATATGCCTTCTCAATTTGCTTGTCCAAGCTCGCTGCTCCACTTATCATTAATTTTATATTACCACCAAGCATCTCATGAATTTGCTTTATAGATTTTCCTTCTTTTAAATTTTTTTGAATTAATTTAAATAGCCTTTCATATATTGCTGGAACTGATGCCATTACAGACACTTTATATTCTCTCATATTTTCTGGTATATGTCTTATTCCATCGCAAAACACTGTTTCTGCTCCTTGATATAATGCAAGTAAAAAACCAACTGTGCATTCAAATACATGATGTAGTGGCAAAAATGATAAGAATATATCATCTGAATTGATTTCGAGTATTGATGACATATCCATTAAATTGGAACAAATATTCCAATGAGATAATGCTACTGCTTTAGCTTCTGATGTTGTCCCTGAAGTAAATAACATTATACTCATTTTTTTATTATCTATTTGTGCATCAACAAATTTTTTGTTTCCTTTTTCTAATAATTCATTTCCTTCTCTTATTAGTTGATATTGTGAATATTCTAAATCATTATTTTCTTTAATATCCATTGATATCAGATATTTTAGTTTTCCGATTTTTCCTTTTGTAAAAAAGTCTGTATACTTTTTCGAATAAAATATTGCTTCTATTTCAGATCGTTCTATAAGCCTTTTTAATTCATTATCTGGTAGAGATTTATCTAATGGAACTACAATTCCAGTTCCACAAACTATTGACAAGTATGCGATTTCCCATTCATATCTATTTTCTCCAATTACTCCAATCTTTTTATTCTTTAATCCCATATTTACTAATGATGTTCCAAGCGCATCTACCATCTGTCTTACTTCATTATGTGTAATTTCTAAATATTCATTTTCATTTTTTCTGATTTTGTATGCTGTTTTTGAACCATATACTTTTCCTGATTTTTCTAGCATATCTTTTAAACTATTAATTATAATCATTTGCATTTCTCCCATGCAGATATTTATATCACATTTCTTTTGATTTGTACCTATACTGATAGGTCAGTACAAAAAAATAGAAGCAAATGCTTCTATTTTTTTTCATCTATTTTCAAATGATTTATTATTGCTATTATTCCACTTAATAATACAAACAAATAGAAATTAATTCCCCTGTTTAATAGAACCGCACTACTCATAGTTTCAGCTGGATATACATGTCTAAATATTTCCATAAATGCTCCTTCACTCACTCCTACTGCTCCTGGAGAAGGAATTCCTGAAACTGTTGCATATAGTACAGATTGCATTGATATTATTTTTAGTATATTGCATTCTGAAAAGCCAAGAGCTCTATACGTCCAATAATTTATACTATAATATATCAAAAATTGAATTAATGTTGTACATAATGTTTTTAACATTAAGACTTTATTATTTTTTATATATTTTGCTCCTTCTTGATACTTTGTAAGTTCTGCTTCAAATTTTTCTTTCTTTTTATCCAAATTTTTCACTTTGAAAAATCCTAGAATTTTTAACGCTACATTTATTAACCATTTTGACATTCTTCGTGAAAAAACTCCTATTATCAGTAAAATCAACGCACTTAAGTTTAATGTTAATCCAATTATAAAAAATATAATTAGAACTTTGTTTAAATATTTATAATTAAATATTAAACTTGTTAATGCAATTCCTATTGTACAAATTTGCATGCTTGTTAAGTTTATTAATAGTGTAAGTGTCGAATTTGATACTGCAATTCCATCTTTGTACATATAATAAATTTGCATTGGTTGACCTCCACTAGCTGCTGGTGTTATTGAACTAAAGAAAAATCCTATCATCGCATATTTTACGTTTTTGATAAATGTTGATTTTTCATTTAATTTTTTCAATAATCTTCCTATATTTATTGCTTCAAATATTATGTATATTCCCATACATAATACTCCGATTAGAACAAATTTTATTTGAGCTGATTTTATTATGCTAATTATATTTTCAACATCTTGATCTTTTAGCAATATATAAAATGTTAATATTATTAAAAATATAAAAATTAATAAATTTCTAAATAATTTTCCCTTTTTCTTCATTTTAGTTCCTTTACCTTCTTCTTGTAAATATTATCACAATGAGTACTATTTATCAATAATAACTCTGTGTTTTTAATAAATTATTAATCTTTATACTGGAATAAGGCCACAATTATTGTGGCCTTATCCTTTGATAAAAAATGATTACTTGTTTTCACAGCTTTGATTTCCTACAGTACATGATGTCTTGCACGCCGACTGACAAGATGTCTGGCATTCGCCACATCCACCGTTTTTCATGCTATCTACCATGCATCTAGTAGAAAGAGTTTTGATGTGTGATTTCTTGTTGTTCATTTTTTACCTCTCCTTTCAACTGCGTTTATTTACAAGTGACACTTTTATTATATACTATTTATATACTATTTGCAAATTATTATTTTTCTAAGATTCTCTTGATTTCCTCATGTCTTTTTACTTTTTGTGTTGTCGTTTTTATTAATTCTTCATCTGTTAATATCATATTTTTTATATATTTATATGTTGGAAATGTCTTATTTATTTCTTTTATTTGTTCCCATATCATTTTTTGTAAATCTTCAATTGTTGCATCTGGATATTTTTCTTTTGCAATATCCTTATCATAAACAACTTTCACTGAAAGTTTTACATCATTTTTATCAACTTCATCTGGCATACCAAAAACAATACATTCTTTTACTAATTCTATATGATTTATTAATGTTTCAATTTCTTCTGGAAATATTTTTTTACCATTTTTTAATACTATCATATCTTTTTGTCTTCCTGCTAAAAAGATAAATCCTTTATTATCTCTATATGCTAAATCTCCTGTATAGAACCATCCATCTCTTATTACTGCATCTGTTGCTTCTTTGTTCTCATAATATCCTAGCATCACGTTTGGACCTTTTATACGAATTTCACCAATTCCATTTTCATCTTTATTTGCTATGTCAAATTCAATATTTCCCATTGGCATACCAATTGATCCATATTTTGTATTTCTAACATTTTCTGCTGATATTACTGGTGCAGTCTCTGTTAAACCATATCCTTGAACTAATTTTACTCCAATTTCATTAAATCCTTTTGCTATTTTCTTATCTAGTGGAGCTCCTCCTGAGATAATAAATCTCATATGTCCTCCAAGGGCATCTATTAATTGTTTGAATAATTTTCTTCTAATATCTATATGACATTTTAATAATATATTACTTACCTTTTTTGCTCTATTTACAGTTTTAGTTTTTCCTTGTTTTTCTATTTCCTTTTCCATTCTTTTGTACATTGCTTCAACAAGAAGAGGAACTCCTATAAATAATGATATTTTATATTCTTTTAGATTTTGTTGCACATATCTTAATCCATCTGGAAAAGCACTTGTTACTCCAGCAGCTAACATTACTATTAACCCTGTTGAACCAAAAATATGATGTAATGGTAAGAATAGTAAGTTTCTATCTGTTGATAAAATTTCTTCTACTAATAGCATTGCATAAACATTTGATGCAATGTTATATTGTGAAAGCATTACTGCTTTTGACTTTGATGTAGTTCCAGATGTGAATAATAATATTGCCATTTTGTTGTTGTCAATTTTAGTTTTTACATAATCTTTTTGTCCCTTTTTTATTAGTTTTTGACCTTCTTCTTTTAAATCCCAAAAGTTCAAATACCCTTCTTGTTTAGTCATACAGATGAATTGTTTTAATGATGTATTATTTCTATTTTTTATTTCTTCTATATTTTCTTTGTATTTTTCATCAAAAACTACAACATCTGCTTTACTTCTTTCTAGACAACTTTCTAGTTCATCTACTTGTAACTCTTTGTCTAGTGGAATTGATACTATTCCTCCCAATAAATTGGCCAAATGTGCAACAACCCATTCATATCTATTTCTTCCAACTATTGCTATTCTTTTGCCTTGTAATCCTAAATCATATAATTTTGTTCCAAATGCATTTACATCTTGTAACAATTTTTTATATGTGATTTCTTCATATGTAGTTTTTTCTCCATTTTTATGCTTTAATATAAATGCAGCTTTTGTCCCATATACATTTGCCGAATTATATAGTATTTCTTTTATATTTTTACAATTAACTGATTCAAAATATTTTTCCATGATACTCTCCTTTTTTATATCTGGTTTTCGATACTAGATTATCATATTCGGCATATCTTGTCAATATATTTGACTACTCTTTCTAATAATATTTGAAAAAGAGGACTATATTATAAGTCCTCTAAAAGAATAATTTTTTATTGTTCTTCTTTGTTTTCTGGAATATCAAATTTGAATCCAACTAAAGCTTCTATTCCCATTAATAGGAAAACTAAATAAATCTCAATAACTTTAATAGCATTCATATTTCTATCCCATATACAATGTGTCAAAATTAAGCCTATAACGAAGGCTATACAACTTCTAAAGAAGTGTAGCAAATGATATTTCTTGTATTCATCCTGTTGTTCATATTTCATTTTTTCCTTTATGTAGCCGTATTCAGATACAGTTACATTCAATATAAAATAATTAAATATGAACAGTAGTACTCTATACCACATTCGAGCATAGCTCATTGTAAGGAACATTAATGTTGATACTCCTAACACAAATAATATCCGCTTCTTCTTCATAGCTTTTCCCCTCCCCTTACAGTATTATAATCGCTATTTAGCTATGCTTTATATTATACTACAATTACTTGATTATTTCAATCTTTTTGTATATAATAACAGTATTATATACAAAGGAGTTAAATATTATGGAACATTGGAGTGTAGAAGATTATAAAAATTTTACTGATTCAAAAAAGAAAAGGTCAAAATATAGAGCATACAAAACTTCTATTGATGGACATACTTTTGATAGTCAAAAAGAAGCAGATTATTATTCTCAACTAAAATTAAGATTACAAGCAAAAGAAATTAATGGTTTTTGTTTACAGCCTACTTTTATGTTAGCACCTGGACTAAAATATAAGGCCGATTTTATTGTCTTTAATACTGATAACTCTTATGAAGTTATTGATGTAAAAGGTGTAAGGACTAAAGAATATATTACTAAAAAGAAGGTTTTTGAAGATAAATATAATATGAAAATAAAAGAAATCTAGGAAATTCCTAAATTTCTTCTTTTTCTACAGCGTTACTTTCCTTTAATATTTCTTCTTTCTCATTTTCTGTAATAAATTCATATTTTACCATTTTATCTAGTACTTGTATTTGCCTTTGTTTCGCCATATTCAAATGCTTTGTTGGACAATATGCAGATGGTGCATTTGGAATTCCTGCCAGCATACTTGATTCATTTCTATTCATATCAGCTGGTTCTTTTTTGAAATATCCATTTGCTGCATCTTTAACACAATAATATCCATCTCCAAAATAACTTGTGTTTAAATATAATTCTAATATTGTATTTTTATCACAATTTTTTTCAATTTCATGTGCCATAAACATCTCAGCAACTTTTCTTAAGGCTGATTTTTCTTGTGAAAAATAAATGTTTTTGGCTAATTGTTGTGTTATTGTACTACCGCCTTCTTTTAATTCAAAACTTTTTATATTTACTACTGTTGCTCTAATTAATGCAATAGGGTCTATTGCACCATGTTCATAAAATCTCCTATCTTCTACTGCAATTACTGCATCTAAATAAAAATCAGACATATTTTCTAATTTTGTATATTCTTCTTTTTGTTGTATTTCTGTAACTTTATCTTTTACACTTATTTTTTCTAGAGCTTCTCTATATACCATATATCCTTTATATATCAATAAAGAGCTCAATAATAATATAATTAATAGTATGAATATTATTATCTTTTTTATTACTTTCATATTATCACCTTACTTATATTATACAAATTTTTTGTGACTATATAGTGACTAAAATATTTTAGGTAGAAATATAATTAATCCTATTATAAATGCTCCGAATTGCAAATATAAGTACTGCTCCTGCAGCAATATCTTTAGCAAGTTTGGCTTTAGGATGAATTTCTGGACTTACCATATTCACTACTGTTTCTATTGCCGTATTGCATAGTTCTGCCGAAATAACACCTACTATTGCAATTACACAAAAACACCATTCCTGCCAATTTATTTTATATATAATACCAAAAATTATTACTATTATTGTTGCTAAGATATGTATTTTCATATTTTTCTCTGTTTTGAATGCAGATATAAATCCTTGTAATGCATATTTAAAACTTTTTAACATTTTCATATTGGCTCCTATTTTTCTATTAATCTTACTGTTTCTTTTGCTATCATAAGTTCTTCATTTGTTGGAACAACATACACTTTGATTTTTGAATCTGATGCAGAAATTTCTTTTTCTTCTCCTCTTGTGCTATTTGCTTCATCATCTATTTTTACTCCCATGAAGCTTAATTTATCACAAATTCCTTTTCTTATATTTATTTGATTTTCTCCTACTCCACCAGTAAATACAATATAATCAATTCCCTTCATTGCCATTGTATATTTTGCGATATATGATGCAATTTCATATTTAAATTTTTCCATTGCAACAGCTGCATTCTCACATTTTCCATATGATGCTGATTCAATCTCTCTAAAATCTGGTGCTAATCCACATATTCCTTGAACTCCTGATTTTTTATTTAATATCTCTTCCATTTGTTCTATAGAAAGATTTTCTTTTTTCATTAAAAATGTTACTACTGATGGGTCCATATCTCCTGAACGAGTTACCATTGGTATTCCTGCAAGTGGTGTTAATCCCATGCTTGTATCTACTGATTTTCCACCATCTACAGCACATATACTTGATCCCTGTCCTAAATGACATGTAACAATTTTCATATCTTTAATGTCTTTTCCTAACATTTCTGCTAATCTTTGAGACACATACATATGTGATGTTCCATGGAATCCATATTTTCTTACAGAATATTTTTCATAATATTCATATGGAATTGGATAGATATATCTTTCTTTTGGCATTGTTTGATGAAATGCTGTATCAAATACCCCAACCATTGGCTTTCTTGGTAATACTTGTTTACAAGCTTCTATTCCTAATATACATGCTGGATTATGTAGTGGTGCTAAATCTGTATATTCTTTTAGAACTTCTTCTACATTTTCATCAATTATTACTGATTCTGCAATCTTTTCTCCTCCATGTACTAATCTGTGCCCTATAGCATTTATTTCATCCAAAGAATCTATTACTTTATATTCTGGATTTGTTAATTGTTTTAAAGTAAAATCTATAGCTTCGGAATGATTATATGCAGGATGTTTTATTTCAATTTTTTGACCATTTACTTTATGTGTTATAAATGCTTCATCTTCTCCTATTCTTTCATATTTTCCTGATGCTAAAACACTTTCGTCTTCCATATTTATTAATTGATATTTTAGTGATGAACTACCACAATTTAATACTAAGATTTTCATTAATTTTTCCTTTCCGTTATTTTCTAACTATTCTTGCTGTTTCTCTAGCAATCATAAGTTCTTCGTTCGTTGGAACTATATATACTTTTACTTTTGAATTTGCAGATGATATTTCTCTTTCTTTTCCTCTTACATTATTTGCTTCTTCATCAATCTCAACTCCAAATACTGAAAGTTTTTTACAAATTTCACTTCTTGTTTCAGCTCCATTTTCTCCTACACCTGCAGTAAATGTTATAACATCAACTCCACCTAGTGCAACCATATATTTTGCAACATATCCAGCAACAGCATAATGATATGCATCTAATGCTAATTTTGCCTTTTCGTTTCCTTTTGCAGCTTCAACTTCGATATCTCTGAAATCTGGTGAAACTTCTGAAATTCCGAATACTCCTGATTTTTTATTTAAGATATTGTCAATTTCTTCAATACTTAAATTTTCTTTTTTCATTAAGAATGTTACTACTGATGGATCCATATCTCCTGAGCGACTTCCCATTGGTATTCCTCCAAGTGGTGTTAATCCCATACTTGTTTCAACTGATTTTCCATCTTTTATTGCACATATACTTGCACCTTGTCCTAAATGGCAATTAATAACTTTTAGGTCTTTTCTTCCCAATATTTCAGATATTCTATTTGCAACATATTGATGTGATGTTCCGTGGAATCCATATTTTCTTACTCCATATTTTTCATAATATTCATATGGAATTGGATAAATATATTTTTCTTTTTCTATTGTTTGGTGGAATGCTGTATCAAATACTGCTACATTTGGTTTTCCTGGAGCAACTTTTTTACATGCTTCTATTCCTAAAATTCCTGCTGGATTGTGTAATGGTGCTAGACTTATGTTTTCTTTTATTCCTTCAATTACATCATCTGTAATTAATACTGAATCTTTGAATTTTTCTCCTCCGTGTACAATTCTATGTCCAATTGCATCTATTTCATCAAGGCTCTTTATAACACCAAATTCTTCACTTGTTAATTTTTCCATTACTGATTTTATGGCAATTTCATGGTTCTCTGCAGGTTCTTCAAATTTATGTTTTTCTCCATTTACTTTGTGTGTTAAAAATGCATTTGGCTGCCCAATTCTTTCATAATATCCACTTGCTAGTGCTTCTCCTGATTCTGTATCTACTACTTGATACTTTAATGATGAACTTCCTGAGTTTAAAACTAAAATTTTCATAATATTCCTCCCTAATTTTGTTATTTATTTTGAGCTTGTACTGCAGTGATAGCAACAACTCCTGCTATGTCTTTACTGCTGCACCCTCTTGATAAATCATTTACTGGTTTAGCTATACCTTGGCATAATGGTCCATAGGCTTCTGCTTTTCCAAATCTTTGTACTAGTTTATACCCTATATTTCCTGCTCCTAAATCTGGAAATACTAGTACATTTGCTTGACCTTTTAATGGTGTTCCTGGAGCTTTAAATTCTGCAACTTCTGGTATTATTGCAGCATCTAGTTGTAATTCCCCATCAACTAATAAATCTGGTTCTTTTTGTTTTACCAATTTTGTTGCTTCTACTACTTTTTCTGTTGATGCAGAGTGTGCACTTCCATATGTTGAATATGAAAGCATAGCAACTTTCGGTTCCGTCCCTACTAGTTGTTTAAAGCTTTTACCTGATGATATTGCTATTTCTGATAAAGCTTCCGAGTCTGGTTCTTCATTTAACCCACTATCTGCAAATATCAATGTTCCATTTTCCCCATATTCTTTTGATGGTGTTACCATTAAGAAAAATGCTGATACAAGTTTTGTTCCTGGTGCTGTTTTTAAAATTTGTAATGCTGGTCTTAATGTGTCAGATGTTGAATGTGCAGCTCCTGATACTAGTCCATCAGCTTCATTTAATTTTACCATCATCATTCCATAGTACACTGGGTCTAATACTAGTTTTTTTGCTTGTTCTTCTGTTAATCCTTTTGCTTTTCTTAGTTCATATAATGCTTTTGCATATTCTTTTGTTTTTGAGCATTTTTCTGGATCTCTTAGTTCTATATCTTTGATGTCTATATTTTTTTCTTCTGCTAGTTTTTTAACTTTCTCTTCATTTCCTACTAATATTACCTTAGCATATCCTTCTTTTTTTATCATCTCTGTTGCTTCTAAAGTTCTTATGTCTTCTGCCTCTGGCAATACTATTGTTTTTAAATTTTGTTTTGCTTTTTCCTTTATTCCATCTATGAAGTCCATTTTCAATCCTCCTATCTGCCAATTAATATATCATATTCTTCCATAAATTACAATATTTTCTTTTAATAAAATAAAAGGACTAGAACTTTCTAGCCCTTGTTTAATATCCCATTGGTTGTTGATAGTATCTATTTGAATTTGTTGAATTCATCATTCCATAAAATCCTGTTGTAGATATTGTGATAAATTTTATTGAATATATGTCACAATATACTAAACTATCATTTTCAAATGAACGAAGTAATATGTAACTTGCACCAACATCCTCTAATATTCCAATTCTATCTGTTAAATTGTTTGTTCCTATTAAGAATTCAACTCTCATTAGTTTTCCTATTTGTTCCCTTAAAAATGCGGGAGTATATATAGGATTTGTCAAAATTTCTGGAGTATTAGAGTTAATGGTTGTTTGTCTATCTTCTCTTTGGTCTTGATTTGTTTTTTGATTTTCCATTTTATCAATTCCTTTCTTTATGTTTGAGAATATTTAGCAGTTGGCCTATAAAAACAATGATTTGCAATTCTAGTGTGTATTACTCCTGAACCATTTTTAGGAAATGTTGAATCACATGTTTGTTTATATGGATTTAAAAACCATAAACAATCCCCTATTTCATTTAATCTATTTCCTGCTAAAGCCCAATCTGCTATATTATAATGTATGTCAGTTGGATTCATATTATAAATGTTTTGAGGATTATAACTATAATTTATAGATTCTCTTGTGCAATCAAATTGTCCTTGCTGAAATATTATATTTCTAACACTTCCTCCTTGTGATATCCTTGCATACTCCCCATTAGGGACATTTACTCTATTCATTGTAACACTTGCAACAGCCCTCATTCCATTATCTCCTTCTCCTCCAGCTTCGCATTGCACTATTCTTGCCAATAATTCTCTGTCTGAATAAGCCATAATAAAAAACACCTCACTTAGATATTATATGTAGTAGGTGTTTTATTTGTTACTT
This sequence comes from uncultured Clostridia bacterium, assembly GCA_934162255.1. Lineage (GTDB taxonomy): Bacteria > Bacillota > Clostridia > TANB77 > CAG-508 > CAG-269. Next base: position 74,515 of record CAKPIG010000001.1, on the reverse strand, counting down.
TCTTTTTGCAATTAATGCTTTTATTTTTATTCCTTCTTCTGAAAACATTTTTTCATGTTCAGTTTCTATATTATTGGTCCAAATTGGTTCTTGATGTAAATCATAAGTTTTTTTAACAATTTCAAACCCTGATTCTTCAAAATATCCTAAACTACTTGTAAACAAATCATCATCATCGGTTTTAAAATAAATTTCTCCGTCTTCACTTAGGAATTCTTTATATTTTTCTAATTGTCTTGTATGTGTTAATCTCTTTTTTCTGTGTTTTCCTTTTGGCCATGGATTACAAAAATTGATGTATATTCTTTTTATATTATCTTCTTTTCCTAATATTAGTCCAATTCTTTCAATATCAAACCTTGTTAATATTACATTATTTATTTCTCGGTTTGCTTCGAAAAATGTTTCTTCTACATTCCTCTTTGCTATTCCTAGCATGGCATCAACCAAATCAATTGCAATATAATTTATTTCAGAATTTTGAATAGCTATTTGTGATATAAAATTACCTTTTCCACATCCTAATTCTAAGTAAATAGGATTTTGTTTATTTACGAATTCTTCTATCCATTTTCCTTTTAATTCTTCTGGATTATCTCTATAAAATTTACTTGCTTCTAACTCTGGTCTTGCCCAAGCTTTAAATCTAATTCTCATCTAATTCTTCCATCCTTATACAATATTTTTCATATAATCTTTTTACATTTTTCTTTGTTAATGATTTCTCTAAACCGTATTTGCTTACTTCAATAAAAAAGGCCATTAAGAAATTATCTAAGTGCTCATCAATTAAACTATGTTCTCTTTCAATCTTATAATAATTTAATTCTGTTTCTTTTTTCCAGTTTTTTCCCTCATATGTAATTCCTGCAGCCATTTTATCGCAGATCATTTCTGCAGCATATTTATATGGCATTATTATTGCTGGTTTTTCTAGTGCTAAATCTACCCAATACTCTGCGTGATGTTTATTTCTACCCTTGTGATGTAGCCATGCCTTTGAATAGCCATTTTCTTTTTTACACACTGTTATTGGACTTTTATGTCCATTAAAATATTTTACGCCTTCCCAAAATTCTTCTGGCGAAAATTTTGACCAATCATGCACGAATCCTCTCCATGGCTCTCCTACTTTGCAACATAATTTAAAAACTATCCATTTATGTTTTGTTATTACTTTTATATGTTTGAATATATTTAAAATCTTCATTTTTCCTCCATTTTCTTGACTAAACGACCTATTAATTGTATAATTTTTTGAGTAAATTGTCAATATGAAAGGAAATTTATGTTATTAAAATATGTCATAAGAGATACAAAATATCAAAATATTAATCAAATATTAAATCAAGAATTTAAAATTTCTTCAAGGTTATTTTCGAAGCTTATTTCTAATCAACATGTTTTTTTGAACGGAGTTATTGTTGACACTAGAAATACTGTTAATATAAATGATGTAATTTCTGTAAATTTAGATTTTGAGGAGACTAGTGAAAACATCGTTTCAACAAAAATGAAGTTAGATATAATATATGAAGATGATTCATTGTTAATTTTAAATAAACCTGCTGGAATTGCTGTACATCCTTCTGTTTCACATTATAAAGACAGCTTATCTAATGGTGTAAAGTTTTATTTTGATACTATTAATTTAAAAAGGAAAATTCGTCCTGTAAACAGACTTGATTTAAATACTTCTGGATTAATAATTTTTGCAAAAAATGAATATATTCAGGAATGTTTAATTAAGCAAATGAATACTAATATTTTTAAGAAAGAATATCTTGCAATTGCTACAGGAGTATTGAACAATAAGAGTGGAATTATTGATTTGCCTATTGCTAGAAAAGAAAATAGTATTATTGAAAGATGTATTGCAGATGATGGTCAAAAAGCAATAACTGAATATACTGTTTTAGAAGATTGTTCTGATTTTTGCTTAGTTAATTGTGTTTTACAAACTGGCAGAACTCATCAAATAAGAGTTCATTTTTCAGCAATTGATCACCCTTTACTTGGAGATTCTTTGTATGGTTCACCTTCTGATTTAATTTCTAGACAAGCTTTACATAGTTATAAAGTTTCTTTTGTACATCCTATATCAAAAAAGCAAATTACTTTGTCTTGTGATTTGCCTCTGGATATGTGTAATGTTTTGATAAGTAAAATTTGATTATTTTTCTCAATATTATGTACTTTTATGAAAAAAGATGTTATAATATGTAAATGAGTAAATTAAATAGTCGCTGGTAAATTTCGAAAGGAATTACGAGAGGAAAGTCCGGGCTCCATAGAGCAATGGTGCTAGATAACGTCTAGTGAGGGTAACCTTAAGGAAAGTGCAACAGAAAATAACCGCCTCTTTTAGAGGTAAGGGTGAAAAGGCGAGGTAAGAGCTCACCGCTGATATGGTGACATATCGGGTCAATGTAAACCCCACCTGGAGCAACACCTAAGTAGAAGATTAAGCCTGCTCGGCGTCTTCTGATTTGCGTGGCTTGAGGTATATAGTAATATATATCCTAGATAAATGACTATTTTTAATGACAGAACCCGGCTTACAGATTTACTTATTTTTATAAAAAATAAAGGAACATGTGAAATATCATGTTCCTTATTATTTATTCAGCTTTCTTCTTTTTATTTTTTAAGTTTACAACTATTGCATCTTCATTATCAAATACAAAATCTGAGTCTGTTATGTCTGTTTGTACTGGATTATATTCATTTCTTTCATCTTTAAAACTTAGTTTTTTTGGATTAAACTTGCTTTTTTCAACAGAGCTTGAATCATCTGCAACTCCTGGTGTAAATCTTGAGAAGTCATATTTTTTAATTGGTTGTTCTTCTTTATATTTAGAATTCAAATAACTCATTATACCTTCACCAACATCAAATTGTCCGCTTGAATTCTTAAGTTTAATAGCAACATTTTTATCTGGTAATGTTCCAAGTTTATTTGCTGCCATATAATCTTCCCAATCATATTTTACACTACCATATTTTGAATCATACTCTAACTTGTTCATATCCATTGAATTTGAATATGACCAAGTTCTCTTTTTAGTAAATTCTTTGTTCCACCATGCAAGTTCTTCTGGAACTCCTCCTCCTGTGAAAATTTTACTTCCACAGTTAGAAAGTATTGTTTCCTTGAATTTGTCTCTTGGAGAATCTCCATTCAATTGTGCTAAGTTTTGTGCTGTTATAACTGTAGCTACTTTATATTTACGATATAATGTAAATATTGCTTCTGTATCTCTACATATAAAATCTGGGAATTCATCTATATACATAAAATGTGGAATTCTACTATTTTCATTTCCAGGTCTTCTTAGTATTGCATTTTGCATTGATAATATAAAGAATAATCCAAATGCTCTATGGCTTGTTCTTCCTAAATCTCCCCTACGAGTACATACAAATATTACTTCTCCATTTCCTAGCGCCTTGTCAAAGTCTATATTATTATGTCTGTTACATAATATTGATTTTACTCCAGGTAGTCTTAATAAATTATCAAGTTGGGCTGCTGCTAAATATATGTATTTTTCAGTATCTGGTCTTCCCACACTATTTGCAAAGAAGTTCTTTTTAAAATACGCTAATTGCATACTGTATTTTTCAACTAATTCTTCATCTTGTTCCATTATTCTACACATTTTTTCTACCAAATCAAAATTTGTTAGCATTTTTAACATATCTTCTAGGTTTGGCATTACTCCGCTGTTCATTCTTGGATACATTTCTTTTAATATTATGGTGATATTTTCAATTGCTTGTATTATAAAATCTTCTCTATATGCTTCTGGTATTTCTGGATGTGTATTTACATACATGCCTTTTAATACAGAAGATATTGTTATTGCTATTTTAGATGTATCATCATAAACAAATGGATTTAATCCGATTGAATTTGTATTTGTAGGGTCTATTATGTGATATTTAATATGAAAGTTTTTGCATACTCCTGCCATCTTTGATATAGATTCATAATCTGGTGAAATATGTGTTAATCCTAAATTTCTATATACAATATCATTTCCTAATGATGATAATATCATTTTACTCATATATGCTTTATATACAGCTTCTTTTCCTTCTACTGGTGTTATCATATTTAAATTAAAGTTTGCATTTAAGTATTCATTATCATATGGTTTATTTAATGTTGCTATTCCTGTTTTCAGTGCAGTATATCCCATTTCTTTGGCATTTGCTATATAGAATGCTTTCTTTTCTAAATCTTTTGCAATCATTGGTTCTAATACTAAAGATGTTTTCCCTGTACCTGAAGCTCCACATACAAATAATGATAAATATCTTTTTTGTTCTACAAATGTTAAGGATTTACCTGTTTCAAAATCTCTTGCTATAAACATATCACAAGAAAATACTCCTCCTGGCTTTGATGCAGATAAACTTATTCCTTTATAATCCCAAATTGACCTTGTCTGATCTTTGCTATCTAATACTCCTAATTTCAACCATTTAACAACTCCATAGAACGTTGTTAATGGTAAATATATTGCTAGTGCTGTTAATGCAGGTCGTATCAAGTCCGAAAAATCTGAAACCAATTCTGTATATCCTGGTAATGAGATCAGAAACACCCATGTTCCATAGTTTAGCCATTGTGTAAACATTGATATAGCTATTACATACAATGTTATTACATATGTAACAAATAATGTTACTTTATGACTTTTTGATGTTGCAAATTCTGATGAACCTGAAAATAAGAATGCAAATATTGGACATGCTAATGCTAAAGTATAAGCAAATGGTCCCCAATATGATACAGAAACACCTGTAAATATCATAAATAGCATTTCTACTACTCTATCTACTAATATATAAACTGATATTAATGTTAGTACATATGTTGCAAATGTATTTCGACTAGCATTTAATTTTTTCAAAAATTTATCTATTATTTTCATCATTTTTCCTTTCATTTTCATATTCAATTCATATATATATTATCCTATAAAAGCACTAAAATTACAAGCTTTTTTGACAATTTTATAAGATTATTTCTAATATTAGTCCTGATATTACCCCTATAATGTATAATAAACTTACAATCTTTATATTTTCTTTAATGTTTTTATTTGTTTTAAACAATACAATCAATCCAACTCCTGCATTTACAGCAACTCCTGATATTAGAACTGGCATTGTTATTATCTTCTCTATGAATAGTTCTGTTAAAATAACTGATGATGCACAATTTGGAATTAGACCAATTATTCCAGCTACTATTGGACCCAATATAAAATTTTGGCTCATAAATCCTGCTATTACATCTTTTCCTATAATGTTAATTCCTATATTAATTATAAATGTTACTACAGCAATGAATATTAATATATTTATTGCATGTTTTGCTGCAGACTTTACAATTCCTTCTTCACAATGGCAATGGTTTTTTTCACATAGTTCTTCAATTTGTTCTTCTACTTCCTCTTTTTTTATTTTTCTTAATATGAAATCTATTATCATTCCTGCTATAATTCCAATGATTAATTTTATACCTAATATTATTAATATCGTTGTTATAGGAACTGATTCTGTAAGCATTATTGGAAGCATTTCATCAGATGTTGCCAAATATACTGATATTAATGTTCCCATCGTTATTACTTTTGCAGCATATAAATTGGTTGCTGATACAGAAAATCCACATTGTGGAAATATTCCTACAATTGCACCTATTATTGGTCCAAACTTCCCTGATTTTTTTATTGCTGATTTTACTTTATCAGTTGTTTTATGTTCTATATATTCCATTATTAGATATGTTACAAATAGAAACGGTAATAACTTTATACTGTCTAATACTGTTTCTTCTATAATCTCTAGTAATTCTTGCATTATTGTTCCTTTCTACCTTATATTATTGATACCACTCAAATGTCCAATTTAGCATTTTTACTAAATCACCTTCTTGTATTCCTTGTCTTTTTAATTCATCTTCTATTCCAGTTTCTTGAAGCTTTCTTTGGAAGTAATACATTGATTCATTATCATCTATATTTATTCTTCCCATTAATCTATTTACTGCTTTTCCTTCTACTATAAACACATCATTTTCTTTTCTCACTGTAAATTGCTCTTCTTCATCTTCTAATGTGTATACAACCTTTTCTTCTGTTTCTACAAGTTCTTCTTTTGGTAAAGTTTTTAATACTTCTGCCACTCTATCTAGAAGTTCTGCTATTCCTTCTCCTGTAGCTCCTGAAATTTTATATATTTCTAAATTTTCTTTTTTTGCTAATTTTTCTAATTCTTTATATCCTGCATCATCTTGCATTATATCAATTTTATTTGCAACTATTATTTGCTTTCTTGTACTTAGTTTTTCACTGTATTTTTTTAGTTCTTCATTTATTGTTTTAAAATCTTCAACAGGATTTCTTCCTTCAATTCCAGATACATCTACTACATGTAATAATAGTCTCGTTCTTTCTACATGTCTTAAAAATTGTATTCCTAATCCTATTCCTTCACTCGCACCTTCAATAATTCCTGGTATATCTGCAATTACAAAACTATCTCCTCTTTTTGTTTTTACTACTCCTAGATTAGGTTCTATTGTTGTAAAATGATAATTGGCAATTTTAGGTTTTGCATCTGTTACGACAGATAAAAATGTTGATTTTCCTACATTTGGAAAACCAAGTAGCCCCACATCTGCTAATAATTTTAATTCTAAAATCACTTCTTTTTCTTCTCCATCTTCACCTGCTTGAGCAAATCTTGGAACTTGTCTTGTAGCTGTTGCAAAGTGTGAATTCCCTTTTCCACCTCTTCCTCCTTTTAGTACAAGTTCTACTTGTCCTTCTTTTGAAAGGTCTGCTACTACTTTTCCCGTTTTTGCATCTTTTATTATTGTTCCTATTGGAACATTTATATATAAGTCTTCTCCTGATTTTCCGAATTTATTTGCACCACTACCATTTTCTCCATTTTGTGCCTTAAACTTTTTGTTATATCTAAAATCAATCAATGTATTTGCATTTGGATCAACTCTAAAATATATGCTTCCACCTCTTCCGCCATCTCCTCCGTCTGGTCCTCCTGCTGCTACATATTTTTCTCTTCTAAATGTTACTGCTCCATCTCCACCATTTCCTGACTTTATTATTATTTTTGCATAGTCTGTAAACATTACTTATTTCCTTTCTCTTATTCTTCAAAATAATCTAATTTCATTGCTTTCTTAATCTTTTTCATTGTTTCTTTTGCTGTCTTTCTTGCTTTTTCTGTTCCCTTTATTAATATTTCATCAACTAATTCAGGATGTTCTTCATAATATTTTCTTTTTTCTCTTATTGGGTTTAATGTTTTATTTATATTTTGTGCTAATTGTTTTTTACAAGCAACACAGCCTCTTTTTCCTGCTCTACACTCTTCACACACTGTTTTTACTTCATCCTCTGTGCTAAATAAATTATGATAATATGCTACCATACATATATCAGGATTTCCTAAGTCATCTTTTTTTATTCTTCCTGGATCAGTTACAGCACTCATTACTTTTTTATTTACTTCTTCTTCAGAATCTGATAGATAAATTGCATTTCCTAATGATTTACCCATTTTTTCATTTCCATCTAATCCTTTTATTCTTTTTTGGTTTGAAAGTACTGCTTTTGGTTCTGTTAATACTTCTCCATATATGCTGTTAAATTTTCTTACAATTTCTCTACATTGTTCAATTAATGGCAATTGGTCTTCTCCAACTGGTACTAATTCTCCTTCAAATGTAGTTATATCTGCAGCTTGACTTACAGGATATCCTAAAAATCCATATGTTACACTTTCTCCAAATATATCTCTTTTTTGTGCAATTTCTGTTTTTACAGTTGGATTTCTTTGTAGTCTTGCTATTGTTACTAGATTTGAATAATATACTGTTAATTCGGCTGTTTCAGGTATCATAGATTGTATATAAATAGTAGTCTTTTCTGGATCTATTCCTACTGATAAATAATCAATTACTACTTCTCTTACATTTTTTCTTACTTTTTCTGGATTGTTAAAATTATCTGTTAATGCTTGAACATCTGCTACTAATATATATTGATCGTATTTACCACTTTCTTGCAATTCAACTCTATTTTTTAATGACCCAAAATAATGGCCAATGTGTAATCTTCCTGTTGGTCTATCTCCTGTTAATATTCTCTTTTTTTCCATTGTTTTCTCCCTCTTTTTTGATATATTGTTTTTTCCGTATTTTTACATCATCTATTATACTATATTTTAACAAAAAAATAAAGAGTTTTGCAAAATAAAAACCGGAGTTTAATTCCGGTTTTATCCAAATATTCCTTTTTTCTTTATAGGTGGCTGTTCATTCATTGTTTTAGCCAATTTTTCTAATAGTTCTCTTTGCTCTTTGTTTAGTCTTTTTGGAGTTTGAACTATTACTGTAAACACAAAGTTTCCCCTTGAATTAGAATTTAACGATTTAAATCCTCTTTCTCTTATTGTGAATCTTGTTCCTGTTTGTGTTCCTTCTGGAATAGTAACTTTTTCTTTGCTTCCATCAACCATAGGAATTTCTAATTCTGCTCCTAAAGTTGCTTGTGTTATAGTTATAGGTACTTCACACATTACAGTTGTTCCATCTCTTGTGAATATATTGCTTTTTTTGATTCTTACTGTTATGTATAAGTCTCCTTTAGGTCCACCTTTTTCTCCAGGTTCTCCTTGTTCTTTTAGTACTACTGTTTGATTATTATCTATTCCTGCAGGAATTTTAACTTTTATTCTAGGTTGTTTTCTTACAGTTCCTTTACCTTTACAATACTCGCATGGTTCTTTTATAACTTCTCCTGTTCCATGGCAATCTGTACAAGTTCTACTTGTTTGTATCTGTCCTAATATTGTATTTTGAACTTGTTTTACAGTTCCTGTTCCATGGCAAGTAGGACATTTTGTTACTGTTGTTCCTGGCTTTGCACCTGTTCCATGACAAACTTCACAAGTTTCTGGTCTTGTTATTACAATTTCTTTTTCTACACCTAAAAACGATTCTTGGAAAGTTATGTCCATGTTTAAATTAAGATCTGCACCTTTTCTTGGACCATTTCTTCTAGTCTGCTGTTGTCTGCTTCTTGCTCCTCCTCCAAATATTGTTGAGAATATATCTTCAAATCCTCCAAAGTCAGAAAAACCATCAAATCCTGATGATGTATATGAATAATAATTTCCACCACCAAAACCGCCAAATGGTCCTCCTGCACCTCCTCCAAATTGAGGTCCATCAGGCCCAAATTGGTCATACATTTTTCTTTTTTGAGCATCTGACAATGTCTCATATGCTTCATTTACTTCTTTAAATTTTGCTTCTGCTTCTTCTTTATTATCTGGATTGGCATCTGGATGATATTTTTTTGCGAGCTTTCTATATGCTTTTTTTAATTCTTCATCTGTCGCATTTTTATTTACTCCTAAGACTTCATAATAATCTCTTTTTCCTGCCATTTTCTTGCTCCTTTTTCATAAATTGGGCGAGTATTAAACTCGCCCGTTGTAATTATTTATTGTCATCATCTTCTACTTTATAATCTGCATCATATGCATTTCCATCATTTCCGTTATTTTCTTCTGTTCCTGTATTTGCTGCATCATTTGGATTAGCATTTTTGTATAATTGTTCAGACATTTCATAGAATACTTTTGTCAATTTTTCTGTAGCTTCTTTTATGCTCTCTGTATTATTTGATTCAAGTGCTTTTTTAGTAGATTCAATTTCGGCTTCAATTTTAGCTTTTTCTTCTCCACTAATCTTGTCTCCTAATTCTCCTAATGTTTTTTCACTATTATATACTAAACTTTCTGCATTATTTTTAACTTCAATTTCTTCTTTTTTCTTTTTATCTTCTTCAGCATGTGCTTCTGCATCTTTAACAGCTTTATCAATATCTTCATCTGTTAAGTTTGTTGATGCTGTTATTGCTACATTTTGTTCATTTCCTGTTGCCATATCTTTTGCAGATACATGTACTATACCATTTGCATCTATATCAAATGTTACTTCGATTTGTGGTACTCCTCTTGGAGCTGCTGGAATTCCTGTTAATTGGAATCTTCCTAATGTTTTGTTATATGCAGCCATTTCTCTCTCTCCTTGTAGAACATGAACTTCTACTGATGTTTGACCATCTGCAGCTGTAGAGAAGATTTGTGATTTTTTTGTTGGTATTGTTGTATTTCTTTCAATTAATTTTGTGAATACCCCACCATATGTTTCAATTCCTAATGATAATGGTGTTACATCTAGTAATACTAAGTCTTTTACATCTCCTGATAATACACCACCTTGAATTGCTGCACCTATAGCAACACATTCATCTGGGTTTATTCCTTTATCTGGTTCTTTTCCTGTAATTCTTTTTACTACTTCTTGAACTGCTGGAACTCTTGTAGAACCACCTACTAATAATACTTTATGAATATCGTTTGCTGATAATCCAGCATCTTTTAGTGCTTGATTTACAGGTCCTGCTGTTGCTTCTACTAAGTCATGGATTAATTCTTCAAATTTTGATCTTGTTAGTGTTACATCTAAGTGTTTTGGTCCTGTTGCATCTGCTGTTATAAATGGTAAATTGATTTGTGTTTGTTGAACACCTGATAATTCAATTTTAGCTTTTTCAGCAGCTTCTTTTAATCTTTGCATTGCCATTTTATCTGTTGATAAATCAATTCCATTTGATTTTTTGAATTCATCTACTAAATATTTAATAATTGCTTCATCAAAGTCATCTCCACCTAAGTGTGTATTACCATTTGTTGCTAATACTTCGAATACACCATCACCAATGTCTAGTATAGACACATCAAATGTTCCTCCACCTAAGTCATATATCATAATTTTTTGATCTTGTTCTTTATCCATTCCATATGCAAGTGCTGCAGCTGTTGGTTCATTTATAATTCTTAATACTTCTAGCCCTGCTATTTTTCCTGCATCTTTTGTTGCTTGTCTTTGACTATCACTGAAATACGCTGGTACTGTTATAACTGCTTGTGTTACTTTTTGTCCAAGATAATTTTCAGCATCTGATTTTAATTTTTGTAATATCATTGCTGATATTTCTTGTGGTGAGAATTTATCTCCTTCTATATCTACTTTTTCGTTTGTTCCCATTTTTCTTTTTATTGATATTACAGTATTTTCTGGATTTGTTACAGCTTGACGTTTTGCTATTTGTCCTACTAGTCTTTCTCCGTTTTTAGAGAATGCAACTACAGATGGTGTTGTTCTGTTTCCTTCTGCGTTTGGTATTACTACTGGTTCTCCTCCTTCCATTACTGCTACACATGAATTTGTTGTTCCTAAGTCAATTCCTATTATTTTTCCCATTTTAATTTACTTCCTTTCTTTTAGTCATTTAACACATTTCATTGTGTATGACTTATATAATTTTTAAATTTAATAACTATTTATTTATTTTAATTAACATTAAAAGTGCTGAGATGTGCATTTTTGATAGTTATTGTAAGCAGAAGGCGTACGTTGGTACGTCGATGTTTACAATAGATATTGAAAATGTGCAGATTAGTGTTTTTAATGTTAATTAGCCACTACAACCATTGAATGACGTATAACCCTTGAGCCTATTTTATAGCCTTTTCTGTATTCTTGCACAATTTCTTGTGCATTTCTATTTGAATCTTGAACAGTACTTATTGCTTCATGTAAGCTTGGGTCAAATGTTTCTCCAATTGCTGGTATTTCTTCTACACCTTTTGATTTTAGTATTTCTTTAAATTGTTTTAATACAAGTTCTACACCCTTTTTATATTCTTCATCTTTTGTTTCTACTTTTAATGCATTTTCTAAATTATCTACTATTGGTAAGAATACTTCTACAACATCTCCTAATATTGAGTTATATAGACTTTCTCTTTCCTTTAAGCTTCTTTTCTTATAATTTTCAAACTCTGCAAATAACCTTTTATATCTGTCATTGAGTTCATCTAATTCGTGTTGAACTGGGTCTATTATACAATCTTCTTTTTTTTCAACCTTTTCTTTTTCAACTTTTTCATTTTGGTCTTTTTTTTCTTCTTCCATATTCAGCCTTCTTTCTATTCTTTATTATCTTTATCATTTAATTTTTTACTAATATATTTCATTACAGATATTACTTTTGCATAATCCATTCTTTTTGGTCCTATTATTCCAATTGTTCCCAAATCTTTATTTCCTATTCTGTGTTTAAATGTTACTACACTAAAGTCTTTTAGTTCTTCTTTGTCATTTTCTTCTCCTATATATACATTTATATCTTTTGCAAATCCGGAGTTTAACATATCTGTCATTAAATCTTTTTCATCTAAAATATTTACAAAGTTTTTTGCTACTTCTAAACTATTAAATTCTGGTAATTCAAAAAGTCTATTTGTTCCTTCTAAATGGAAATTTTCTTCTTCGATTACTTTTTTCATCTGCTCTATAATTGGCTTTATTAGATTTACACTATATTGCATTTCTTCAACTAAATATTTTTCTAATGGCTTATCTATTTTTGTTATTGGTTCGCCTTTTAGTTTGTTGTTGAACATGTAGCTTAGTGTTTGTACTTGAGCTTCAGTTATGTCTTCATCAAATTTTATGATTGTTTCTTTTACTAATCCTGTATCTGTTAATATTACAGCCATCATCATTCTAGAACTTAATAGAACAAATTTTATATTTTCTATTTTTTGTTCTTCTGAACTTGGTCCTATTGATACTGTTGTGTAGTGTGTTATTTCAGATATTGTACTTGATGTGATTTTGGTTATTTCTTCTATTTCATTTACTTTTGTTTCAAGCTTATCACTTATATATTTTATTTCTTCTAGTGATATTTTATCATCTTCTAATAATTCATCAACATAAAATCTATATCCCTTTGCTGATGGTACTCTTCCTGCAGATGTGTGTGGCTTTTCTAGATACCCCATTTTTTCTAGTTCTGCCATTTCATTTCTTATTGTTGCACTGCTACATTCTAATCCTTCTAAATTCATTATTGCATTTGAACTTACAGGCTCTGCAGTTTTAATGTATTCTTCAACTATTGCTTGTAATACTCTTTTTTTTCTTTCCTCTAGCAATTTCTTTCCTCCTTTTTTATTTTTTAGAAATTGCATTTTAGCACTCATTTTGTTTGTTTGCTAATCACATATAATATATTACAATATTTTTTAGCACTTGTCAATAGTTTTTGCTAATTTTTGTTTTTTTCACAAAATGTTCACAAAAAGAAGCCTGACATCGTCAGACTTCTTCGGGATAAATTTCATAATAGAGTGTGAATTTTTCTTTATCAACTCTGTCAAAAAACATATCTTTGTATTCTCTGTTTAAACTGATATATATATCAACTAGTTGAGTGTCAGGATTAATCCGTGCCCAAAAATATGCCTTCTTTGCTAAGTATTGCATTACAAATTCTTCATACTCAACCGCTTTTATTATCTTCACTCTTATAAATCTATTTGAAGATAATTTTTGGTTCACTAAGTTCCTGCTTTCTCTTGAATCGGCTATTAAACATAATGCTTGATACCATGTTTTATATATCATTATTGAAAAGATTACTATTATTATAAAAAATATTATAGTAACTGGTTGTATGGTATTTTTACCCAAGTATAATAAATCACAGGCTTTTCTAAAAACAACATATATTGACATTAACAATATATCAAATATGCCAGTTGCAATTGCAGATATTATTTTTGCTCCACTCCTCCGTTTTTCCATATTCTCTCCCTCTTTCAACTGTTTTTATTTTAAAGTTACATAATACATTTTAGCATTTTTATTACTTCTTTTCAATAGTTTCTAGCAAAATTCTTCCCATACTAAATTTGCTAAATCAAGGCCTTTAGCTGTTAGTTTAATATCGTTTTCATCTACTTTTATCAATTTTTCATCAACTAATTTTTTCAGTTCACTTCTATATAAATATATCGGATTATCTCCAAATTTATTTTTAAAATCACTTATTTGTATTCCTTTTATCTTTCTAAGGCCTAATAGCATATATTCTTTTTTAGTGTCATCTTCTTTTTGAATTTCATGTATTATTTTATTATGATCTATTTTTCCTGTATTTATATTTTCTATATATTCTTCAATATTTTCTGTATTCGAATATCTTGTTATATCTCTATATGAATGTGCTGCTATTCCAAATCCAATATATTCTTGCTGTTCCCAACAATTCATGTTGTGTTTTGAACAATATCCGCTTCTTGCAAAGTTTGATATTTCATAATGCTCATATCCTTCAAGTTCTAATGTATTTTTTACATACCAATACATATTTCTTTCAAGTTCTTCATCTGGAAGAACCAATTCTCTTTTTTCTATCATTTTTGATATTGGCGTATTTTCTTCAACAATTAAAGAATATACAGATATATGTTCTGGATTTAATTCTATTATTTTTGATAGGCTTTCTTTTAAATCAACTATTCTTTGGTTTGGAAGTCCTAATATCAAGTCTACATTTATATTGTTAAATCCAATTTTTCTGGCCAATTGATATGTGTTTAAAAATTCTGCAAAATCATGTATCCTTCCTATTTCTTTTAATAGCACATCTTGTGTTGTTTGAAGGCCTATACTAAGTCGATTTATTCCACAATCCTTATAATCTCTTAGTTTTTCTTCTGTTACTGTTCCTGGATTCACTTCTATTGTAATTTCAGCACTTGAACTTATATTCTTTTCTTTTACTTTATTTATTATTTGTTTTATATATTTACTATCTATGTATGATGGTGTTCCTCCTCCTATATAAACTGTTGTTATTTTGGATTTTATATTTTCTAGTTCAATTTCTTTTTTTAGTGCTTCTACATATTTTTCTATTAAATTATCTTTACCGCAAAATGATGTGAAGTCACAGTAATAACATTTTTGTTTACAAAAAGGTATATGTATGTATATACCCATTTCTTTATTTTTCATTTGCTATCTCCATTATTTTTTTTAGTCTATAGTTTACACCTGATTTTCCTACAGGTTCTTCTAGCATCTTGCCTAACTCGATTAAACTTGCATTTGGATTTTCAATTCTAAGTTCTGCAATTTCTTTTAAATTTGAATCAAGTTTTTCAAACTGATGAGTTTGTTTTAATTTCTTTATTGCCTCTATTTGCTCTATTGATGCATTTATTGTTTTATTCAAGTTTGCAGTTTCACAATTTACTATTCTATTTATTTTATTGTTCATCTCTCTTTGAACTCTTATTTCTTCAAATTTCAGTACAGCTTTGTGCGCTCCTAATAAAGCTAAAAACTTTGATATTTCTTCTCCATCTTTTATATATATAGAATAGTTATTCTTTTTTTCAATCAAACTAACTTTCATTTCTATATCTTGAAGAACATTTACTATTTTTTCTGCATCTTCCTTTTTTGCAATTCCTACTTCCAGATGATATTTATTTTCAGGATTATTAATTGACCCCCCTCCTAAATACGCACCTCTTACAATCCATTTTATCTCATCTATTGTTTCAATTTCTACATCTGTATTTATTTTTTTTAAATCACTATTTTTTACTGTTATTGAAAATGTTTTTCCTTGTACGCTAATTTTATAATTTTCTATTTTCATGTTGCTTAATAGTCTTGCAAACCTATTTATATTGTATTCATTTTCTGTACTGAATTTTGTTTCTTTTTCTCCTTTACTAACATTACTGCTCATCAAATATCCTATTAATTCAAATTTAACTGCTTCTTTATTTACTAGATTTTCAGTTTTGCTCATTTCTTCCTTTAAATTTTTTGAAAAAGACATATTAACCTCCAACTCTTGTTATTATAATTCGATCATTTCCATATAAATCTTTCTTTGAATATGTATCTATATATCGACCTTCATTTTTTATTATATCTGTCACTTCTTCTTTTTGATCATATCCTATTTCGAAACATAGATAACTACCTAATTTTAAGTATTCTATTCCTTGCTTCGTAATTTTTCTATAAAAATCTAGTCCGTCAACTCCTCCATCTAAAGCCATTTTAGGCTCATTTTTTACTTCTTCACTCAAATATGTAATATCATCCTTTCTTATATATGGTGGATTTGAGACTATTATATCAAATTTTTCATTTTTTAATTTCTCAAATAAGTCTGATTTTATTAATTTTATTTGTTTTTCAACTTTCATTCTTTTTGTATTTATCTTAGCCACATCTAAAGCTTTTTCACTTATGTCTATAGCATATATTTGAGAGTTTGGAACATTTTTTGCTATTGATATTCCTATTACTCCACTTCCTGTACATAAATCCAATATCTTAGGAGTTTCAATTTTTTTTGCTATCTTTATTACTTCTTCTACAAGTATTTCTGTATCCGGCCTTGGTATTAATACATTTTCATCTACAAAGAAATCCATTTTCATAAATTCTTGAGTATGTGTTATATGTTGCAATGGAATTCCTTTTGTTAATTTTTCAATATTCACAAAATATTCGAATTTTTCTTTTTCTGTTATCTCATTATTATCATATACTATAATATATTGTCTTGGCTGTTTTAGTATATATTGTAATAGAAGTCTTGATTTTAATTTAGGGCTTTCTATATTGTTACTTTTTAACATTATCATTCCTTTAGTTAGTGCTTGCTTTATAGTCATTTAATACCACCTCCTATTTTGTATATACTATATACCATTTGCTCGTTTTTTTCAATGTTTTATTATCAAATATATTCAAAAAAAGAACAACTAAACTTGTTGTTCTTTGATTCTTCTTCTTTTACTTTCTACAACCAATGGTGGTAATAATGGACTATATCCTTCTCCATTAAACACATCTACTTCTACAGTTCTTGTTAATAAATCTGTATATGTATATGATGCTGTTCTATCATTTTCTTCATATTTTACTACAAAAATATTTGGATATGCTTTTTCTATTGTACCTTCTTTTTCAAATTCCCTACTTCTTCCTAGCGAACCTTTAACAATTATCTTTTGACCCACTTTATCGAAAATGTTAGTTTTCAAGTTTGATATGTCAGTCTTACAAATCATTAAATCACCTACTTTGCTTAATCTGCCTTGAGTATATCATCAGTAGGTGATTTTGTCAAAGTATGATATCTTTTGTCGTTTTCTTAAAATTCTTGTGTTTCAAGGTTTTTCAGTCTTGTTTTATTATTTATTACATTTATATTACATTTATATTACAAAAATATTACATTTCGTTTTCCTCTTGCTCCTAACCCGTTTACACCTCTTTTTCCATCTCTTAATTCATTTACAAAATCATCTATTATTATATATTTGTTTTGATCTGCTATTGCTATATTTTTTGCAACTATTAGTGGATCTAAAAAATCTATTAATATTCTAGCAGGTGATGATGCAAAATTAGCACCTGCATCCATTATAGCCTCAAAATAACTCTGACATGCTCCTGCAAATATTACTAAGTCTTTTTGATGTTTTTCATCATATCTGCGAGCCTCTTTTACAGTTTGAATAAAATGTCTTGAATTCCTATAATTGAAAATGTCTTTATATCTTTTGTTTTTTGCAATCATACCGTCGTGTCCTGTTATTACTAATATATCTGGATTATATATTGTAAGTAATTTATATACTACTTTGGGTTGTCTATTTTCTGGTATATTTTTTACTATTGCATTTAATCCTACTTTATTATAATACATCATAGATTTTTCACTATATCTTTTGTCTCCATCTAGATGTAGTATTTTTCCAGTGTATATTATTTCTTTTCTTCTGTCTTCATTTATTATTTTTTCCTTGCTTATTATATTTTTTATTCTTTCTTCTAAGTTTTTTTCACATCTGTTGTGTTCTTCTTTGCTTACTTTTTCTAAATCTTCTATTGGTGCGTCTGCTTCTATTCTTATTTCTATTCCTTTTAATATAGCTATTTTTTCTTTTTCTGATTTTTTTATTATTTTTGTCACATAAAATATTATGTCATTTCCATATGATTTTCTACTTACAATATCTCCTTTTTTTATTGTCTTCATCTTTTACACCTCATATGAAATTTTATTGTTTATATATTTTATGATATGAGATTATAAATGGTGATTTTCTAGTCTTCACGTTTTTTACACATTTAGAAAAAACATACCAAAAAGTGAAAGTTTTGCACTTTCACTTTTTATCTTTTTATTTTCATCTTTTTTCTTCCATTTCGTCACCTCAAAGATATTACTAATATCTAAAATTAGAAAGTCGCACTCAAACGGACACAGTTGCAGTCATTGACGTCGAAGTTGACCATAAAGCCCATGTCGAAGGTTGCGTACCACGCGCCGTCAGCACTGCCCTGCGACGAAGACCAGTAGAAACCACTAAGGCCAAAGTTTCCATAATACTTTTCGTTTGAGCTATTTTCTGATATTCCTAATTCTCCTGCAAATGCTTCCCATTCTTCTTTTGATGGTACAAACCATCCATTATTTACTTGTGTTTGTATTTGTCCCCACATATCTAGATGCCCATCTGAGCATTGATTTTTGTCACCATATGATTCTGTATTCCACTTTGATATCATTGTTGCTGTATTTGTTTTTCCTTTTCCGAAGCCTATAAATGTTGTACTTGCAAAGTCTTCCATTCCTTTATTGTTATTGTAACTATATGCTGCATTATACCAGTCATACCCTGTTCCATTTATCTGTCCATCTATATCTGTCAATGCCATTATATAAAATCTATCTTTTCCTGTTCCTGTTGGTGATATTACATCTTTTGTTCCAAATCCTTTACCATTTGCATCATTTCCATTATAATTTGTTTGACTTATATAATAGTCTTTTAGTCCTGCTGTCTCTGTTGGTATCGTATATTTTCCTTCTGTATCTCCCCATTGTCCACTACCTTGATTTCCTACCGCTAAATCTGCATATATTATTCCATCTATTTTCCCATCTGTTGGGTCTAAATCTGCATAATATCCTACATATGATGTTGTTTTTGAAATCATATTAGCTGGTGTATCTGTTGGTTCTTCTTTGTGTATATTTCCATTCTGATCTATTCTATATGAATGGTTTGTATCATTAAATTTTACTATTAAATCACTTTTATCTGATGATACAGCTATATTTTTTTCTCCGTTTTTTATTAGTTCATTTTTTAATTCATTTTCTTTTACTTGTGAGCTATTACTTTTAGCTTTTCTCATTGAATAAGCTATATTTACTGCTTCTGTTTCTTTTCCAACAATTGTTGCATCATTTGCATTTTGTGCTTGTTTGATTATTCCATTTTCTCCTCTTAACATTGATATTGTTACTGCTGCTAAAATTAATAGCACTATTATTGTAACTACAAGTGCAATAAGAGTCACTCCTTTATTGTTTTTCATTTTTTATTCCTCCTTTGTTTTCTTAAATTCATTAAACCATATTATACTTTTTTAGTCAATTGTTTTTTGCAGTTTTTGTAATTATTTCTTTACTTATGGATTTTTACGTGATATAATAGGATAAATTAAAAAAGGAGGCATTTTATGAATAGTTCTAATGAAGATTTAGCTGAAAATAAAGTATTGATTTTATATTTACTAAACAAACTATCAGATGGAATAAAAAGTGACAATTTGTACAAAATTATTTCTTCTGCTAATAATATTAACTATTTCTATTTTCAAGAATTATTAACAGATTTGATTAATACAAATTTAGTTGGTTCATTTACAAAAGACGAAGATACATTTATCAAAATCACTTCAGATGGTCAAAATTCATTATCTCTTACCAAATCACTTTTACCTGGTATTTTAAAATTAAAAGCTGATACTTCATTTAAGGAAGTTTTACCCGAAATAATTGAAGATTCTTCTATTACTTCTGAATACATTCCTAAAGATGAAAACAATTATACTGTAAAATGCAAAATTGTAGAAAAAAATGATATATTATTTGAAGTTTCAACTTTTGCTGGTTCTAGAGAAAGAGCTAAACAAATTTCAGACAATTGGAAAGTTAATGCAGATAAAATATATCCTAAAATTATAGATTTACTTTTAAGCGGAGAATAATTTATGAATAAAAAAGATGTCACTGAATTTATCGAAATTTTAAAGAATACATATCCAGACGCAACTTGTAGTCTGGATTTTAAAACACCTTTTCAATTAGTAGTAGCTGTTATGCTTTCTGCACAATGCACAGATGCTAGAGTTAATATGACTACACCTGCTCTTTTTGAAAGATGTAAAACTATTAAGGACTTTGCCAATATTGATATTAAAGAATTAGAGGATATTATTCATCCTTGTGGTTTCTATAAAAACAAAGCTAAAAACATAAAATTATGTGCTAGACAAGTTCTAGATAATTTTAATGGTGAAGTTCCTACAAATATGAATGATTTACTTACATTGGCTGGGGTTGGTAGAAAAAGTGCAAATGTAATTATGTTAGAAGCTTTTGGACTAGCAGAAGGTATTGCAATAGATACACATGCTAAAAGGATTTCTAATAGAATAGGCCTTTCTTCAAAAACTGAACCAGAAAAAATTGAACAAGATTTACTAAAAATTTTTCCAAAAGAATATTTAAAAGATATTAATCATCTTTTTATGTGGCATGGTAGAAACACCTGTGATTCACGCAATCCATTATGTGATTCTTGTACAGTAAATAAATTTTGTAAATTTTATAAAAGTAAAAATGAAGAGGAAATTTCTTAATTTTTCCTCTTCATTTTTATTTATTTTCTTATACTTCTTATTCAGTTTCTTCTTCGTCATTTGCAACTTCTTCACCTAAGCTTTGTTCAAATGCTTTTGCAAAATTATCTCTTACCTTTTTATCAACTTCAGCAAGCATATCTGGATGTTCAACAAGCCATCTCTTACCATTTTCTCTACCTTGGCATATTCTATTTCCATCATAGCTAAACCAAGATCCACTTTTTTGTATTATATCTAGATTTACTGCCATATCAAATATATTTCCTTCTTTTGAAATACCTTTTCCATATAACACATCAAATTCTGCTTCTCTGAATGGTGGGGCAACTTTATTTTTTATTACTTTTACTCTTACTCTATTTCCTATAACTTCTCCATCTTGTTTTATATTTTCTATTTTTCTTATATCCATTCTTACTGATGCATAGAATTTTAATGCTCTACCTCCTGTTGTTGTTTCTGGATTTCCAAACATTACACCTATTTTTTCTCTCAATTGGTTAATAAATATTAATACTGTTTTTGATTTGTTTATTGCTCCTGCAAGTTTACGAAGTGCTTGTGACATTAATCTTGCTTGTAATCCCATATGTGAGTCTCCCATGTCTCCATCAATCTCAGCCTTTGGAACTAATGCAGCAACAGAGTCTACAACTATTACATCTAATGCCCCACTTCTTACTAATGCTTCTGTTATTTCTAGTGCTTGTTCACCAGTATCTGGTTGCGATACTATTAGATTATCTATATCTACACCTAGTTTTTTTGCATATACAGGATCTAGAGCATGCTCTGCATCTATAAATGCTGCTTCTCCTCCCATTTTTTGTGCTTCTGCTATTACATGTAATGCTAATGTTGTTTTTCCTGATGACTCTGGTCCAAATACTTCTATTATTCTTCCTCTAGGAACTCCTCCTATACCTAATGCTATATCTAAACTCAATGCTCCTGTAGGTATTGCTTCTACCTCCATAGCTTTAAATTCTCCTAATTTCATTACAGAACCTTTTCCGAATTGTTTTTCTATTTGGCTCATTGCTACTTCTAATGCTTTTCTCTTTTCTAAGTTTTCTTCCATTTTACTTCCTCCTAATTATAAACTTTTGTTCGATGTCTGTATAATATACTTTTTAAATTTTTTTGTCAAGTTTTTTTCTATATTTTTTTAATTTTTATACCAATTATCTACATCCATAAATATATTATACCAATTCACTGCTACTTTTCCTCTAAGATTCCAATTGCTTGCCACTGCATAATAACTGCTGTATAGTCCAATATATGGAATCTCTTCATTATATATTTGTCTTATTCTTGTATATTTTTCTTTTAATAAATCTTCTTTTGTTATATTTTTTACTTCATTTAGTATTGATAAAACTTCTTCATTATTATAATTAGCTAAATTTTCTTCGCCAAAATATGTTTCTAAATTCGGACTGAAATTTTCCGTAGTTCCTGTTATTATCATATCATAGTTCTTGCTTGATAAATAATATTGATATTGTGTATCACTTGCTTTTATCAATGTAGTTTTTATTCCTATTTCTTCTAAGTTTGATTTTATTATTTCTCCAGCTGTAACCCTGTTTCGATTTGATGCTTGTACAACTAATCTTAAATTAATTGTTTTAGTTGAATAATTTTCTGTTTTCTGCCATCTATTATATTTATAAATCCATCCATTTTCTTCTAGAGTTTTTACTGCCTTGTCTTTATCATACCCTGTTTCTGCACCTTCTCCTTTTAGATAATTACCATAGTCTAAAGGATAATCTGTTATTTTATATTTAGAACCATATAATGTTGCTACAATATTTTCTCTGTTTATTCCGTATTGGATTGCTTTTCTTACTTCATTATATGCTAAGCTAGCACTTTGAGTATTTATTGATACAAATTCATATTCCCTGCCTTTAGCCTCGCTTATATTATAACCTATTGTTCCTATATAATCTGTAATATTAGGATTTGTAGTTGTTATTAAATCAACTTTTCCTAGTTTGAACGCATTATATAATTCTCCCAAATTTGAATATTTGCCTATATTTATTTTTTCAAGGCTTAATTCTTTTGAATAATACTCATTTTTTTCTAGAGTTATTCCATCTGCTTCATTTCTAGTTATCTTATATTTTCCTGTTGATATTGGCATATTATTCTTTTCTGTAGAAGAAAAATCTTGCCCTTCATAATATTTTTGGCTCATTATTGGAAATATTAAATTGTATTCAAAAAAAGGTATTTCATGGTCTATTGTTATTTGAAGTGATGTGTCATCAATTTTATCTGCTCTAACAATATATTGTGCATTATATGCATAAATTGATGGTGTTTTTTTAAGAATATCAATTGTATATAATACATCTTCAATTGTAAGATTTGACCCATCAGACCACTTTCTATTTGTGTCTATTTTAATTAAATATGTTGTTCCACTAGTTTTTGCCCAATCTTTTACCAAGCATTTGCTTATTTTATATTCCTCATCTACTTCTAACAATGGTTCATAGATTATTCTTGATATTTCTTGTACATATTTATTATTGCTCAATATTGGATTTATTGTGTCAAATTCAGCAATTCCTAAATTCATTTCTTTTATTATATCATCTGTGGCTGTTTCAGAAGTTCCTGTTCCTTGTGTTTCTTCTACTTTTTTATTTTCTTCTTTATTTAATTTATATATTGCAAATATCATTATTCCAATTACAAATATAAAAAATATGTATTTTGCAAAGTTACTTTTCAATTTATCACCTCATATTGATTATTGTTCTTATATTATAATTTGTTTTGCTTTTTTTATCAATACTTTTAATGAATTTATCTCTAGTTTTGTTTTTAAAAAATATCACAACCTTTCTATTTTTTATTTGTTTGTTTTGGGATTTTTTGTTTCATTATGCTTTGCCTAAGTTGCATTTGATTAAATTATTTTGAATTTTATATAATATATCACATTTTACATTTTTTTACAATAGTTTACAAAAAAATAGCAAGATTTCTCTCGCTATTTCTATTATTCTTCTACTGGGTAAACACTTACTTGTTTTTTGTCTCTACCTTTTCTTTCAAATTTAACTTTTCCATCTACTAATGCATATAGAGTATCATCACTACCGATTCCTACATTAGTTCCTGGATGTACATGTGTTCCTCTTTGTCTTATTAGGATATTTCCTGCTAATACAAATTGACCATCAGCTCTTTTGACACCAAGTCTTTTTGATTCACTATCACGACCGTTCTTTATACTACCTTGACCTTTTTTATGTGCCATGTGTTCTCACTCCTTTCGGTTCTTTTTGTATAAATTAGTTCTCTTCTAATTTATTGTTTATATAAATTTAATTAAGCTTCTACTTTTTTAGCTTTGCTAGCTGTTGTTTTTGTTGCTTTTTCTGTTTTTGCTGTTTCTGTTTTTTCAGCTTTTTTTGCTGTTGAAGCTGTTTTTATTGATGTAATTTCAACTTTTGTGTATGGTTGTCTATGTCCTTGTTTTGTTCTTTCATTTTTCTTAGCTTTCATTTTGAAAACTATGATTTTCTTTCCTTTTCCGTGTGAAACTACTTTACCTTCAACTTTTACACCTTTTACATAAGGAGCTCCTACTTGAACTTTTCCTTCTTCAGATACTAATATAACATTATCAAATGTTACTTTTTTTCCTTCTTCAGCATCTAATTTTTCGAAGAATACTACATCTCCTTCTGCTACTTTGTATTGTTTTCCACAACTTTCAATTACTGCGTACATTTAAAATGCACCTCCCTTATTTGTATACTCGCTAATCCTTAATTCAGGTAGTTACTTTTGTAACATTTTATACCTTGACTAAGCGGATTACAGTTATTTATTTTAACATATTTTGGTATGCTTGTCAATAATTTGAGAGAAAAAAGATATTTTTAAAAGACGCCTTTTCAAAAGCGTCTTCAATTTTAGTTTGTTTTTATTATTATGTTGTCATTTGACCAGAAATAACCTTTATTTTTTCTTACAAATGTTTGTGCAGCTTCATCTTTTACATATACTTTAATAGTTTGTTTTCCTGTACTTCCGAAGAAAAAGCTAGATTTTGTTACACTTTCAAAAGACATCATACTTAAGTCTAAAACATCATAATTGCCTGCCCCTGAAAACATATATGACATATCTGTAACTTTTGATGTGTTAAACTTTTTAGGCAATGTTAAACTCGTCATCATTTTATGTCCACTAAACATCATTGACATATTAACAACATTTGAAGTATCAAAATTTTCTGGCAAGCTCAAACTTGTCATAGCTTGACTTCCACAATCTTCAAACATTTGGGTCATATTTGTCACTTTCGCAGTATTAAAATCACTTGGTAAATTCAAATTTTTAAGTGCTGCATATCCACACTGTTTAAACATAACTGACATATCAGTTACATTCAATGTATTAAAACTTGATGGAAAGTTCAAACTTGTCATTGAATCATGTCCACAGTACGCAAACATAGCATACATGTTAATTACTTGTATTGGTTTAAAACTTTCAGGTAATGTCAATGTCATCATTGCCATATATCCACAATCATAAAACATTTCACTCATATTAGTTACTTTTGATGTATCAAATCCTTCTGGTAGTACTAAGCTTTTCAATGCTGTATATCCACAGTTATAGAACATACGTGACATATTTGTTACATTTGGTGCACTGTATTCCATAGGAAATGTTATACTTTCCAAAGCTTTATATCCGCACACAAAAAACATATCTGACATATCTTCTACATTTGTTGCAATAAATTTTTCTGGCAACGTTAGGCTTGTCATAGAATCATGTCCACAATTACTAAACATACTCTTCATCGTAGTTGCACTTGGAACATAAAATTTTTTTGGTAATGTCAAACTTGTCAGTGCTTGATATCCGCAATAGTAAAACATTCCCGACATATCTGTTGCATTAGGAGCGTTAAAATTTTCTGGCAATATTAAATTTTTCATATTTTCATATCCACAGTACCAAAACATATTTGACAAATTAGTTAGTTTTGGTGTATTAAAATTTTCTGGTAATTTTAATGTTTCCATTGAAGAATACCCGCAAGACTGAAATATATACTTCATATTTTCAACATTTGGTGCTTCAAAAAATTTTTCTGGTAATGTTAGGCTTGTCATTGAATCATGCCCACACGATGTAAACATATATGACATATCTTTTACATTGGATGTATTAAAACTTTGTGGTAGCGTTAAACTTGTCATTGAATTATATCCACATTGATAAAACATTTGGGACATATTTGTAACTTTTGATGTATCAAAGCTTTGAGGTAATTTTAGTTCTACCATCATTTTTAATCCACAATCTCTAAACATCGCAGACATAATAGTTACATTTGATGTATCAAAACTTTCTGGCAAAGTTAGGCTTATCATTGCTTGAGATCCGCAAGCATAAAACATAGATCCCATATTATTTACCTTTGCTGTGTTGAAACTCTCCGGTAATGTTAAACTTGTCATTGCTGTATATCCGCATATAGAAAACATAGCATTCATCGTCTCTACGTTTTCTGTGTTAAAGTTTTTTGGTAATGTTAAACTTGTCATTGCATTTTTACCACAAGAGTTAAACATTCCATACATATACTTTACTTTTGATACATCAAACGTTTCCGGTAATGTTAAACTTGTCATTGCTGTACTTCCAGTTCTCACAAACATGAAATTCATATTAATTACACTTGATGTATCCAGATTCTCTAAACCAGATATACACACTGGATCATCACATGTAGAATTATTACCAATATTATTAAATAACCAACTTGAATCTGCATTTGCTTTTATTGCTTTTCCATTTGCTGATGCAATTGTTACCTCATATAAACCATCATTATCTGCATCTTCATACCATGCAAGTATTGAACCATTTTCCTCTTGTGAAACATCCCAACAATTTTCATCTTCTAATGTATGTTCTCCTATGTTCATACTTAAGTTTACTCTTTCTATTTTATCTCTTGTTATATTTTTACCTTTTCCACCTCTAAGGAATGTACTATTTTCACTATCTTTAGCATCTTTAATACTTACAAGTACTCCTGATGGCATTAAATCAAAAACATAAAGTGTTTCCAAGTAAACCTCTTCGCTCATACTCTTATTATTAGAATAAGTAACTCTTGCCATCAGTTTCTTCATAGTTGGTTTATTATCATATTTCTCTACTTTAACTTTTATATCATAACCATTGTTAGGAACATCAAATTTTTCAAGCTTTTCTATGCCGTAATTTTTGCCATATTCTTTTATTGCCAATTCTTCCTCTGATTCCTTTAAATTAGCAAATTCTGTTTGTTTTAGTTCTTCTATTGCATTTATTGCAAGATTTGTAGCAATTGTCTTCCTTTTTATTTGAGATGATGTTGTTGCTATATTTACAAATAATGCCGCTATGAATGAAACAAAAATCATCGCTATTCCTATTCCAATTGCTGCATCTGCTCCAGTTACTCCTTTGTTACTTTTAAGGTTCATTACTCCCTCCTTTTATTTTGCTTTAGTATACATTATTCTCTATTTGTTATTTCCTCTAAATCTAGTAATTCTTGCCATCTTTCATCAACCACTCTTTGGAATTCTTGTATCATCCATTCATTTCCTGGTTTAAACATATGCTTAAATCTCTTTTGTGGTTTTAAAAATTCTTCTACTGGAAGTTTTTTTGCTGGTTTATATGTTATTTTATATTTTCCATCTACGACTTCATATAATGGCCAATAGCATGTTTCTACAGCCAATTTATTTATTGTCATCAACTCATCTGTTTGATATCCCCATCCTCTTGGGCATGGTGCTAATACATTTAAGAATGCTGGACCTTCTGTATATATTGCTTTTTCTGATTTTTCATATAGGTCTTTGAAATTTCCATATGCTGCAGTTTGGGCTACATATGGTATATGATGTCCTACCATGATTTTTGCTAGGTCTTTTCTCACTTGCATTTTTCCTGGTAACACTTTTCCTGCTGGTGATGTTGTTGTATCTGCAAATTTTGGTGTTGCTGATGAACGTTGAATTCCTGTGTTCATATATGCTCCATTGTCATAACATACATATACCATGTCATGACCTCTTTCCATTGCACCTGATAGACTTTGTAAACCTATATCATAAGTTCCACCATCTCCACCAAATGCTATAAATTTTGTATTTTTATCTTGTGGTAATTTTCCTTGTTTTTTTAGTGATTTATATGCTGCTTCTGCTCCAGAACATGTTGCTCCTGCACATTCAAATGCAGTATGTATAAATGAATCTGTCCAAGCTGTATATGGATATATAAATGTTGATACTTCCATACATCCTGTTGCATTTGCAACAACAGCATGATCTTCTGTTTTTAATGCTCTCATTACCATTCTAGCTACTACTGGGGCTCCACATCCTGCACACATTCTATGTCCTTCTGTAAATCTTGAAGGCTTATTTGCTATTACTTCTTTCATATTATATGGCATTTTAGTTTTCCCCCTTTCTTAATCCTAAATATCTATAAGGATTTTCTATCTTTCCGTTTTTTACAATTTCTGATAGGTCTGTATATACTAATTCTAATTGTTTTTCAGTTGTGTCTCTTCCACCTATTCCATATATATAATTTACCATTGGTACTTGTTTTTTATTTACATACATTGCTGATGTTATATCTTCAAACAATGCTCCACCTGCTGCATTTAAAGAATCTGCTTTATCTAATACCGCAACTGCTTTTAAATGTGATAATGCTTCTGCAATTTCTTCTGCTGGGAATGGTCTAAACATTCTTAATTTTAATAATCCTGCTTTTACGCCTTGTTCTCTTAATTTATCAACAACGGCTTTTGTTGTTCCAGCTGTTGAATTCATACATACAATTGCAATTTCTGCATCATCTAATTTATATCTTTCAAAGAATTCATATTTTCTTCCAGTCCATTTTTCAAAGTCTTCTGCAACTTCTTTTATAACTTTTTTAGCATTTTTCATTGCTTCACCTTGTTGTGCTTTATGTTCAAATAGATATGCTTGTAAATCTAATGGTCCTATTGCCATTGGTTCTTTATCGTTTAATAAATAATGTTCTGGTTTATATTGTCCTACGAATTTTTTTACATCTTCATCACTTTCTAATTCAATATTTTCTATTGAATGTGATGTTATAAATCCATCTTGACATATCATTACTGGCAATAACACATCTTTGTGTTCTGCAATTCTATGTGCCATCAACATATTATCATATGCTTCTTGGTTGTTTTCTGAAAATAACATTATCCAACCTGCATCTCTAACACCCATTGCATCTGAATGGTCATTATGTATATTTAATGGTCCTGAAACAGCTCTATTTACTAAAGCCATAACTATTGGTAATCTTAAGCTTGATGCTATATATACCATTTCCCACATTAGTGATAATCCATTTGCAGATGTTGCTGTCATTGCTCTTGCACCTGCAGCTGATGCACCTATTGTTGCAGACATTGCACTGTGTTCACTTTCTACTGCAACAAATTCTGTGTCTACATCTCCATTTGCTACAAATGTTGAAAAGTATTGTGGTATTTCTGTTGATGGTGTTATTGGAAATGCTGCAACTACATCTGGATTGATTTGTTTCATAGCAACTGCTGTTGCTTCATTTCCACTTAGTCTTTCTCTTATACTCATTATTATACCTCCTTCATTTCTATTGCATTAAATGGACATACCTTGGCACATATTCCACATCCTTTGCAATAATCATAATTAAATTCTTCTCTATTCAAGTCCTTTCCAACAGGAATTGAGTTATCAGGACATACTGGAAAACATAAGCCACATTGTTTACACTTTTCTTCTATCCAAATCGGTTTCATGCTTCTCCAGTCTCCAGTTTTAAATTTTCTTGCATTTCCTGCACAATATATATTTCCACCTATTGTTAATTCTTCTATAGGTGTTTTGGGATTTATTTCTGTCATATTCTTTTTACCTCCTTTAGTGCTAATTCTAATGCTTTCATATTGCCATCTATTACTTCTGGTTTTTTAGCAAATTTATGTGCAAATGATTTTTTCATATCTGCTAATAATTCTTCATCTTTCATGATTCCTGTTACTTTTACTATTGCTGCGAGCATTGGAGTATTTGGGAAATATTTTCCAAGTGTTTCTTCTGATACTTTTCTTGCATCTATTGTATAAACAGCACCTTCATATCCTTTTAATAATTTTCTTAATTCTTCTGCTGATTTTGTTGTATTTATTACAATTGCTCCTTCTTTTTTTAGTCCTGCTGTAACAGGTACTGATGTTAATAGTGTGTCATCTACAACTACAACATAGTCAGGCTCATATATATTACTGTGTATTGTTATTGGTGCATTGCTAATTCTGTTATATGCTGTTATTGGTGCTCCCATTCTTTCAGGTCCATATTCTGGAAATCCTTGGATATATTTTCCTGTGTTGAATGCCGCATCTGCTAATAATAGTGATGCTGTTTTTGCACCTTGGCCACCTCTTCCGTGCCATCTAATTTCAATTAAGTTATTCATAATTTAGCCTCCTTTTTCTTTTATGACTCAAGTATATTATTATTTTTTATTAATGTCAAGGTATTTATTTAAACTGACTATACAATAAAGGAACCTGATTAGGTTCCTTATTCCATCTAATTTTGATTTTCTATTATATACCTAGAAATATTAATAATTATATCATCATTGTTAGTTTCATAATTAAATATGTAATAATCATATTTTAATTCATCATATAATTTTTGTATTTGTTCATCTTCTTTATTTGTAATATTAATATTTATATTTGATGATTCATCTTTATAATTAATTTTTATTTCTTTTGATTTTGAATCTGCAATTTCAATGATTTCTTGAACATCATATTTATTTAAATATCCTTTTTTATCAAATTTTTCTTTGTAATTTTTTAGAAATGTGATATCTATTTTTGTTTCTGTTACATCTGAAGATGAAAATGCTTGAATAACTTTATATGCAGATTTATATAAATTTCTTGCATTTGATGTGTATATCATTAATAAAAGTAATATTCCTATTATAATTTCTTGTTTTTTATATTTTCCATTTTTTAATATGAAAAATCCAAGTATTATTAATGGTACACATACTACTGTTATTATAAATAACATTTCTTTAATAATTATCTTAGTCTCCAAATGCTCCTCCTCCAATTATTTTTCCTGTTTTTTTATCAACATATACTTCAACACCATTAAGATCCATATCGTCTACTCTAGTAAATACATATGCTTCTATTGATTTGTCATAGTTTTTGTATCCTTCAGAATATTTTCTTGTAAAGAAATTATTTGGTTTTACATTTTGTGTTGTTACTTTTTGAGTAGATTCTTCATAGCTTCCACATATTCTTTCAGCTTCTTTAAATCCTTTTTCAGCAATTTCTTTTGCTTGATCTAATGTTATTTTTGATGTACTGCTATTATATTCTGTCAAGAATTCATCATAATTTTTCATAAATACAGCTTCAAGGTTTTGTACTGAATCATCATATTTAACTTTAAAATTATCTTGCTCTATTCTGTCATTTATTTCTGATAAGTCTGTATTATAAATACAATCTGTATTAACAATATTACTTACAACTAATACATGGCAAGTATATGTACCCA
Source organism: uncultured Clostridia bacterium (assembly GCA_934162255.1). GTDB lineage: Bacteria > Bacillota > Clostridia > TANB77 > CAG-508 > CAG-269. The sequence goes on along the minus strand of CAKPIG010000001.1, from coordinate 43,090 downwards.
ATACATTATCCATTCTGCCATATGTGTATTTTATATTACCAACATTTACTTTTAATGTTATTTTTGGTAGTAATGATACAGTAAGAATAACAGTGTTATTTTTAAATGTTTCTTCATTTATTTCTCCATCAATTGCTATTTTACACATTTCTTTATATTTTTCATAATCTTCTATATTATTAATAATGGCTTGGTGTATCTTCCATGTAACTTCTTTAAATTGTTGCATGTCTTTATATTCCATACTTTGTAAAACATTTCTTGAAACATATTCTTTATAATCTAATGTATATGCTTGTTCTTGTTCACTTGATTTTTGAAGTTCTTTCTTTACTTTTGAAAGATTTCTAATTTTTTTGCAAACTACATTTCCTCCTGTAGTTGCCATTTTTATTACAGCTTCATCATCACTTTTTTCTAATTGTATTAAATAATTTTTACTTGCTGTTTTGTAATCAAACTCTATATAACTTTTTGAATGGATATTATCAATTTCTTCATCAGAAATACTTTTTCCATCTGTTTGATATGATCTTATATTTTTTTCTATGATGTTTATTATGTCTTGATATTTATTTTCTCCTTTTTTAAATTGAAAATATTGATCATTATCATTTCTAAAAACTATTCTATCTGGTTCTAGTATTTTTGAACCTATTATATTTTCTTTTTTGGTTACATTATTCTTTTTATATATGGTAATTCCAAATATTCCTGCTATTACTATTATTGCAACTAATATTAATCCTATTATTACAAATACTTTTTTCTTCATAAGCTATTCTTCACATCCACTACAATGTGAACAATTTCCTCCACATGGACTTTCTTGTTCATCATCTTCTACAAATTCATATATATCTTCTTGAATATATGATACGCTTTTTTCTAATTCTGCTACTCTTTTCTCTAATTCTTTAATTTTATTTAATATTTCTTCTTCTTTCATTTTTACCTCCTAAAATAAAAGAGCCATGTTTCTTAATTGTGTAAAAAACCGGCTCCAAAATTAATTATACTCTTTCCATATATTCACATGTACGTGTATCTATTCTTAATACATCTCCAATATTTATGAACATTGGTACTTGTAGTTCTAATCCAGTTTCTAATGTTGCTGGTTTTCCAGATGTTGTTGTTGTATTTCCAGCAAATCCTGGCTCTGTGTATGTAACTTCAAGTTCTACAAATATTGGTGGTTCTACTGCAAATACTTTTCCTTTGAATGAAAGTATTGTAACTTCCATGTTTTCTTTTAAATATTTTAGACAATCTCCAATATCGTCTTTATTTAATGGTAATTGATCATATGTTTCATTATCCATAAAATAATATAAATCTCCATCATTATATAAATATTGCATTGTTTTCTTTTCTATTTCTGCTCCAGGATATTTATCTGATGGGTTAAATGTTTTTTCTAAAACTGCTCCTGTTATTACGTTTTTTAATTTTGTTCTTACAAATGCTGCTCCTTTACCTGGTTTTACGTGTTGGAATTCTACTACTCTAAAAACTCCTCCATCCATTTCAAATGTTGTTCCATTTCTGAAATCTCCTGCCATATATACTCCTGCCATAATTGTTATTTTCTCCTTTCAACTTCTTATTTTTTTATTATTTTAAAATCATATGCATTTGCATAATTTAATGATGAATTTACATTTAATTGACTTGTTTCTCCTGCATTTGTTGCTGGAATTATTCCTCCTAGTGTCACTATTTCATTTCCATCTTTATCAAGTAAGACTATATCTATTAACATTGCTGTTTTGTCTACTCCTGAATTATTAGTCATTTCAGCTATTAATTGAGTTTGTGAACTTTGTGAAGTTAATTCTATCTTATCTACTTTATATCCTTCAAATTCTCTTGATTGACGTAATTTATCACTTATGTTAGTTTTTATGCCATCTTGCTCTTTTACATATTCTTCAACTTGTTCTTCTACTTGATTATTAGTATTATCTTTATTTTGTATATTTTCATCATTATGATTGCTATTTTTCTTTATTAGACCTATAGCCATAGTTACTATTATTACTGCAATAATAATTACCATTATTATTGTTGATATAAATTGTTTCTTTTGTTTATCTTCCATTTTTCCCTCCATATATGTTTAAAGTATAACAGATTTTTTTAATTTATTCAATACTTTTATTTTATTATGCTATAAAAATTATCAAACTCAAATCCTCTTTCTTTAAAATATGATATTATTTGTGGTAGGGCCTCTGCTGTTGCTTTTTTATTTCCTGCATCATGCATTAAAAGTACTATACTATTCTTTTTTCCAACCGTTTTATCTATTTCTGATAAAAATTGTTCAGTCGTCTTGGCTCCAGCTGCATCTGATGTTAAAGAATTCCAATCAACATATGTTATGTTGTTTTGTTTTAATAGTTCTGCCGCTTCTTTTTTTATTTCTGCATACTTTCCACCTGTATATCCACCGGGGAATCTAAACAAATGTGGATTATATGTTTGGTCACCTAATGCATTCTGTATAGCTGTTAGTGTTTTATTATATTCTTCTAAAACACTTTGTGGTGATGCATATATTTTTGAATATTCATGTGAATATCCATGACTTGCTATATAATGACCTTCGTCATATTCTTTTTTTACCAATTCTGGGTATAATTCTACTCTACTTCCTAACACAAAAAATGTTGCTTTTATACCTTCATTTTTTAGAGTTTCTAATATTGGTATTGTGACTGTTTCTGATGGTCCATCATCAAATGTCAAGAATACTCTCTTGTTTTCTGAATGATATAAGCTTGCCATATTGTTTTTGCCTTCTTCTGTTAATTGAGGATTTTTTTCTTTCCTTTTCTCAATCTGAGCTTGTGCAATCATTTCCGATTGTTTTGAAAGTGCTATATCATATTGTTCAGAATATGATTTATATATTTTATCATATTTTGAATTTATATATATTTCTTTTATTCCAATTATTACTACTAATAATACTGTTATTAAAAAAATAGTGATTATTATATTTCTTATATTTTTATATTTTCTTCTTATAGATATCAAATCCATGATTCCACCTTTTATTGTTTTAAATATTCTAACTCTTCTTCCATATTTTTTCTCATAAATAAAGGTTCACCCTTTTCTATTACTTTTATGTCAGGTAGAATATCATATTTCTTTATACTTTCCCATGTTTGTAGCTCTTCAGGAATTCCTATTTGGCTCAATAGGTTTTGAGCTGTTTCTTCCATTACTGGCAATAACATTATTCCTATTTTTCTTATGTTTTCTATTAAATGGTACATACTTGATTTCAATTTTTCTGTTTCTTCATTTTTTGCAAGTTCCCATGGTCTTGTTTCATCAATATATTTATTTGTCCTTGAAATAATTGCCCATAGTTCTTGCAATGCATTTGATAATTGACATTTTTCCATTAAGTCTTCTACTTTTTCAATTTGTTCAAGTGTGTATTTTTCAAATTCTTGGTCAACTTCATTTGGTGTTCCATTATATTCTGGAACTGTTCCTTCAAAATATTTATTAACCATTGATACTGTTCTATTTACTAAATTTCCTAAATCATTGCACAAATCTGAATTATATCTTTCAACAAAATCTTCTGGAGAATATACTCCATCTTGTGATACTGACATTACTCTTAATAAATAGTATCTTGTCGCATCTAATCCATATCTGTCTATTAATTTTTCTGGATATACGACATTTCCGAATGATTTTGACATTTTTCCATCTTTCATCATTATCCAGTTATGAACTACTATTTTTTTAGGTAATGGTAAGTCTAATGCCATTAAGAATATTGGCCAATATATTAAATGAAATCTAGCTATATCTTTTCCTACTATTTGAACATCTGCAGGCCAGTATTTTTTAAATAGTATATCATCTTCTTGCATATATCCTAAAGCTGTTAAGTAATTTGTCAAAGCATCTAACCAAACATATATTACATGTTTTGGATCACTTTCTACTTTTATTCCCCAATCAAAAGATGTTCTTGTTACACATAAATCTTCTAATCCTGGTTTTATGAAATTATTTATCATCTCTGTCTTTCTATATGCAGGTTCTACAAAATCTGGATTCTCTTCATAAAATTTTAAAAGTCTATCAGCATATTTTTTCATCTTAAAGAAATATGCTTCTTCTTTTAATAATTTTACTTCTCTACCACAATCTGGACATTTTCCATCAACTAATTGTGTTTTTGTAAAATATGTTTCACATGGCATACAATACCAGCCTTCATATTCTCCTTTATAAATATCTCCTTTTTCTAAGAAATATTTAAATATTTTTTGAACTGTTTTTTCATGGCATGGTTCTGTTGTTCTTATGAAATAATCATATTTAATATTCATTTTTTTCCATAGTTCTTTTGCCATTTCTGCCATTTCGTCAACATATTGTTGTGGTGTTTTTCCTGCTTTTTCTGCAACTGATTGAATTTTTTGTCCATGTTCATCTGTTCCTGTTAAAAAATAAGTATCAAATCCTCTTAATTTCTTATATTTAACTATTGTATCTGCCAATACTTCTGTATATGCTGTTCCTATATGGAATTTTCCACTTGGGTAATATATTGGTGTTGTTAAATAAAATTTTTCCATTTATTATACCCCCTTTAAATTATAATATCTCTTTTTAATAAATTATTTTTAATTGTTCCTATTCCAATAAAATTTTTATTTTTATATATTCTATATATTCCATCTTCCATATTAAATGTAAGTTGAACTCCATTTAAAAATAATTTGTTTTTATACTCAGATAGTTCTATTTGAGGAGAATCTTCAAAATATTCTTCAACTGTTATTATATTATTTTTAGCATTGTTTTCTAACTCTTCTATTTCTATGGCATCTTCTATTTTGAATTCTCCTACTTGTGTTCTTTTCAATTCCTTCATATATCCACATGTTCCTAAATTCTCAGCAATTTTTTCACATAAAGTTCTTATATATGTTCCTTTTGAACAATGTACTTTAAATATAATTTCTTTTTGTTTTTCATTAATTTCTATCAATTTTATTTCATATATCTCAATTTGTCTTGGTTTTATTTGTATTTTTTGACCTTTTCTTGCATATTCATATAATTTCTTTCCATTAATTTTTATTGCTGAATACATTGGTGGAATTTGTTCTTGTTTTCCTAGACATTTTTGTAGTGCTTTTTCTACACTTTCTATTTTTATTTTTTCAAAATCAACTTCTTGTTTTTCTATAACTTGTCCTTCAACATCTGCTGTATCTGTTTTTTCTCCAATTTTAATAACTGCCTCATATGTTTTATCATGATTTATCATGTATTTTGAAAGTTCAGTTCCTTTGCCTATAAGTAATGGCAATACTCCTGTTGCATTTGGATCTAATGTTCCTGTATGCCCAACTTTTTCATTTAACACTTTTTTAGCAATTCTAACAATATCATGTGAAGTATAATTTTTAGGTTTATTTATAATTATTATACCATTCATTTTAACTCCAATTAGCTTCTTTTTTTATTGCATTTATAACTTTTTCTTTTACTTCTTTTAAATTTCCTGGAACAAAGCATCCTGCTGCTCTTGGATGTCCTCCTCCTCCTAAAAGTAGGCACACATTTGAAACATTTACATTTTCTTTTGATCTTAATGATGCTTTATATCCATTTGCTCCTTCTTTTTCTTTTAAAAGAACTGCAACTTCCACTCCTTCTATGTCTCTTTCAATTTCGACTAATCCTTCATCATCTCCTAATTGTGCATTTGTTCTTTCATAGTCTTCGACAGGTATGTATGAAAGTGCAACTTTACCTTCTTCTTCAAATTCCATTCTTTCATATAGAATTTTTGTAAGTTCACAGTTTGCTTTTGTTTTATTTCTTAATACCCTTTGACATATTTTTGATATATTTACACCTTTTCTTAATATCTCTGCTGCGAATTCAAATGTTTCTGGATTTACTCCTGAATATTGGAATCCTCCTGTATCTGTGATTATTCCTGTTAATATACATGTTCCTATTTCTTTAGTTATTTCTATTCCAAAGTATTCAAACATTCCTATTAATACTTGACAGCATGCAGGTGCTACAGGGTCAACATAGTTTAAATCTGCAAACATAGCATTTACTGAATGGTGATCTATTTCAATTGTTATTTTAGCAGTCTCAAAATATTCTTTTGCTCCAACTAATCTTTTTAAATCTGAACAATCTACAGATATTGCTAAGTCATATTTTTTTATATCACTATCTACTTTTATTTTTTCTGTTCCTGGCAAGAATTTAAAGTCTTTTGCATATTCTGGTATTATCACATCAGCATTTTTTCCAAGTTGTTCTAATGCATGCATCACAGCTAGAGAGCTGGATACAGCATCTCCATCTGGTGATTCATGACATAATATTGCTATTGTTTTTGCTTTTTTTATTTCTTCTAATATTCTATCTAATGTCATATTTTTCCCTTCTTCTATTTTTCTTTTTTCATTATATCATTTAATATACTATCTATTTTAGCACCATATTCTAGTGATTCATCTAATTCAAACACTAATTCTGGTGTATTTCTTAAATTTATTCTTTTAGCTAATTCTGATCTTAAGAATCCTGATGATTTTTTTAGGCCTGATAAAGTTTCTTTCACATTTTTTGAGTTCAAAATGCTGACAGATACTTTTGCATATTTTAAGTCTGGTGTAACTTTTACTCTTGTTACACTAACCATTCCAGTAACACTTGGTTCTTTTAATTCGAAACTTATTATTTGACTAAGTTCTTTTCTAAATTCTTCATCAATTCTTCCTTGACGATTATTGTTTTTTGGCATTTTTACTCCCTTCTATCTCTATCTTTTTATTTCTTCTAAGATGTATGCTTCAAGAATATCTCCTTCTTTGATATCATTGAATTTTTCAATTTGAATACCACATTCAAATCCTTTTGTTACCTCTTTTGCATCATCTTTAAATCTTTTTAATGAAGCTAATTTTCCATCATGTATAACTACATTATCACGTAATACTCTTACTCCAGCATTTCTTTCAAGTTTTCCATCAAGTACATATGCTCCACCAATTGTACCAACATTTGAAATTCTAAATGTTTGTCTTATTTCTGCATTTCCTATAACTTTTTCTTGATATTTTGGATCTAACATACCTTTCATAGCAGCTTCTACATCATCAATTGCTTGATATATTATTGAATATTGTTTAATTTCAACTTCATCTTTTTCTGCCATGTCTTTTGCTGTTGGCATTGGTCTAACATTAAATGCTATTATTATTGCATTTGATACTTTTGCAAGTGTTACATCTGATTCTGTAACAGCACCTACTGCAGCATGAATAACTTTAACTCTTACTTCTTCATTTGACAATTTTTCCATTGATTGTTTTATAGCTTCAACAGAACCTTGAACATCTGCTTTTACTATTAAGTTAAGTATTTTTAAGTTACCTTCTTCCATTTGGCTAAATAAGTTGTCTAATGTAACTTTATTCATTGCATTTATTGTTTTTTCTCTTTCTTGTTGTTTTCTCTTTTCTATAAGATGTTTTGCTGTTCTTTCATCTTTTACTTCATAGAATACATCTCCTGCTTGTGGTACTTCTGTCAAACCTGTTATTTCTACTGGTGTTGAAGGTCCAGCAGATTTTACTTTTTTTCCTTTTTCATCTGTCATGCTTCTTATTCTACCAATAGATGAACCTACAACAATTGTATCTCCAACATCAAGTTTTCCTCTTTGAACTAGCATTGATGCGATTGTTCCTTTATGTTTATCTAAGCTTGCTTCTATTACAACACCTTTAGCTTGTTTATTTGGGTTTGCTTTTAGTTCTAACATGTCTGCTTGTAATAATACCATTTCTAGAAGTTGATCAATGTTTTGATTTTGTTTTGCTGATATTGGAACAAATATTGTATCTCCTCCCCATTCTTCTGGTACTAATTCATAAGCCATTAATTCTTGTTTTACTTTTTCAGGATTTGCATCTGGTAAATCGATTTTATTTATTGCAACAATTATTGGTATTCCTGCTGATTTTGCATGATTTATTGCTTCTATAGTTTGAGGCATTACTCCATCATTTGCAGCAACTACAAGTATTGCAATATCTGTTATTTGTGCACCTCTTGCTCTCATTGCAGTAAATGCTTCATGTCCTGGTGTATCTAAGAATGTAATTTCTCTATCATTTACTTTAACCTTGTATGCACCTATATGTTGAGTTATTCCTCCAGCTTCTCCTTCAATTACATTTGTTTTCTTTACAGCATCTAATAATGATGTTTTACCATGGTCTACGTGTCCCATTACAACAACTACTGGTGGTCTTGGTTTTAAATCTTCTTCTCTGTCTTCAGAATCGTCAAATAGTATATCTTCTTCTGTTACTGTTTCTTTCTTATTTACTTTTACACCAAATTCATCTGCAATTAGCGATGCAGTATCAAAATCTATCTCATTATTTATTGTTGCCATTACACCATAGCCTAACAATTTTTTTATTACTTCTGCTGTTGTTTTCTTTAATTCTGCAGCAAAGTCTTTTACAGTGATAGTTTCAGGAATAGTTATTTCTTCTAGTTTAAATATTTTTTGTTTATTTCTATTTTCGTTTTCCTTTCCAATTTTTTTCTTGCCTTTTTTTCCTCTTTGAGTTGTTAAATCATAATAGTCTAACATTCCACCATCTTGGTCATCAAACATATTTGATAATTTATCAGTTCTCTTTAATCCTTTTAGCTTATGTTCATTAATTTCACCATTTTGATTATTCTTTCTAGACTTATTATTTTTCTTAGAATTTCTATTATCATTAAATCTATTGTCTTCTTTTTGTTTGTCAATTGTTTTATTGTATTCTCTTGCTGGCTCTTTTTCAACTGTTTCAATTGCCATTATATCTTTTATATTTTTTTCTATTCCTTTTTCATCTAATGGTCTATTTCCACCAAATCTTTGATTTCCATTTGGTCTGTTATTGTTTCTATTTCCAAATCTTTGATTATTTCTTTCAAAACGATTGTTGTTATTACCATTATTATTATTGCTATTATTATTTCTATTTCTGTTTTCAAACCTATTATTATTGTTATTGTAGTTATTGTTATTATTTCTGTTTTCTCTATTATTGTTATTTTGTCTAAAATCTCTGTTTTTATAATTATTTTTATTTTTGTTTTCTACAACTGGTTTTACTTCAACTTTTTCTTGTTTTATTGTTTCTACATCCATTTTATTTTCTACTTTTTCTGCCTTTTCCTCTTCTTTAATTTCTTTTTTAGTTTCTTTTTTCAATCCAAATAATTCATCTACAGTCATTGGTTTTGATGGTTTGTTTCTATATACTATATTGTAGTCTTTGTTTTGCTTTCTTTCTACAAATCCAACATTATTTTTTCTTTCTTCTTTTTTGGTCTGTTCTTTTGGTGTTTTTCCTTCATCTGAAATAATAACTTCTCTTCTTATTATAACTGGTGTATCATTATTAGTCTTTTTTTCTTCTTTTCTCATAATCTTATTCTTACTTACGCTTTCTCTAATTTTTTTTGCATCTCCTTCATCTATTGAGCTTAAATGACTTTTTACATCTATATTGAGTTTTCTTGCTATTTCCACTGCTTCTTTACTTGTTAAATTTAATTCTTTAGCCACATCATATATTTTTAGTTTACCCAATAACATCACCCCCATTTTTCTCTTTTATTATATTTTGAACCTGCATGTATATTTCGTTATCAATTTTAACTTCTAATTCTTTTTCTAGTTTTTTAGTTTTCATTGCTTTTTCTAAGCATTCTATATTATAACAAATATATGCTCCTCTTCCTGGTTCTTTTCCTGTTGTGTCTACTTTTATCTCATTTTCTTTATTTTTTACTACTCTTAGTAATTCATTCTTATTTTTTTGTGTTTTACATATAACACATCTTCTTTGTGGAATTTTTCTCACTTATATCCTCCTAAAGATTTATTCTTCTTCACTGTTTTCTTCTTTATCTTCTTGTTTAGCAGCTAACATTTCTCTAAATTGACTTTCTGATTTTATATCAATTTTCCAATTTGTTAATTTTGCTGCTAATCTCGCATTTTGTCCTGATTTTCCTATTGCTAATGATAGTTGGTCATCTGGTACAATTACTTGTGCAAATTTTTCTTCTTCTTTTATATCTACTGCCATTATTTGTGCTGGTAGTAATGCTGATGCTATAAATATACTTGGATCTGGATTCCATTCAATTACATCTATTTTTTCTCCATGTAATTCATTTATTACATTTTGTATACGTATTCCTTTTTGCCCAACACATGAACCAACTGGGTCAATATTTTCATTTGCAGAATATACTGCAACTTTACTTCTTAAACCTGGATCTCTTGATACACTTTTTATTTCTATTAATCCTTCATATATTTCTGGTATTTCAAATTCAAGTAATTTTCTTACAAAGTCTGGATGTGTTCTTGATACTATTGCTTGAGGTATTCCTTTTTCTCCTCTTTCTACATCAACAACATATCCTTTTATTTTATCATTTACTTTATATGTTTCTGTAGGTATTTGGTCTTTTGAAAGCATTATTCCTTCTAGCTTTCCTAAGTCTAAAACTACTATGTTCTTATCTGCTTTTTGTACAAGACCTGTAACTATTTCTCCTTTTCTTTCATTATATTCATTAAATACCATATTTCTTTCTGTTTCTCTTAATTTTTGTATGATTACTTGTTTTGCTGTTTGTGCTGCAATTCTTCCAAAGTCTCTTGGAACTATTTCAACTTCTACTGAATCTCCTATTTGTAATTCTTTGTTTATTTTTCTAGCTTCTTCTAAGCTAATTTCTAATGCGTCATCATTTGCTCTTTCCATTACTTCTTTTATTGCATATACATGTGTTGCTCCTGTTTGTTCATCCATTTTTACATCTACATTTTCTAATGCATCAAAATTTCTTTTGTATGCTGTTATTAATGCTGTTCTTATTGATTCTAGTAATTCCTCTTTACTTATTCCTTTTTCTTTTTCTAGTTCTTCTAAAGCTAATATTAATTCTTTATTATCTATTGCTTTCATTTTTTTAATTCCCCCATTCATACACTGTTTTTATCAGTGCAATATTTTTTCTTTCTATTTTTATTTTTTCTTCACCTTTTTTTATTGTTATAAAGTTATCATCGTAATTTTCTAATTCCCCTAAATATTCTTTACTTCCATTTTCATCTTTTTTGAATAATCGTATTTCTATATTTTTTCCAATATTATCTTTTAAATGTTTTTCTTTTCTTAATACTCTTTCTATTCCTGGTGATGATACTTCTAAAAAGTATTGCTCTTTTATATAATCTGCTTGATCCAATTTTTCGTTTATTTCATTGCTTACTTTTTCACAGTCTTCTAAGTCTATTCCTTCTTTTTTGTCTATGTATATTCTTAAGTAATAGTTTGGTCCTTCTTTGGCATATTCTACATCATATAGGTCATATCCTAATTTTTCTATGTCTTCTTTTATTAGTTCTTCTACTTTTTCTTCAATCTTTGCCATAAGCCCTCCTTTTTTCATTAATAAAGAGTAGGATTGGCTCCTACTCTTCTGTTCATTTTTTATGTTCTTTTATATTATACCCAATTTTTGCCTAAATTGCAAGGATTTTTGAATATTTTTTTATTTTTCTGTTTCTTTTAAGTTGATATTTATTGAAAATAAAAATCTTAAATATAATATTGGTAATATTTCTGCTGCTATATATATGAATAATTCAGTTATATAAAAATGGTAAGTCATTGAGGTCAATAATTTTATTACATCATATGTTATAAGAAATATTATTGGTATTGCTGCAAAAACATTAAAACATCTTGCTAATTTTTTACTTCTTTCTTCTATCATCAATCTTGATATAATAAGAAACACAAATGCTATTATTTCAACTATTATTCCAAAGTCAAACTCTCCCATAATAATTGGTATAAAATATGTCAATATACTAAAAAATATTATTATTAATGCATAGTTTGACATTGTTTTTGCTTTTTCTATATTTACATCTTCCATTTCTATTCCTCTTTAATATTTGATATTTTGTTCTTCATCAAAAAGTATATCATCATCTCTACTTAATTTAGCTTTTCTACTACTTATTTTTCCCATTTTTAATGATTGACATATTAACATTATATTTAATATTAAGTGTACAAAAAGAATTGCATATATTTCGCATACAAATATTAAATCACTATTATATTTTGTTACCATATCATAGTTTCCTATAAAAAATGCAATCATTGATATTGTTGAAAAGAATGTTAGAAAACTTAAACCTATATATCTGCCTTTTCCTTTTTTTAATATAAAATTTATTAATATATTAATTGCTACTGCTATTGTAACTATTGCTATATAAGTATTCATATATGCATCTTTTATATTCTGGAATGGATCTACTGAAGTTTCTCTATGTTTGATAAGAAACATTATGAGTACTGCTGTTAGCACTATTATTGATACTACTATTTGTATAAACATTTCTGTTTTACTCATCGGATAGTAGAATCCATAATAATAATCTCTATGCATATTTTCATATTCTAGTTTTCCTTTAAGGAATTCATTGTTAATCATTCCATCATTATTGCCTTTTTCTACATGAGGAAAATCCCCTCTTCCTATAAATGGCATCTCTTTCTCCTTTTTTTAGGCTGTTTCTTTTTTATCTACTTTAACTCTTTTGGCTTTTTGTGATTTTCTAACCTTGTTTTCATTTTCAATTATTGTAGGTCCTGCATTTGATTCAACAGTTGCTCTTGTTATAATACATTTTTCAATTTTTTCATTTGATGGAATGTCAAACATTATATCCCTCATAATTTCTTCAATTATAGAACGTAAACCTCTTGCTCCTGTTTTTCTTTCAATTGCTTTATCAACAATTGCTTCAAGTGCTTCTGGTTCAAATTCTAGTTCAACATCATCCATTTCTAATAATTTTTTATATTGTTTTACTAATGCATTTTTTGGCTCTGTTGTTATTTTTATTAATGCATCTCTATCTAATTCTTTTAGTGTTGCAAGTATCGGTAATCTTCCTATAAATTCTGGTATCATTCCAAATTTTAATAAATCTTGTGGAAGTAATTCTTCGAATACTTTATATCTATCAATATCTTTGCTACTTTGAATTTCAGCTCCAAATCCAATTGATTTTTTACCAATTCTATCTTTTATTATATTTTCAAGACCTTCAAATGCACCTCCACATATGAATAATATATTGGAAGTATCTATTTGAAGTAGTTCTTGATGTGGATGTTTTCTTCCTCCTTGTGGTGGAACTGATGCAATTGTTCCTTCAACAATTTTTAATAATGCTTGTTGCACTCCTTCACCACTGACATCTCTTGTTATTGATGGATTTTCAGATTTTCTAGTTATTTTGTCTATTTCATCTATATAGATAATTCCTTTTTCAGCTTTTTCTATATCTCCATCTGCTGCTTGAATTAGTTTTAAAAGTATATTTTCTACATCTTCTCCAACATATCCCGCTTCTGTAAGTGTTGTTGCATCAGCAATGGCAAATGGTACATTTAGTATATTTGCTAATGTACTTGCAAGAAGTGTTTTTCCACATCCTGTTGGTCCTAATAATAGAATATTGCTTTTTTGTATTTCAACATCATTTTCATCTTTTTTATGTTTTTCTCCTAGTTCTTCTTCATGAGCAATTCTTTTATAGTGATTATATACTGCAACAGCAAGTGTCTTTTTGGCTTCATCTTGTCCTATTACATATTGGTCTAATATATCTTTTATTTCTTTTGGGCTTGGAATTTTGTCTAATCCCGCTAGTGTGTATGCATCCTCATCTTCATAATATTCATTTTCTATTATGTCATTGCAAAGTCCTATACATTCATTACATATATATACACCTGGGCCTGCTATTATTTTTTTTACATTTTCTTGAGTTTTACCACAAAATGAACATTTTACACTTTTAGGTGTATCATTATTTGCCATTATAACGTCTCCTTTTCTTTAATTTCTTTTGTCCATTATTCCATCAATTAATCCATATTCTAAAGCTTCTTTAGCTGTCATGTAGTGATCTCTTTCAGTATCTCTTTCAATTGTTTCTATACTTTGACCTGTTCTTTCACTTAAAAATTTATTTAATTTTTCTCTAGTCCTTACTAAGTGATCTGCATGTATTTTTATTTCTGTAGCTTGACCTGAAAGTCCTCCTCCACCAATTAACGGTTGATGTATTAATATTTCCGCATTTGGAGTTGCATATCTTTTTCCTTTTTCTCCTGCTGCAAGTAATGCTGCTCCCATGCTAGCTGCCATCCCGACACATATTGTTGAAACTGGACATTTTATATAATTCATTGTATCTATTATTCCCATTCCATCTGTTATAGAACCCCCAGGTGAATTTATATATAAATAAATTTCTTTATCTGGATCTTCTGATTCTAGGAATAATAATTGTGCTATTATTAAACTTGATGTTGTTGGATTTACATCTTCTCCTAAAAATATTATTCTATCTTTTAATAATCTTGAGAATATGTCATAAGACCTTTCTCCTTTACTTGTTTGTTCAATTACATAAGGTACTAAACTATCTTTTTCTAACATTTTTATCCTCCTTTAAATTTGTATATTAAGCAAAAAAGCTAGGTTAAATTTTAAAAACCAAAACTCCTCCTAACTTTTTTATTTTAGACTATTTTATTTTTGCATTTTCTACTATGAATTCAATTGTTTTTTCTGCTTCTATTCCATCTTTTATATATTTTTTAAGATTTTCATTTTCACTTAATTCTTCTACTTTTTTACCATAGTTTTCTGCCATTTCTTCCATTTTTGCTTTTATTTCTTCTTCTGTTGCTTCTATCTTTTCTGCATTTTTTATTGCTTCTAATACAAGTCTTGATTTTATTGCTTCTTGAGCTTGTGGTTCATAATCTTTTCTTATTTCTTCTTCTGTTTTTCCTAACATACTACAATATTGATCTATATTTAATCCTTGATATGCTAGTCTTTGTTCAAAGTCTTTCATCATATTGTCTACTTCTAATTCTATCATTCCTGTTGGAATATCTATTTTTGTTTTATCACAAACTGCTTTTATAGCTGCTTCTTCTGTCTCGAATTTTACTTTATTTGCGTTGTCTTTTTCTAATTTTGCTTTTATATCTGCTTTTAATTCATCAAGTGTATCAAATTCACTTACGTCTTTTGCAAATTCATCATCTAATTCTGGTAGTTCTTTTTTCTTAATTTCATGTAATTTTACTTTGAACATAGCTTCTTTTCCAGCTAAGTCTTTTGAGAAATATTCTTTTGGAAATGTTACTTTTATTTCTCTTTCTTCATCAATTTTCATTCCAACTAATTGATCTTCAAAACCTGGTATAAATGATCCACTTCCAATTTCTAATTCATGACCTTCTGCTTTTCCACCTTCAAATGCTTTGTCATCAACAAATCCTTCAAAGTCTATTGTTGCTATATCTCCTTGAGCTAAGTCTCTATCTTCTATAGATACAAGTCTTGAATTATGTTCTTGCATATGTCCTAATTCATGTTCAATGTCTTTGTCTTCTACAGTATAGTCAACTTTTTTTATTTCTATTCCTTTATATTTTCCAAGTTCTACTTCTGGTTTTGTTTGAACTGTTGCTGTAAATATTACATCTTTTCCTTTTTCCATTTGTTTTATATCTACTTCTGGTTTACTTACAACTTCTATATTATTTTCTTTTAAAGCTTCTTCATAACTTTCTGTTGCTACTTCATTAAAAGCATCTTCATAGAATATTTGTGCTCCATAGTATTTTTCTACTATGTTCATTGGTGCTTTTCCTTTTCTAAATCCTGGAATATTAAAATATTTCGCATTTTGGAAATATACTTTTTTCATAGCATTATCAAATTTTTCTGCTTCTATAGTGATTTCTAGTTTTACTTCATTTGCATTTTCTGTTTTTTCTACTTTACAATTCATTTTTTAATCTTCCTTTCTCATGCTTTTAGCTTTTATATTATATCATATATTTTCTGTTTTGCAAGCCTTTTTTGGTAATTTATTACTATTAATAAAAATTTGAGGGACTTCCAAATAAGAAGTCCCTTTTAAAAAGCTTAAATTCTGCAGTATTCATTTAAGATTTCCCACATGATTCTATGTCTCCTAGATATTTTGTACATCTGAGTTTTTCCCTCTTCATTTAAACATATAATAAATGGGGTGTCCATCTCGTCATTTCTATCTTTGTTGATTCTTATTTCTACAACATCTTCTGCAATTTCGACAAGTTCTGTTGATACTTCATTATTATCATCAAAACCTGCCTTTATGCTTGCCATGATGTCAATAAATCTTTGCCGATTTATTAACTTTTCTCCTCTAGAATTGTTTTGAACCCATACCAATTTGATATCTGCTGCTTTCATTTTCCTTTCCTCCTGTTTTATTTGTTTTTTTCGGAGGTAGCTAAATTCAGCCTCCGAAATTATTCGAAGGCTTTTATGCCTTTTACGCTATAATTATATCACATCTTCGTCATTATTTTCAATTGTATTTTTCATTTTTTATCAGAAAATACTTGTTTTTTTTTTATTTATGTGTTAAACTAGTTAATAGTCATAAATTATTTTAAAAATTAGGAGGTGCTATTTAATCATGGCTAAATGTGAAGTTTGCGAAAAAACAGCTATCCATGGAAATAAATTAAGTATAACTCGTTCTCATATAAGTAAAAGAGCTCCAAGAACTTGGAAACCAAATTTAAGAACAGTTAAAGCTGAAGTTGATGGAGAAGTTAAAAGAATACACGTATGTGCAAAATGTTTAAAAAATGGAAAAGTTAAAAGAGCATAATAAAAAGAAGCAATTTTTACGAGTTGCTTCTTTTTTCATATTCTTAGTGCTTAGCACTTAATTTTATTATTTCTTCCATATTATCATCTTCAGCCACTTTATTTTTTCTTATAGCTCCACATTTTTTACATTTAAAAATTATAACATATCCTTTTTTAGAATTTTGTTCTAAACCTATTGGTTCTAATATTCCATGGCATGTTTCTAATCTATCTCCTGGATTTATGTCTAAGTGTTTTGAGTGCAAACAATATGGACAATGATTTCTTGAAGTGTACCCCAATTTATGTACTTTTTTGCCACAATTTTCACATATGAATTCTTCATCTATTTTTGTAAATTTACTTTTTTCTAACATATTATCCTTTAAAATCTCCTCCACCTAAAAATTCTTTTAATAAAGAGTTTGATGGTACTATCTCTTTTGGAATAGGTTCAAAATATCTTAATAACTCTATTAATCTTTGTGCCTCTGCATATTCTGGTTCTTCGTTTGTTATTTCTTGTAATAATGGTATTGCCTCATTTTTTAATACTCCTAATTCATATATTAAAGATGTATTAAATATGCTGTCTGCTTCTTCTTGGTATGGGAATATATTTTTTTCCTCACCTTTATTTACATTTGACCATGAAGCAATTGTATCTTTTGCAGAATATCCTCTAAATTGATGATCTCTTACTATTCTTCTTACTAAACGTGTATCTGTTGTTGAAATTCTATTAAATGAGTCCATATTTAATACTGTTAATGCACTTATATATATTTTATATTTTTGATCTTGTGGTATTTTTTCAGTTAATTTATCATTTAAACAGTGTATTCCTTCTATTACTAGAACTTCATCTTCTGCCAATTTTATTTTATTTCCATTATATCTTTTTGTTCCTGCATGAAAATCAAATTCTGGCATTTCTACTTCTTCACCATTTAAAAGAGATAACAAATGTTTATTGAATAGTTCTGTATCTATTGCATCTATACTTTCAAAATCATATTCGCCTTTTTCATTTCTAGGTGTTTGTCCTCTTTCAACAAAATAATTATCTACAGATATTGTAACTGGTTTGATTCCATTTAATCTTAATTGAATTCCTAATCTTTGTGCAAATGTTGTTTTTCCTGATGATGATGGGCCAGCTATTAATATCATTTTTACGCCATTTTTCTTTAATATCTTGTCTGATATTTGTGAAATTTTCTTTTCATGTAATGCCTCTGATAGTAATATTAAATCTTTGATTTTATTTTCTTTTACTATTTTATTTAGTCTATATACTGTTCCAACATTTAATACTTTATATATTGTTTCATATTCTTGTAAAGCCCATAATAATTTTTTTGTTTCATGGAATTTTGGTAATACACTTACATCTTGTGTACTTGGATATCTTAGTAAAAATCCTGTATTATATTTTTGTAAATCAAATACTTTTGTAACTCCTGTGTGTGTTGCAATTATATCATAAAAATAATTGTAATAATCTTTGCAATAATACATATTTATTTGATTGTTTTCCTCTAAGTCAAATTGTAATCTTCCTTTTGATGTTTTTGTTTCTTCATAGAATTTTTCTGCTTCTTGTCTTGTCATAGTTCTTTTTTCTATAGGCAAGTCTTGGTCAATTATTTCTTGCATTTTTGCTTTTACTTTTTCTAGCATTTCATCTGTTACTTCCATATTTTCTACATTGCAATACATTGCATTTGATAATTGATAATCAACTATAATATTTGCTTCAGGAAATACTCTCCAAAATGCTTTTCCCATAATGAAGGTTAATGTTCTTCTATATATTTTCATTCCTTCTTTTGAATTTATATCTATTAATTCTACTTTTCCACTTTTCTTTAATTGATAATCTAAGTTTTTATACTCATTATTGAATTTTGCTCCAACTACTGGATATTTGCTTTCTTCTATTTGATTTTTTAATAAATCTGATATTTTTGTATTTTGCTCTGTTTTTAATATTACTTTTTCATTTTCTGTTTCTTTCATGTTTTTCTCCTCTCTTTTGTAAATATCGTCTTATATTTTACAATATCTTTTTGTATAAGTCAAATGTTTGTAAACATAAAAAACGAAGTAATCTTAGTTACTTCGCCATTTATCCTAGTCTTTTGTTGCATATGGTAATATTGCGATATGTCTTGCTCTTTTTACTGCTAATGTTATATCTCTTTGATGTTTAGCACATGCTCCAGTTGTTCTTCTAGGTAATATTTTTCCTTTATCATTGATGAATTTTTTTAATTGTTCAGGATTTTTATAATCTAATTCAAAGTTTTTGTCACTGCATAATACGCATACTTTCTTTCTTTGTTTTCTGAACTTTGGATTGTAATCATCATCATAATTATTATTGTTTCTATTATTTCTTTTTTTGTTTTTGTCTGCCATTTTTTAATTCCCCTCCTTGTTATTAAAATGGTAGGTCATCACTTGAAGACACTTCGAAGTCTGTTCCTCCTGGCATTGAATTTCCAAATGTATTTTCAAATGCAGCACTTCCTGCACTTTCTCCATCTCTTCTACTATCTGCAAAATATGCTTCTTCAGCAACAACTTCTGTTACATAGTGTTTTTGACCTTGGTCATCATCCCATGTTCTTGTTTGTATTCTTCCGATTATACCTACTTGTTGACCTTTCTTAAAGTATTTACCGCAAAATTCTCCAAGCTTGCTCCATGCAACTATGTTGATAAAGTCTGCTTGTCTTTCTTCTCCTTGTCTAACAAATCTTCTGTTTACAGCTAATGAGAATGATGCTACTACTGTATTGTTTGTTTGAGTATATCTTACTTCTGGATCTCTTGTTAGTCTACCCATTAAAATTACTTTGTTCATATTTTATCACTTACCCTTTCTACTTTATTAAGGCCCCTCTTTTTCCTAATTATTTTTCTTCTTTTCTTACTGTGATGAATTTTAGTACATCATCTGTTATTCTGTATATTCTTTCAAGTTCTGTTATAGATTCTGGTTTTGCTTCAAAATCAAATTCTACATAGAATGCTTCTTTATTTTTTTTGATTTCATAAGCTAATTTTCTTTTTCCCATGTCTACAACATTTTCTACTTTTCCGTTTTCATTTATTAATCCTGTGAATTTTTCTTCTAAAGCTTTTAATGCAGCTTCGTCTAAATTAGGATTAATAATGACTATACTTTCGTATTTGTTCATTATATTCACCTCCTCTTGGATTTGTAACTCATATCTTGTATGAGTAAGGATTATATCCTATATAATAAATAAAACAAACGATTTAATTACCGTTTGTTTCATCTGGAGCAGGTAGTGGGAATCGAACCCACGTCATCAGCTTGGAAGGCTGAGGTTCTACCATTGAACTACACCTGCATGTACAATGCAAGGAAATTAAAAAGTTAATTTGGAGCAGGTAGTGGGAATCGAACCCACGTCATCAGCTTGGAAGGCTGAGGTTCTACCATTGAACTACACCTGCATCTCCTTGACATTTATAAATTATAATGTATTATTCTTTTTTTGTCAATAGTTTTTTGAAATTTTTTAATTTTTTTATTTTCAATTTTTTATTTCCAGGGAGCAATAAAAACTCGCTCCCTTTATTAATGTTATTTCTCTTAATGCTATACTATATTTATACATTTTCTAATTTTCACAAATTAGAAAGTCGCACTCAAACGGACAGAGTTGAAGTTATTGACGCCGTCGTCGCACATAGAGCCAATCATGAAGCTTGCGCACCACGCGCGGCGTGCACTGCACTGTGATGAAGACCAGTAGTAGTCACTAAGTCCAAAGTTTCCATAATACTCTTCATTTAAGTTATCTTTTGATATTCCTAATTCTCCTCCAAATGCTGACCATTCTGCTCTAGATGGTACAAACCATCCATTGTTTACTTCTTCTTGTATTTTTCCCCACATATCTTTATGACCTGAACATTTATCTGGATCTCCATATTTTTTTGCATTCCATTTTGATATCATTGTTGTTGTATTTGACTTTCCTTGTCTAAAATCTCCTGATGTTGTGTCTGCATAATCATTCATTTGATCATATGCTGCATTATACCAGTCATAAGTTGGTCCATTTTTTGTTATATCTTTCAACGCCATTATGTAAAATCTATCTGTTCCTGTTCCTGTTCCTGTTGGTGATATTACATCTTTTGTTCCAAATCCTTTTCCATTTGCATCATTTCCATTATAATTTGTTTTACTTATATAATAGTCTTTTAGTCCTTCTGTTACTGTTGGTATTGTATATTTACTATCTGAATTATTGTTCCATTTTTTTTCTATATTATCTCCTTTAGCTAAATCTGCATATATTATTCCATCTATTTTTCCATCTGTTGGGTCTAAATCTGCATAATATCCTACATATGATGTTGTTTTTGAAATCTTGTCTGTTGGTGAGCTTCCATCTTGTGTTACTTCTCCTGTATTTTTTACAAAAAATTCTTTTCCATCTATTGTCACTGTTACTGGAAATTCTGTTCCTGTCACTGTTCCTCCGTAACTATTTTCTACTTCTTCTTTTAAATTAGATACTGTTAATACTCCCATTCCTTTTGCTCTTGCTGCTGATACTGATAATCCTACTTTTTCTTCTGCTCCTTTATCTGTTGTTGCCTCATTTGCTTTTTGGGCTTGTTTTATTATCCCATTTTCTCCTCTTAGCATTGAGATTGCTACTCCTGCTAAAATTAGCAACACTACTATTGTTACTACTAGCGCTATTAATGTTACTCCTTTAGCGTTACTCTTTTTGTCTAATTGTTTCAACGTATTTTTCATCATTTGTTTCCCCTTTCGTCATAATATACCATATTTATACATTTTTGGGATAAAATTGTCAATACATTTTACTATTTTTTCCAAAAATTTTTTTCTACTTTTTTGTCTATTTTTTTAATATTTTTTCTAAAACTATTTATCTTTAATTATATTTGTGATAAAATTCAATTAAATTATTTATTACAGAAAGGATCGTGTTTTTTATGGAACTAAATAAATGCTCTCGTTGTGGTGCATTCCATGTAAATAGTGGAGATGTTTGCCCTAGATGTGCTAATAAAGATAACTTAGAATTATCTACTTTTAAATCTTATATCGAGCAAAATGGATTTTCTACAGTTGATACAGTTTCTACTGCTACTGGAATTGCTCAAAAAAATGTTTATAGATTTTTGGGATATGAAGGAATTTCAAATTCAGGTGATGAAAAGTCTCAAAATTTGGCAGGTACTGGAATTACATTTAATTAATAAAAAAAGACCAAAGATTTTTATTATTTCTCTGGTCTTTTATTTTAACTTAATTGTTTTATCATTATGTCTCCAAATACGGCATATCCTATCTGAGGATTATCAACAAATACATGTGTTATTGCTCCTATAAATTTTCCATTTTGTATTATTGGCGAGCCACTCATTCCTTGGATAATTCCTCCTGATTTTTTTAATATTTCTTCATCTGTAATTTTTATCAACATACTTTTATTGTCATAGTTATTGTTTGTATAAATTTTTTGTATTTCTAACTTATATTCTTTCACTTCTCCATCTATTCCACATAAAAAACTTGCTTCTCCAGTTTTTATTTCTTGTCTTGAGGCAATTTTCATCTTTTTAGAATAATCTAGATTTAATTTTTTTTCATTTTTTATTATGCCATATATTCCGTATTCTGTGTTTTGATACACATTTCCTATTGTGCTATCTTTTTTCATGGTTCCCTGTATTTTTCCTGGTTCTTCTTTTTCTCCTTTTACTATTGAAACTATATTGACTCCATCAATTTCCCCTGATGATGTATTTATTATATCTCCTGTGTCAATATCTGTTATTGCATGACCTAATGCTGCAAAACTTTGAGTTTCTTCATTATAAAATGTTACTGTTCCAACTCCTGCAGCACTGTCTCTTACCCATAATCCAATTTTATAATTTTCTTCTTTGTCTAATACAGGATGTATTTCACAACTTTTTTCTTCTTCATTTTTTACATATTTTATATTGATTTTCTCATCTTTTAAATTATTTATTTGTTGTATCAATTCTTTTGTATTATTTACTATTTCTCCATTTACAGATATTATTGCATCTCCTTCTTCTATTCCTGTTCCTTCAAATGGCTTATATATTTTTCCATCTTTGCCTTCTATTGATGATGTTCCAACTACCATTATTCCATTTGTATGAAGCTTTATCCCTACAACTTCTCCTACTGGTATTACTTCTACATTTTCCATTATTGTTACATCTATTTTTTTTACATTAATTTTGTCAAATATACTTACTTCTAATGTTTCTTTTTCTGTTTCCATTGTGGTTGATGTTTGTATTGATTTTTCTTGTCTTTTTATTTTTATTCCCCATAATGTTGAAATTTTTATTTCTTCACCTCTGAATATGTTTATTTCTTCTGGTATGCTATCTATCGAAACTATATATGCATATATGAAGCATAATACAAATAATAATATTATTTTTTTGAGTGTTTTCATTTTTTCACTCCTTTTTTATATTATTTGTATAAATTTTTTTCATATTCATAAAAAATTTTTTTGAAACAAAAAAATAAAATGATTATCTTTTTTTCAATAATCATTTTATGTTGCACCATTTATTGCTATTGTTCCTGAACTTGTGCTTGATAATATGTATAAATCATCTCCTGCAATTGTATAATAGAAACTTTTTAATGTTTGTGATAATGTTTGACTGTTGTTTCTTACTGTTACATAGATTTCATCTCCATCTTTTAATATTAATTCTCCATTGCTTTGTAACTGATCTTCTACTTGACTTGTGAATATAGAATAATATGCATTTGCTCCTGGATTTCCTCCTGAATTATTTGTAGCATATTGTGCTGGATTTGGATCAAGTACTTTTATTTCAAAATCTATATCATAATTATTTCCAGATGTTTCCAAACTTTTCATAAAATTTTCATATTGCTCTACTGTTATTTTCCCTGTTTTTATAACAGTGTCTACAAATTCTGCAGTATGTGTTTGAATTACTAATTGTGCAATATCATCATTTCTATCTGCAAGTAGTGTTAATGGAACTACAAACATTATTATTGATGCTATTATTATTCCAATAATTGATACTGGCGTGTCTTCCATTTTTCCTCCTACTCCTACTAAGATTTAGTTTTGCAATATATATGTTATTACTCTTTTCTTTGTTTTGTTTATGTCTAATGTATCATTATCCATATTTTCTTTATCTTCTTGATAGTATTCTCCTAATACTTCAATAAATTTATGTTCTTTTAAATATGAATATAATCCATTATTTCCAATTTTTACATTTCCATTTTGAGTGAATTGCTTATAATATTTTGTGCCTATAACTGGTTTGTTTAATAATGCATTTAAATGGTCTATTGCTTCTTGTGGACCTGAAAGTATTTCTTTCTCTAAGTCTATATAATATACTTCTGTCTTTTTTTCATTGGGGTCAATATATGTGTAAATATATAGAGGTTCATTATTTGCAGTTCTAAATTCTACTCTGAAATTTTCTTTATATGCTTTATATAGTGTTGGTACTATTGTTTCTGCACTTACAATTCTGTTTCCTTTATTTTGTTTGCTTTGCTTATCTATTTCTATATATGAGTAATTGTTTGATTTGTCTTTTAATTGTATTATTGCATTTACGGCTTTTGTTGCATTAGAAAAAGAAGATATGCTTATAGATAATGCTAACACAAATAATATATAGCCAAATGCCATTTTTAGTGCCTCTGCTGCATTTTCCATAGTATATCTCCTTTCTATTAATATTATTCTTTAGTTGCTCCATTTTGTTTTACATATATGCTATTTATTACTCCTGATGATTTATCTCTTATACATGTTACTGTATATGTTTTACCTGTATCAACTTTTTTGCCAGATAGTGAATCGTCTCCAGGACCTATAAGCTTATCTGAATCTGATGGATTTGATCCTTCTTTATATTCTGCATTGTATACTGTAACTTGTAGTCCTTCATCCTCTGTTGTTTGATTATGATTTAAGACTGTTTCTAGTAATGTATTTACTCTTGTTCCTCTTACATTTGTTCCTTCATATGAAGTAAATTTATTGTTGTGTGCCATTATTGTTGTTTCATCTAATGTTATTTTTTCTGTTGCTCTATTTCCTATTTGATATATTGCAACCCCCATTGTTATTAACATTATTGCTATTAATACACTTGCTGCTATTAAAAGTGCTTTTGTTGCGTTTTCCATAATTTTTTTCCTCCCTGTTTTTTATATTTTTATATTAAAATTTTATAAACTAATTTATATTTGTTCAAATAGTACATATTTTATTTTTTTTGTTTTTTCGTGATATTCAATTTTTGAGCATTTAAAATATACATTGCCATAGTATTGTACAAATTGCTCTGTTCCACTATTATAAAATGTTTCCATTTTATATGTTGTATCATTATCTTTTATATATATTTCAATTTCAATTGAATTTGTATCATTTTGTACAAATATTCCTTTTTCATCTTTTTGTACTTCGTTTTTTATGTTTTTGTTAGCTGTTTTATTTATTAATGTTGCTAAATCTAAACCATATATTTCTTTATTTAGATATTGTTCATATTCTGCATTATCTTTTTCAATTGTGATTTTTTCTTTTCTATATCCAGAATATTGTGTTAGAAAAATTACAATTATTATTATTACGGCTACAAAAAATATTAATATTTTTTTCATACTCTTTCCTCATTATATCATTTTGTTCAATTTTTCTCAAGTATTATTCTGTTAATTCTTTAAATGTTATCATATATATTCTTCCTGTTACATTACTATATATTACATCTTCAGCACTACAGAAATATTTTTTTCCTTTATTTTCACTTAATATTGCTTCTGCATTATTATTTATGTTTTTTTCTAAATGCTTATTTTGTCCAAGATTGACTTGCACATATAACTGATTTGCAGAAAAATCACTATTGTAATCTTCAGCTGTTATGTTATGCTCAAAATTATTTTGGTATGCTGTATTTGCTGCTGTTACTATATCTTGAATCGTAAGAGGTGTTCCTACTTCACTTTCTTTTGGTCTTGCTTTTTCCCCATAATAATTTATATGTTTGCTAAATTGATTATTAAATTTAAAATTTGCGTTTTCTTCCATTGTTTGCTGTGTTTGAGTTGTATATTGATTTAATGATGTAAATAATGATATTCCCAGTGTTAATATTAACACTCCCATTAATACACCTGCCGCTATTAACAATGCTCTTGTTGCATTTTCCATCTAAATAATCCTTTCAATTTTATTAGTTAAAGTTTCCTGTAAATGTAAATTCTATTTTGTCTATTCTTCCTGTATTTGTATCATATTCCATTATATTACAATCAAATTTTGCTCTTTTAAATTGCATGTATTGGTAGTATTCATATGATATTTGTTTTATGTCTGATATTATTTCTCCACCACTTGTAGTTTCTCCTGTTCCTGAGTTTAAGTTTAAACCACTAACTTTATCTTTTCCTAATATTGATTCAAGTAATGTTTTTCTTTTCAATCTGTTATTTACGTTTTGAGCATATAATATGCTTCCTTCTTTATTTATGTTTGCTTTTTCACTTATAAATATATTTGAAATATTTGCTGAAAGTTTTTGTAATTTATCTGCTGAAAGATTATATTTTGCATAATCATTTATTAATTTGGATTCTATTTGTGTGACTTTTATTAGTTCGTCATCTGATTTTTCATTATTTGAAAATTTGGTTTGTATTAAATCATATTTACTGCCTTTTATTTCATCATTTTTATAATAAAATCCTGTTGTATCATTTATATTGATTGTTACCATTATTCTTGGATATTTTGTTCCTTCTGCATAATGTTCTTCACTATTATAGTTTATTACTTTATTCATTAAAGATAATAAATCTGTACCTCTTACATTTTTTCTATTATATCCTTCATATTGGCTATTGAACTGAGTGTTTTGTTCTGTCATTGCAGTTTCGTGTTGAGCTTTATAGTAGTTGGAAATATTACCATATGCTATTAGTAATAGTGATAGTACCATTATAGATATCAATACCCCTGCTGCTATGAGCAGGGCTTTTGTTGCATTTTCCATTTATACCTCCTACATTCCTAATTGGCTGAATGCACTTGACATATTCGTAAATCCTATTACTACTAATGGTATAATCAAATATCCAACAAATAGACATATCATTGGTGCAAAACCTACAGCTTTACCTATTATTCCTTTTCTTGATATTAACCTGTCATTTGCATCTTTTCTCTTTTCTTGATGATAATCTCTATCTGCATCTAATTCGTCAAATGCTTCTCTTATTGGTATTTTTTCAACTGCTGCTTGTAAGCTTTCTACAATTCTTATCATGTCTGAATTTGTAACTGAATTTTTAAGTTCTTCTAAAGCTTCCCATGCACCTGCTTCATAGTTGTTTACACATTTTGCAATTGGCTCTTTAAATATGTTTGAATATCTTTCAAGCCATTCTAATATCATTTCTACATTTACTCTCTCTATTTTCATCAGCATTACTATAATTGTTTGGAATTGCATTACCTCATTTTCCATTTCCATCTCTCTCATTCGTTTTTGGAAATGCATTAACCATACTGGTGACATATATGCAATTATTGCAAATACTACTGCTAAAAGTTCTTCAAACCATTGCATACTTTCTGAGTTTACAATTTTTAGTTTTTTCATTATTCTTTCAGCATCTGTAGGAATTTTCTCATCGCCTTGCTCATAATAAGGAGATTTTGGCATGTCTCTTTCTATTTCTTGTTGTGTTATTTTTAAATTTCCTTTGTATTTATCAAGGAAATAATTGTCTTGTTTTGTTAATTCATCTGCTTTTCTCTGATTTGCCTCTGACAGTGTTCCTATTACATTGGTTTCTGTTGTCGGCTCTGTATATACATAGTTTATTGCTATTCTATGTAATTGAGCTGATAGTATAATTGTTGCAAAAAATGTTACTATTGCTAATACTATCCTGTTTATGTACACCCATTCCATTTTGGCCTTTGATGCAGAATCTTTAAGCAATCTCTGCATTTTTCTATAGTCTTTTGAACCTTTTTTAGGTATGAATAAGTCTACTACTTTTTTCAATACAGGGTTTTTATAGACTTTTTCTTGCCAAGGGTGTTCATTTGTATTTATGTCTGTTTGTACTCCACCATTGTCTTTTAATTTTCTAGTCATTATATATGATATTACTGTTAATAGTACTATCAATATTTGTATTATCATTCCAACTTTTCCATTGTAAAAACTTTGTGTAAATGTAAAGTTTGATGTTGCCCAATTTTTTATTGGTTCTAGTAATAAAACTGGTGCAATTGAAATTACTGATAAACTTTGGAATACATAATTTAATTTTTCCCTTTTTAGTATTTCAATTTGCATTTCTTGTGTTATGTTGTTTATATTTTTTAGATATAAAGATGAACCATTATCATCTTTTCTATCTCCAAATTCTCTTGTTAGATATGATATACCAGCAAATTCTTTTAAATAGCTATTTGGTGCTATATCATAATATTTTTCAAGTTCTGTTTCAGGATCATCTGAAATTAATATTTCATAAATTTTTTCACCTTGTCTTGAAACACTTTTTTCATCATCTAATGATACTTGATATATTGCTTCTTCTACCATATTAAACTCATGGTATGCATGTCTTATTTCTGCAAAGAAATCAATTTGTTCTTTTAATAGGTTATTATCTATTTTATCTACCATTCCATCTACTAATGTATCTACTATAAATAATTCAAATATTAATAATATGCTCATTAATAATAAATTGTTTTTTGTTATTAATATTGTTATTAATGCCACTGGAAATAGTATTAATATCGCATTTGTAAGTATTTTGGCTGATTCTCTTCTTGTTATATATTCATCATCTATATTTAGTATTTCAAGCCTTCTTCTTAATTTATATATATATCTTTTTATAAAAGGTGTTCTTGTATACCTAATGTATAGTTTTTGATATAATATATCCATTGAAAATGAACTTGCTTTTGTACCTTCTTGCAATTTTTTCATCTGCCTATATTCTGATTTGCCCATTTTCTTTCTTAAGATTAAGTATATTATGATTATTATTGCAAATATTGCTCCTGAACCTATCATAATATATTTTAACAGATTTGTATCTATCATTTTGGCTCTAAACACCTCCTATTGCTTTTTTCTTCCTCTACTACTTTTTGTAGTTTCTTTTCCCCAATGTTTTTCAACAAATGCATCAAATTCTGCTAAATCTGATTCATCCATATTCATTCTCATTTCTTGTAAATTTTGGTCTGTAATTTTATTTGTTATAACATATTCTCCATCAACATATTCTAATATGTTTCTATATGTATATAGTTTTCTTTCTGTTACTTTTGAAAAATATGTTGTAGCATTATCGAAAAATTTATCAATTTTACCTTCCATTGTCTTTTCTTTTCTATAGTCATATGTGTATTCTGTTTCATCTTTTACAGGTATACATTCTGTAACTCTTTCTATATATCTTCTTCCTCTAAAGTCTTTTATTAAATGTATATCAAAGTTCAATACTTGTACAACTTGCTCTTCTGCAGTTTTTTCATTTGTGAATACTCCTGTTCTTAGCATTGAGTTACGAAGTGCTGTTACTAAGTCTGGAAATGTTTTAGCATGGTGTGTAAACAATGTAAATTTTGATGCTACTTGGGCTGATTGTATCATCCAAGAAGCAACTGGGTCTGTTGCAACCTCTCCTATGATATTTACAGAACCATCTGTCTTTTTCTGAACGTCCAAACATTCTTGTCCAGATACTGTGTCTGTTTCACGCATTGATAATATGTTTCTTGTTGGATATATTTTTCTTAAGTGCAACTCGAATGCCATTTCTGTGATACGCAAGTTCATTGTTTCATATATGTTTTCAATCATTGCCATAAGCATTGTTGTTTTACCACTACCCTGCTCACCAGTTAGGGCTATAATTCTTGCACCTTTTACTAAGAATTTTAGTAAACTTATTGCATCCTCATATCCTGGGAATGTAATCATTTGCTCTAATGTTGCTCTTTTTACGTCAAACTTTCTTACGAAGAATGCCCATGTTTCTGACATACTTGGTCTTACTACAACTACACGTGAACCGTCTTTCATTTCATTTATCTTGTAACCATTTGTATCTGATAATTGTCCTGGGTTATTATATTTATATATATTTTGACATACTCTTTTTAGTTCTGCTTCTGTTCCAAAAGATAAGAATGCTAGTCTTATTGATTTACCTTCGAAGAATATCCAAATACTATCACATGCTCTTGGAACTTTGTGTTCAGCAACTTGGTTTAAATAGTCTCCTTCTGTTTGAGCAACTTGACTTAAGAAGCTCTCTGGTAAACCAGAAACACCTCCAGATACACCATCAATGTTCATGTCTCTTATTTCATCAATTGTACTGTATCCTTTGTAATGTTGATATATTCTTTGTACAACTATTTCTAGCTTATCTTGGAATGAAAGTATTATTTGTTCTTTTTCATAAATTTCATTTATTTCATCTTCTGTTATTACATAACAAGGTTTTGTTTCTCCTTGTATATATTTTAGTGTTGCTAGATTGTATCTTTTTATTAATTGTGTTAATGCTTCATATCCAAATTCTTTTTTATAAGTATATAATAATATATCAAATTTGTCTTGTGATGTTAGAAGTGATGGTATGTCAAATGCAATGGCATTTGATATATTGGTTTCATCTATTCCATATTCTTTTGATAAAAGGTCTGCTATAAGTTCTTTTACATATCTTTTATCATTTACATCTCCATATGTACATCCTTTTAATGCCTTTTTCAAAGCATATTTCTTATTTTTTCTTCTTTTTAATTCTTCTTCTGATAAACCTATATCATATAAGTTAATTTTTGTTATTTCATCTAATCTTCTTTTTACATAGTCTCTCATTGTTTCAAGAGTATATGTTTTATCATCTTTTTCTATTTCTTGTTCTACTTCCGCATTTTTATTTTTGTATATGTAATAAATAACTGAAGCTACTGCTGCAACAAAAACTAACACTATAAGTATTATATTAAATAAAGACATTTTCTCACCTCTTTTTCATCTGCAACTCATGCAATCTTGTTATGATTGTATTTGTTAATTTTAAAACTTCTTCCATGAAAATATAATTTTCGTCTGTTGTGTCTTTTAAATCTCTTTGTTTTAAGAATAATTCTGTTACTCCAACTTCCTCTGCTGCCTCAAAATATGAAGTATTAAATGGTATAACATGTATATCTTTCTTTTCATCTAAATATCTTGTTATATTCTTTTTATTGTATTTTGATTTTGCATTATATTTACCTATTACTGGTATACATTTTGGACCTATCATATCTTTATTCTTATTTTTAAGTTCATTATATCTATCTAAGCTTGCTAATCTTTGTGTCATTACAAATATTTGAAGGTTTGCTTCTCCTATTATTGTTTTTCTTACTTCAAGTGGTAAATCATTATCAACATCTACTAATACCATATCATAATATTGATTAGCGAGTTTCAATAATTCTGGATATGATTGAGCTACTTTCTCATAATCATTTCTGCTTTCTTCTTCACTATTATCTTTGTTGCCAATATATCCGCTTAGTACTTCTAATCTATTTTTAAATATTACTTTTGTATAGTCTGTTATAATTGATGGTTGAATTTTATTTGCTTTTACTAATCTTGATAATCCTTCTATTCCACTTTGAACAGCAATATTGTTTCCTGTATTAAATAATTTTGTGTCTTTTCTTACAATGTCTACCCAAAAGCAATTTTTTACTGTTGGTTCTCTATAACTTGTTGATATTAATAATACTTTCAAATTACGTTCTATTGCCATTCTTGTTGCTACTGCTACTGAAGTTAGAGTTTTACCTGTTTGTTCTTTATCGTCATTCCAAAATGCTACAATTGACATATTTTCATTCTCCTTTAAAGTTTAAAGATTTTTCATATATTTTCTCAATTTCATTTCATCTATTCCTTTTTCAATATCATTTGTAAGGAATATTACATTTTCTCTATATTCATTGCTTAGATTTCTTAATTTTATTTTTGATATTCTTTGATTTTCAGCTATTGCTGCTCCATCACCATTTTCTAGTAAGAAAAATATTTTTTCTTCACTCCAATCAGCTTTTACTCCTAGTGATAAGTAATCAAAATATTCTACTTCTTCTTTTAGCATTTCTTTTGAGAAAAATATTCTTGTCATTTTTAGTGGTGTTCTTAATTGTTCTAATACTTCTATTCCTTTTTTTAGTGAATATGCATCAAATGATGTTACATAGTATATTTTGTTTGAACTTGGTATGTTAAAATTTACTATGCCTTCATAATTATCTGTGTCTATGAATACATAATCATAGTCTATTTTTATTTCATCTTCAATGCTTAAGTATCTTTTTATTTCTTCCATATTTTCAAAACCAATTGCTACATCAATTCCTGTGTAGTCTGTTATGTATGATTTTACTGGATTTATTGCAGGTACTACATATTTACTTTTTTGTAATGTTGTTGCATCTATTACTAATACTTTTTTTTGTGCTTGTTCTAGTAATTTTGCTATACATAGTATTAAATCTATTTTATCATATACTCCTATAAATCCTACTTTTTTCATATGGTTTTCCTTTCTTGTCTTAAACTTTTTTAGTAAGGGCATACATGTATGCCCTTACTGTTTTAATATCCTAGTGATTCTAGATATTGTTTTCTTACACTTTGTGAATTGTTGATTCCTTCTTCCATTCCTGATTGAACATTTGAACTATATGAATCTTCACCATTTACTTGTGATTGTATATATTGATTTCTTATGTTTTTAGCATTTTCTGAATATCTAGCTGCAAGTTCTTCTCTTGCTTGTGCTACTATATTTGGATTTGAATTTATTAATGCTGTTGTTTCTGCATTTGGTGTATATGTTGGTGTTGATGCTTCTTGTATTCCTGGTTCAACATATCTTGTTGCATATAATTTTGCTCCTTGTATTCCATATGCTTCAACAATTGCACTTGATATTGATAATATTTCATCTTCTCTTAAATTCATAAATATTGTATCTGCTACATATGTTCCATCATCATTTTTTGGAACTGTAACTTGTGCTTTTGATATTACTATAAAGTTTTGTCCATTTGGTAACATTAATCTTACATCTACATAATCATCTGTCATTAAATCTAATGGTAATACAATCATGTTAAATTCTTCTTTTCTTAAATCATCTGTAACTGGTTCATCTGATTTTACTACAAGTGTTGGTGTTATTACTGTATTTTTCTTCATGTCTACTTTTGCAAGTACTGGTACATAATTTATTTCTAAATATTCCTTTTCAATTCCGGTTCTTGCATCATTTACTTTGTATTTATAATAACTTTCTGTTGTTTCTTGATATACCCTTGTTATCTCATCATCACTTGAAACCATGAAATATTTTCTATCAAATTCAATTGGCTCAGTATTGTTTGTTACCTTTACTTTTTCTCCTGAACTATTTGTTCTATAATATGTATTTCCTTCTTTAGTTAATTCTATTAAAGAGTCACTTCCATTTAAATATAACCCTTCAGCATCTGTTTGTACATTTTCTCCTGCTTTTGTTTGTAAAAACCATGTATCAATAACTCCTGCAAGTGATGTTGCATTGCCTGGAATTGTTGTTGTCTTTACATTTTGTATACTAAACATATCAGCAGTTAGTACTTGTCCAGATTTTACATCTTGATTTAATGTATATACTGCTGTTTTTGTTCCTATTTCTTCTTTCAGTTCTTTATCTTTTTTACTTAATTGTAAAAACATAAAAGCAATTATTATTGCTGCTATTAGTAGTGTTACGATTACTCCTAATAAAAATGAATTTCTTGATTTTCTTTGCATTGGATTTATTGCCACTTTAAATTCCTCCTTTTTATGCATTTATATGCTATCTTTATTAATTTTACACCATTTTCGCCTTAAAATCAACAGCTTTTTACTTGTAATATAAAATTAATATTTTTGTAATATATTTGTAACATTTTTTATCTTAATACCCAATTTTGTATTGCTTTAGCTACTCCTTCATCATCATTACTATCTGTTATGCAATCAGCTTTTTCTCTTATTTCTGGAGCACTATTTCCCATGACTATTCCTAAGCCTGATTTCTCAATCATGCCTAAATCATTTGAGTTATCGCCAATTGCGACTATTTCTTCTGGCATTATTTGCATTTTTTCTGCCAAAATTTCTATAGCATTCCATTTATCTACATTTTTAGCAGATATTTCAGTATAAAAATACTCAATTGAAACTTCTTCTGTTCCCTGTTGTATAGTTTTTCTCGACATATGTGAGACTTCTAAAATTTCTATATCATCAATTTCTTTTAATTTTCTCATTATTGAGTTAAATATTGTTTGGCTATTATCACATATTGTTATTTTTATTACTTTTTCTTCTTTTTCTTTTATATATTCATAAATATTGTCAATAATATTTATATGTGTTTTATTTGTTTCATCTTTATTTAAATTTTCTTTATAATAATATAAAACATTATAATTTAATGATTTTGCTATAACTTCTTTTTCTGTGTACAAGTTATAAAAAATACTGTTTTCTTCACATATTTTTATTATGTCTAATATTTTTGATTTTTTTAATGTATTTTCGTATAATATTTCACCTTTTTTTATATCATATAAAAGTGCTCCATTTCCTGCTATAAAATAGTTTTCACTTTCAATTTCTTTTGCAATTGTTTTTACTGAATCTATTGGTCTTCCTGATGCAATTATTACTTCTGTTCCTTGATTTATTGCTTGTTTTATTTTGTCTTTTGTGTTTTGAGTAACAATTCCATATTGATTAAGCATTGTTCCATCTAAGTCTATTGCTACTAATTTATACATATTTCTACCTCACTTTTCATTTTTTTATTTGTTTGCAAATTTTTCCTGTTTATTTTCTCAAAAATTGTACATCATAAAGTTAGAAAAAGCAATAGTTTTTTCTAAGAAATGTTATATATAGCAGGAGGTGAAAAAACATGTCAAACACAAACAACAGTAATAAAAAGTTAGTTCCAGAAGCTATGAGCGCTTTAGATAAATTCAAATATGAAGTTGCTTCAGAAGTTGGTGTAACTTTAAAAGACGGATATAATGGTGATATATCAGCTAAAGATGCTGGTAAAATCGGTGGAAATATGGTTAGAAAAATGATACAACAAGTTGAAAACAATATGGCTAACAAATAGTTATAGCTTTTTTGGCTAAGTTTCATGGCAGAAGTATTTTTCTTGGTTTTATGTAACATACATAGAGGCAGGAGATGTGCTCCTGCCTATTCTATTTCTTCATTATTTAAGACTTTTTGAGGATTTATTTCTGAAAGTTCTATAAATTTATCCTCTGATATTATCTTTTTTATTTTCTTTATTGCTTTTGGAATTTTATTGTAAATTTGTTCTTGTCTATGTACATCTGAACCTAAAAAATGTATTAAGTTATTTTTTAATAATTTTTTTACTGTTTTTTCTGTTTTTTTACCATATAGCCCTATTATGCTTCCATAATTTGATTGGCACAATGTTCCCATATCTACTAGCTCTTCAAGTTCTTCCGGATTTTGCTGTATAAAACTATATCTTTCAGGATGTGCAAGAACTGGAACATATCCATTTTCAATTAATCTATATATTATTTCTTTTGTCAACATTGTTTTATTGTTCATTGGAATTTCAAATAATACATATTTTGAATTATTTATTGATGATGCCTTTTTTTCTTTTAGTAAATCTATCATATTTTCTGTTATATATATTTCACTTCCAACATATAGTTCTAGTCCAATATCTTCATTTTTTAGCTCTTGTATTAATCTTTTTCTGTCTTCTTCTTTAATTTCATAATAGCCTTCTAAATAATGTGATGTTGAAATAATTTTAGAGAAGCCTGCTTCACGAGCTTCTCTTAAAATTTGTATACTATCTTCCATGCTTTTTGAACCATCATCTATTGCTGGCAATATATGTGAATGAAAATCTATCATTGTTCTCTCCTATGTTTATTCATTTTTTCTGCTCTTACATAGTCATTATATTCTTTTAAAACTTCTGCTGTTTTTTCTTCTGGTGTCTTTTCTTTTTGTACAGTTGCTTTTGGTGTAGCATGTCTTGGTTGTCCATCAACTTTATTGTAATATGTTTGTACCTCATTTTTTGCTTGCATACGGCTTTTTGCAGCAGATGTTGAAGAATAATAATATGTGTCATTAAATTTTTTGCTTGATGTAGGAATTCTATTATATACTACTCCTGCTACGTTTCCTCCAACATTTTTGATGTCTTTTATTACTTTTTGTAAATCATCTTTTTTAGTTT
Organism: uncultured Clostridia bacterium; assembly: GCA_934162255.1. Taxonomy (GTDB): domain Bacteria; phylum Bacillota; class Clostridia; order TANB77; family CAG-508; genus CAG-269. The sequence goes on along the minus strand of CAKPIG010000001.1, from coordinate 6,723 downwards.
GATTATGTGCTGTAACTACTATTGTACAGTCAACTATTCTTGAAAGAATTACCGCATCTGTAACTAATTTTGATGGTGTACCATCTATTATTATTAAATCACATTTTTGTTTTAATTCTTCTAATAAATTTAACATTTGAGGTGTTACCAATAATTCTGAAGGATTTGGTGGAACATTCCCTGCAGGCATTACATATAAATTTGGCACTTCTGTTTCTCTTAAATATGTTATCAAATTAACATCTTCTTGATTTGTTTCTATTACTCCTGATAGATAATTTGATAACCCTGGTCTTGGCAATACTCCAAACATGTTGTAGAGTCTACCTTTTCTCATATCTGCATCTATTAAAATTACTCTTTTTCCAGCTTGTGCAAATGCTACTGCTAAGTTTGATGAAACCCAGCTTTTTCCCTCACCTGGTAATGTTGATGTTACTAACAAACTTTTTAGCGGTTTATTTGAATTCATAAATTGTATGTTTGTTCTTAATGTTCTAAATATTTCAGAAACCGGAGATTTAGGATCTCTATGTGCTATTAATTCTCTTTTCATTATACTCCTCCCTTTCTCTTTTGTTTTCTTTTATTTTTAGATTTTTCTTCTATTATTTCATATACAGGTATTGATGCTAATACTGTTACTCCTGCAGCTTTTTCTATATCTTCTGCAGATTTTATTGTAGTATCTAGCATATTTGCAACTAAAACATACATTATTGCTATAACAAAACCTATAAAGGCAAATATTATTACATCTTTTACATGATTTACATTACATGGATTTTCTGCAACTTCAGCAGCATCTACTACATGAACATTTTCTACTCCATAATATAATTTTACATTTTCTATTAATGCTTTTGCAATTTCATTTGCTATTTTAGCAGCAACAACAGGATCCTCATTTTTTACACTTATTTTTATAACTTCTGTATCTGAAACCGCTGTTACACTTATGTTTTTCTTCAAACTTGTTTCATCATCATCTATTCCTAATGTTGATTTTACACTTCTTATTACTCTTTCACTTGTAACAAGTTCACTATATGTGGAAACCAATTTTGAGTTTAATGTTACATCAGATGTTGTGATTGATTCCGTTCCAGACGCTTGTGATGATGAATTTGTTGCTAATAATAATTTTGTTGTTGATTCATATTTAGGTGTTACAAAACCTATTGTATATATAATTCCTAAAGCTATAAATATTGCTGTAATCAGTATTATTTGTACTTTTTTCTCCCAAAAAACTTGTAATAATTCTTTTAAATCTAGTTCTTCCATTTTTTCCCCCTTATTCTTCAGTTGCTTTTTCTTTTGTTTGTTCATTTTTGCTCTTTGCAAAAACTATTATACTATAAATTATTATTAAAACCATTCCAATTAGCAATTCTATAAATCCCAACATTTTTATTTTGCTAATTACATCTTTTATAATGATTACTATTGCTTTTGAAAAAATATCATTAAATATTTTTATGCCTTCAATATTGATTTTTGATGTTACTATTTTACAAGCAATTATATTGAAAGCTGATGTTGCCAATGCTGTAATTCCTATATCTTGTAAGTCTTTTGATACTTTTTTGAAATTGATTACTAATACTAATAATCCACTTATTACTATTCCCATTAAACAAGCTGTATATACTAGATGTATTGTTTCTTTAGATTCTTTATAAATTTGATTTATCTTATTTTCATATTTTGTATGCAATATTGTCTCTGTATATTCTTTACAAATTTGCTCTACAAATTGTTCTATTGCTTTTGAATTTCTAGTATTTTTTATTTTTAAATTATCTATATTGTTATTTAAATTTTGTGCAATTTCTGTTGTGTTTATATTTACATCTTTTCCTTCATATAAATTAGATACAATTATATTTATATCATTTTTTATTTTTTCCTTTGTACATATGTCATTTAGTACAGTTTCATCTAACCCTGATTGATCTATGTAATTTTCAAAGTTTGATTTTACTAATTCATATGTTTCTTCATAAAAATTTGTTTCTTCTAATTTACTTATTATGTATTCTTTTTCTAGAATTGTAGAAGAAACTATATTTAGTATTCCCATTGCAATGCTACAAATTACAAGCACTGTAATTATTATGAATTTTATTATGTTTAATAATACTTTCATCTTACTTTCCTTTCTACTTTTCTAGTTCTGCATATACAACATATCTTTGTGTTGCATATCCTATATTGTTAAATGGATAACATGTATATACCATCAATATTTCTTTTTCTTTTTGAATTGGTAATTTATCAATATCAGTTTCTTTTATAAGCTGCATATCATATATTTTATATTTATATTCTCCATATGTTGTTGTTACTTTGATTTCATCACCTTTTTGAAGTTCTGAAAATCTTCTGAATACTTTTTTAGAGTTATGCCCCATGTAAATTATTGAGCCACCTTCTCCTGGAAAATAACTTCCACTTGAATGACCAATTCCCTTTTTTAATATATCTAATGTGTCTCCAAAATATATAGGTTGATTTACGTCTATTGATGGAATTTCTATTGTTCCATATTTTGTACCATATTCAGGATAATTTTCTAATACTTTATTTTCTTCATTTATTATTGTTGGTTTTTGTTCTTTGCTATCATCTATTGTTATTGAGACTTTGTTTACTAATGAAAATATTTCGCCTATTTCTTGCCCAAAAAACAGGTTAATTAGTACTATTAGTAGCCCAGTAATTAATAAAGCAACTATTATACTACTAATAGTTGCTTTTAATGCTTTTACTAATTTATTTTGCATTTGCAAATGTTTTCTTTGCTACAACTGTTGTAGCTAGGGCAATTATTGCTATTGCAGAAACAACTAATACAACATTTACATTATTTCCTGTGTAAGCTAATTTTCCATTATTTGATGTAACTGTTTCTATTAATTTTCCATCTTTATATATTTCTACTGATGATGTTTTGAAAACTAATGTTACATTTAATATTTCAGCTGCTGATTTTGCTATTGTTTTTAATTCATTCTTTTGTTCTGTTGTTAATTTATCATAGCTTGTTACTCCTGCTGTTTTCATAACTTCTACAGCTTGATCTACTTTTGCTAATATAGATTCTGCTTCTGCATCTGTTACAGGATTTTCAGCAAGGTATCTTTCAATTTTTACTTTATCTGCTGATGTCATTCCATATGTTGCTCCTTTTTCATAAATTTTATCAGCTAATTCTGATGATGTTGTTGCATTTGCTAATACTGCAAATGACATTACTAGCATTATAGCTACTAGTGCTACTGTTACTAATTTTTTCATTTTCATTCTCCCTTTCCTTTGTTTAATTCTTTTTCATTATAACATTTGTATTTTTTTTATGCAATAGTTTTTTTGAATTTTTTTATTGGAATTTTTTGACTATTTTTTTTACATATTTTTCTGTTTCTTTAAATAACCAATTCATTTCGTTTGATAAAAATATTCTGATATTTATTAATGCTAAAACAACATATATTATGCATCCAATAATTGCATTATCAATTTCTAATCCTGTAACTAAATAAAAAAACATAATTATTATCATAAAAGCATAATCCTTTAATTTAAACATAGAACTTTTAAATTCAATTTCTCCCTCAATAAACCAAAAAATACTAACAATCAATGTAGCAACTGCAAATCCTTCATTTGATTTATTAATCATACATGCCAACCCATCAAAAATCACAGCTAAAATTGAAATTATTATTATTATTTTAAAATATTTACTCTGCTTTTTTTCAGCTTTATATAAATTTGTATGTATACATTTTACTATTATTGTAAAAAATTGTGCTGTAAATAAAATAAAAATAATATTTGATGCCATTTGATATCTTGTTATAAACGTATTTATTACCCATTTTACTGGAAAAGCTGAAGCAAGTAATAAAGAAACAACTATCAACAATAATCTTTTAATTTTTAATATTTTTTCTGGTATATTATTATTACATAGATAATTATACATTGTAACAACTACAGGTGTGATAAATGTGTTTAATAGTCCTTCTACACTAACCGCAAATGAATAATATGCAAATTGAACTGTTCCTAATACATATTTAACAAACATTCTATCAATACTTGTAAAAATTACAGAACAAAAATTTCCAAGCATTAATAAAATTCCATTTTTTACATCAGAAAAGAGATAATTTATATTTGGCTTAGCTTTTTGATTATAAAATACTTTTTTCCTTATTACAAATTCAATTAACAGCCAATTTAGAAAATATACTATTACATTTCCAACTATATATACATTAGGATTATCTGATTTTGCAACAAATAACAATAAAATATTTATAGCAAATAACATCATATTGTTAGTTGTTGTAAATTTAGAATATAAATCATATAATCCAGTTGCTTGATATAAGTTTCTTAAATAGTTTATTGCATTTACGGGAATTATTGATATCGCAACCGAAATAAGAATAATATTTTTCATCATCACCGCATATACTAATGCAATTATATTAATTACCAATTGAAAAATTTTAAAAGTCTTAAATTCTGATAATAATTCCTTAGTATCTATATCTTTTAAATTTTTTCCTCCCAATCTTAAATACATTCCATCAGAAAATCCTAAATGTAATATTCCTATATATGTTATATATAATTGATATAATTTAATATCCGCATATGTTTCAACAGACAAAAATTTAGGCAACAAAAAATTTGTTGCTAAATTAATAACGAATCCTATTCCTGTTGCAAAAAATACATATGCAAGTCCTTTTTTTATGTTCATTCTATACTATGATTAGTTTTATTACAAAACCATCATATTCTCCTTTCTTTATTTTATTTCAAATATAGAGTGATATGGCACCACATCTCCAAAAGAATTAATATATACAAAAAAATAAATTATACAACATAAATAGAAAAATATTTTTTCTATTTTTTTATCCTTTAATTTGTATATATTATACAATTCAGGTATTAGCAGTATAATAAATATATTCAGATAAGTTGCCATTCTCATAAATAGTGTGTTTTTTATTCCCAATAACATCATTATAAATGATATCGAAAAAAGATTTATGTACCCTAAATTTCTTGCATTTTTTTGAATAATAATATCTTTATTAATATTTATTAATACAAATAAAAAACCATATATTAGTATTTGCAGATAAGTTCCAAGTCCAGCAACATATTGTTCTGTATTATTGTATATTGAAATAAATCCAATATTAACAATTAAAAATTTATATATTGTCTGATAAATTACTAGCATTCCAAGTCCTATTGCAAATAATATTTTTGCATTTAATTTTTTTCTCCATATTTTGTTAAATATAATCATCATTACAATAATAAATATTGATGATTGATGAATACAAATTGCTAAAACACAAAAAATTGCATATCTAAAATATTTTTTTGGTTCCAAAAACTTATAACTATATAAAGTCAATGCTAAGCTCAACATTTGCCTAAAAATATTGAAAGATCCTGGATAGAATCCTAAACATATATACATAAATATGGACAATCCAGGGTTATCAGATTTTTCTTTACAAAATTTATATATTAAAGTATTCGTTAAAAAAGAAATTATAAAAAACATTGGTACAGCCGTGTTGGGAATTAATTTATGTAAAAAACCTGTTATATAATAATATCCTATTCCAGTTCGAAATAAGGTGGCCGGAATCATATCCATATTCATATATATTTTTTCATACATTACATAATCTGTTCCAACTCTATATCTAAATCCTGAAAAACATACTAAAACAGATATAACTATAAAATCCCATATATTATATTTATCTTTTTTTACAAAACATAGTAAAACAAAAACTATTATTATAAAAACAGCATATATTACCATATCTAACTCCTCATATTTTTTAACTTTGGTAAAATAAACAAAAATCTATACATCCTTAATTTTAATAATATATATTCAAGTGTGTATTTTTTTGATATTTTCATCATTTTTATGAAACTACATCTTTTAAAATCAAATTTTATATTTTTTAATATCTCTTTTTTTTCATGATATTGTTTATCAAATTGTTTTGAATTAAATTGTATTATAATTGCATTAAGAAAATCTCTTATTTGTATCAAATTATATTTTTCATTTTCTAAACAATTTTTATTATAGCACAAACTTTTGAATTCATCTAACAATTTTATTGTATTATCAATTCTTTCCTCATTATATTTTGTAGAAGTACTAAATCCATCACGGATATAGTGATTATAATACACTTTATCACTTATAACTAATTTTTTTATTTTATTTATTACTTTATAGTTGAAATCTATATCTTCTCCACCTTTTTTAAATTCTGTATCAAAAAAAGGTATAATATTTCTTTTATAAATTCCATCCCATACACAAACTAATATTTTATTATATATTAAATTTAATACATTGTTTTTTATTTTATTTTCATCCATTATTTGAAATTCATACTTTTTAACATCAGTCTTTAATATATTTTCATCATTCAAATACAATGTTTTTCTTCCAAATTTAAGCATATCAGCATCATTTTCTTTAATCATCTCATAACATTCTTGTAACATATTTTTTTCTATAATATCATCATTATCTGCAAACATAATATACTCGCCTTTGGCTACTTCAATTCCTTTATTTCTTGTTTTACAAATTCCTTCATTTTTTTTGTGTATAACTTTTATTCTTTTGTCTTTTTGTGCGATTTC